>NZ_JBQEMR010000007.1:0-144100 GCF_052045015.1 Stenotrophomonas sp. 22692
AACGAAGCCGCCACGCGCGCCACCATTTCCATGGCAATGCCGGTCATCGCAGCCAGCACCGCCATCGAGAACATGGTGCCGATGCCATAGAACAACCATCGTTGGAACAGCGACTTTGTCTGCTCGAACAGCAGACACAGGATGAACAATGGTCCGAATCCGATGAACAGCGCCAGCGCAATCTGGTAGAGCAGCAACATCGCGCCTGCGGTCACGGCGGGACCGCCCGTTCCCAGGCCGATGAACCACATCGCGCGGGTCTTGGCACTATCCAGAGCCACGTCGCCGGCCACATCCAGCACGCTTACCGACGTGAGTGCCAGCTGCATGTAGCCCAGGTTCTTGTCGATCAGCTCCTCGGCGGTCGACTTCTTGCCGGTCACGATGTAGGTGATCTGGTCCTGCACATCGCCGGTCAGGAAGTTCTGCAGCTTGGTTCCGAACATCGCCATCGACGTTGCGACGGTGACGATCAGGGCGGCGCGCGCCATGTTCGTCATCAGCGCAGCCATCGAGTCACGGCTCCGTCCGGTCACGATGCGGAAGCCCTGGATGAGCACCCACAGCGTCATCAGCACCAACGCCATCGTGCCGACCCAGGTCATCATCCGGCTCAGGATGCCGTTGCCGAAGTTGGTGATCTCGTCGCGCAGATAATCCAGGATCAGCCGGAAGAAGACGAAGTCGCCCACCGAGGCGAACAACGTGCCGTGCAACAGATCATTGAACACCATACCGTGCATCATTCCCTGACTCATCACATCACCCGCCCCGCATCGGGGCCCTGCTGGAGTGCGTTGCGCACGTGATTCACTTCGAAAGCGCGGCCTTCAGCGCGCCGGCCTTGATGACGCTGCCAATCGGATTGCGCTCGCCACGCAACGCACGCTCGGCCAGGTTCTTCTGCCGCCCCTGAAGGGCAAGAATCTGCTGATCGTAGACCTTGACGGTGGTTTCCCACTTCTTGAACGCCTTATCGAGTTCGACCGCGGTTGCCGTATTGTTGGAGATATCCTCCTGCAGCGCGCCTTCGTTCTTGAACGCGTTGCGGATCCGGCGCAGCTGCTGCAGCATCTGCTCCATCGCCGGCATGGACATCTGCACGACCTCGACGGTCTCGTTGTACTTCTTGTTCTCAAGCACCTGGATGTACGAGCAGATCGCTCGCTGCTGCGCGCCGATATCGCCGCCCGGGCTCATGTTCAGCACTGCCATCAGGCCGCTCATGCTGATCATGGAATCGCCACCGCACTTTTCTGCCACGTTCCAGTTTTCGGGAATCTTCGTCAGCGTGGGCGTCGGCGGCATCAGCGGCGAAGCAATGATCTGGGTCCAGTTCTGCAGCTTGGACAGCCAGTTGTCGATGGTCTTGGTGTACTGTTCGGCCGTCTGGCTCCAGCGCGCAGCCGTCTCGAAGTACTCCTTGCCGGCCTTCATCTCCTGCAGGAAGTTCATGACCCAGTTGAACGGGTCATAGACGGTCATCGCCTGCGCCGGGCTGGTGCCCGTGCTCACGGTCAGGCCCAGCGTCAGTACGGCTGCCATCAGGGGCGCCATGCGACGCCGGCGAATGGGCTTGCGTTGGGTTTCGGTCGTCATGGCAGTTTCCTTGTTCGTTTGAGTGGGCAGGTTCATGCCGTCTCCTCCTGATCCTGTTCGGCCCGCTTGCCGGAGCCCTTTCGATTCTTGTAGAACGCGTCCAGCCACTGATCCGGGGTCAACTCGTCCACCGTCACACGGTTGCGGACCGCTGCCGTCTGCAGCACGCGATGCATGATGTCGATGTTGTCGGTCGAGGCCGAGATCACCGACAGGATGTCGTCCATGCCGCGCAGGTTGAGCTGGCAGACGCTCGAGGCATGACCCTGCTTGACCAGGAAGCAGCGCGAGCGCTCGTCCAGCGCGGTAACCACCTTGAACTCGGCCTCGGTCAGCTTCAGGCCATCCATGTAGTCGCTCTTGCTGGCGTTCGGGTTCGGCAGCAGAATCAGCGTGGCGGTCTGTTCGATCAGGGCCGCGGAGATGTCGCTCTTCAGCGCATCTTCCGGGCTCTGCGTGGCGAAGATGCCCAGGCCGTTCTGCTTACGGATGGTCTTCTGCTTGTTCTTCGCGAACTCCTTCAGGCCACCCTCGCCGTCCAGGATCTTCCAGAACTCGTCCATCACGTAGATCAGCGGACGGCCGTCGATCAGCGACTCCAGGCGGTGCAGCAGGTAATTGATGACCGGCACGCGCACTTCAGGGTTGTCGATGATGTCGGTGTAATCGAACCCGATGATGTTGGCCTTGCTCAGGTCAACGGTATCGACCGGGTTGTCGAACACCCAGCCCAGCGAATTGCCCGAGGTCCAGCGGCGCATGCGCGCGTAGAGACCGTCATCGCCCATGTTGGGCAGGCTCTTCTGGAAGTTGGTCATGTTGCGCAGGTGCATCGGCGTATCGAGCATGCTCTCCACTGCGCGGTAGATGTCCTCTTCCTCACGGGCACTGTACTCGCGCTTGCCGGCCAGCACCTTGATCAGGTCGGCCAGGAACTGCACGTTCGACTCGTTGTTCTCGCACTGGAACGGGTTGAAGCCAGTCGGCGCACCGTTCTCCAGGGCCAGGTAGTTGCCGCCGCAGGCACGCACAAAGATCTCCGCACCACGATCCTTGTCGAAGAAGAAAATGGTCGGCGACGGCTCGTACTTCTGCACCTGGCTGAGCAGGAAGTTGATCAGCGCGGTCTTACCGGTACCGGACTTACCGATCACCATGGTGTTGGCGATCGCCTTCTCGCCCAGCGAATTCTCCGACGGATGGGTCGCATGGAAGTTGAAGTAATACGGCTGGCCGTTGGTGGTCTGCAGCGTGGTGACGCAGTCGCCCCAGGGGTTGTTGTGCTGCTTGCCGGTAGCAAAGTTGTGCAGCGGTGACAGGCCCAGGAAATTCAGCGAGCTGACATTGGCCAGGCGCGTACGGTAGCGCCAGTTGCCCGGCAGCTGCGAATAGAAGGACGAGGTAACCGCCAGGTCTTCCTTGGTCGACACGAATCCGGCGTTGGACAGCTCGGCCCGGGTCGAGGCGACGTTCTGCGAGAGCTTGGCCTGCGTGTCGCCGTACACCGCCATGATGAAGTGGTACTCGCCCAGCACGAAGTTGCCGGACGACAACTGATCCATGGCCTGGTCCAGCTCGACGATCTGGCTGACCGCCTTGTCGCCGGAGGAGATCATCATGCCCTTGGTGCGGTCGAGCACCTTCAGCGCGTCCTGGCGCCCCATCGGGCTGAACGAATGGGTGATGACATACTCGTAGTCCAGGTACTTCAGGCCGTTGAGAATGCCCGGGTAGGTGCCCTCGGCATACTCCTTGATGTTGAGGATGGCACCGAAGTGGTTGGCGCCATTCGGGGTGTTGATGACAAAGTCGCCGGTCTTGGCCGAGAACATGTGCCGGCTGACCGGCAGGTAATCCTTGATCGGCGCCGGCAGCACCGGCACCGGCTCGTCGATGCGGTTGATCAGGTATCCGAACAACTCCAGCGTCTCGGAGAACACCACGCCATTCTTTGCCTCGTACATGCCCAGGCGATACGGCGCGTAATCACGGATCACGGCCTCGACGTTGCCGGCCAGCTCCATCAGCTTCTCGATGGCCTGTTCCTGCTCGGCACGCAGGCGATCGACGTTCGCCGACTTTTCCACGAAGCGCTTACCCGATACCACCGGGCGGTAGATCATGGTCAGGTACAGCTCGTTCTGCATGATGCGCTGCGAGGACAGCATGCCCATGTACTGATCGGACACGTCCTGGTTGAAGCGCTGCCGGTAGGTGCTCTTGCCTTTCAGCGTGCGACGGCGCCGAATATCGTGCACCCAGAAAGCCACGTTGACGAAGTCCGGCGCACGCAGCGTCTGCAGCAGGCGATTGAAGGTGTTGTGCCGATGTTCCAGTTCCCATTCCTCGCGACCCACGAACGGCAACCCCTCCAGGTACCAGGTCAACAGGTAGTCACCGCCCGTAGTCTTGACCACGTTCGGGGCGACATGCGTCGACAGGGGAATGAACTCACTGATGGAGGTATCTGGGCTGAACATACGACTGCTTCCAAAGAGTTGCTGCCAGGGAACTTCGAGGTGGCCTGGCGGGCAGCACGCGACCGCCAGGCCATTCCGGACCTCAATCCATTCGGGCCGGCTTGTTGCGGTAATGATTCGGGTTGAATACCCACATGCCGTCGTGCTGCTGCACGTTGCGCACCCGCAGCTTGAACATCAGGCGCAGGCCCATCAGACGGAAGATCATCTCGTCACGTTTGGCCATCTGCCGCATGATGAAGATTGCTACCGGAATGGTGAGCAGGAACCAGAAATTGGTGTAGACGCTCAGCAGCAGCAACCCACCTGCCACCATGAAGAATGGCAGGTAGGGAACGCCCAGGAACATTGCCGGGCGAGTGCAACCGCGGAAGACGACGTTCTTATGCACTGTAGTAGAGCACTGCCTGCTGGATCAGCATGGCGGTCTTGCCTTCGCAGGTGCCGTACTCGTCACCCAGCAGCATGCGGGCGATCTGGCCGGCGGCACCGATCAGGACGCCACCGATCAGGATCGGCGAGACCTCGCTGATGCGCTTGTGCGCGAAGGCAATCTGATAGCCGGCGAAGATGACCGCGATGGTGACGACGGCAATCGAGGCCATGTTCAGCAGGCCATTGATGTTGGAGAAGAAGCCGCAGACTTTGCCGTCGGTACCGCCGTAGTTGGTGGCGCCGTTGGTGGCGAACACCTGCGGGGCGAACAATGCGCCGACGAAGATCGTTGCCATCAGCAGGGTCTTCAGCGTGCGCTGGGCCTGGACGAGGTCGAGATTGGATCGCTTCATGGATTGATTTCCTTGTTGATGGACTAACACAACTGAATCGACCAGCCGGGGGACTGGCCGCACCACGACTTCGTCAGAACACGAAGGCCGCATCCCCTGCGGGAATCTGCTGCACCGGCGCGCCCTGCGCCGGCGCGTTGTACGAATCTGCGCTTTCCGCCACCGGTAGGTTGCGTTCGCTCCACGGACGCAGCATCACCGGGCCATTGTCGGTGCCGCCCGCGGTACCAGGAAGCTGTTGCGGCATTGCCAAGCTGTTCTGGGACGGCAGGCGTTGGGCCATGCCCTGCGGGAACTGCGCCTGCTGCGGCTGTGCAGCCCCGCCCTGCTGACCTGCCTGCTGGGGCTGCATCATCCGGTCCACCGACCCCAGGACGACCTTGGACAGCGCCTGATCGGCAATATTCAGCAGACTGCCGCGCGCCATCGCACCGGTGGACGGGTACACCACGTACGCACGCGCTGGATCATCCGAAGGAACGTACACCGGTCCGTTCGATTGGGCCACGATGCGCGCCTGTGCCGGCGACGCCAGCTGCGGGTGATGCTCGATCTTCACGCTGCGGCGCTCGCCACGGCTCACCACGTCGATCGGCGCAACGCCATTGCTGGCGACCTGCTGCCCACGGCGGATCGAGTCGTAGACCTTCTGCACATAGCCGTGACGGAAGCCGGTTTCGAAATTGCCCGAGTAGTAGCAGCTGAACGATTTTCCCCAATCGCCACCCGAGCGCTTGTAGCACTCGGCGAGGATGCGGGATCCGGCCTGCAGGTTCGGGCACTGCTGGAACGCTTTCTCGTACGAATCCAGCCCGTACTTGCCTAGGTTGTAGCGGTTGACCTGGGCCAGGCCGATGGAGAAGTTGTAGCCCTTCTCTTCCAGCATGCGCACTGTGGCCAACGCCTCGTCCAGCGCCTTGGGCTGGCGCACCAGCGCTCCTCCAACCACGCCGATCGCGTAGGGATTGCGCGACGATTCGACATTGATGACGTGCTGCATCACGTCCATCGACACGGCCATCTCCGGGCACGCCATCATTTCCAGTCCTGGCAGCATCCTTCAGCCCTCCTGCCCCTGGGCGCGCCCAGGGTTGAAATCGATACCGGTGATGTAGCGGGAACCGGCATGTGCCTTGATGTGGACGACGATATCGATGGTCATCATCAGCAGTCGCTTGATCACGTTGAACTCAAGCCCAGAGCCTTCGCTGGAGGCCTTGACCATCAGCGCCAGCTGGTCCCAGGTCTGCTCCGGGCTGCCGGCATGGCAACTCGTGATCGACCCCGGATGGCCCGATGCGCAGTTGCGGATGAAGTAGAACGCCTCGTCACCGCGCAGCTCGGCCAGGATGATGCGTTCGGGCTTCATGCGCAGGCACGCTTCCATGCAGCTCTTGGCGGTGACATTGCTTGCGCTCTGCCCCCCCTTGGAGTACAGCAGATGCACCACGTTTGGTTGGGTCAGAAATAGTTCGCGCGCGTCCTCGATCGTGACCAGGCGTTCACTGTCCGGGATATGATTCACCAACGCTTTCATGAAGGTGGTCTTGCCGCTACCCGTCGCACCCGATACCACGATGTTCTTGCGGTACATCACCGCACGCCGGAAGAATTCGGCGTACTCACGCGAATGGCGCAGCTCCAGCAGCTCGCGATCGTGTTCGCTGATGCTGCCGTCGCTCTCCAGGATCTGGTTGAAGAATCCATCTTCGTGATACTGCGTGAGTGACTTGGTGTGCTTGGACGGCAGGCGGATGGTGATCGACACCTTGCCCGCGTCACACGCCGGTGGAATCACGAACTGGGCGCGCTGACCGGTCGGGAACGTGAGCGAGACCACCGGATCGGCATCGGTGATGCGCTGCCCGGTGTTGCTCTCGTTCACCACTGCCGTGCAGAACTGCCGGGCCCGCTCGAAGGTCAGGCTCGGCACCTCCACCCGCTGCCACCCGGCCCGGGTTTCCAGGTACAGCTCGCCGGGACGGTTGATGCAGATTTCCGTCACTTCCGGCGAAGTCATGTACTCGGCGATGCCCAGCACTTCGTACTGATAGCGCAGGAAATCGCTGGAGACGAGGGCGAGGGGTGACACTTCAGCGTCCATGGTCGTTCGTTGGGTTACCGGCGGGGATGCAGCACGTTGGTGAAATCGACGTCCTTGGCGACGTAGACATTCACCACGGTGCCCTGGTTGATGGTGACGGTGGGCGGACGGCGACTGCTGCCGAGAGCTTCGTTGGCCAGGCGCTCCATGGTGCGTGCGGTGGCGCTTTCATAGGGCGACTGGATGGTCATACCGTTGTTGGCCACGGTCGTGGTCTCCGGACCGTGCTCTGCAGCGGCATACTTGAACGCGTCGGCCAGCAGGCTGATCATCAGCGCCGAAGCGATACGGCTGCCCCAATGCGCGCTGTACTGACCGGGATGGCCCGCACCGCCCAGACCATCGGTACCGGGGCTGGACATGGCCACGTCGATGCCATTCGGGGTGGTGATGCGATCCCAGATGACTTCCACGCGCTTTCCGGTGGGACCACCACCGTAGGCGCCATAGATCTTGGAGCCCTTCGGCAGCAGCAGGTTGCGGCCATTGATCGAGTACACCGGCTCCGTCAGCAGGCAGGAGGTGTAGCCGGCGATGTCGGTGATGATGCGGGTTTCCAGCACGCAGCGCAGGTACGTGCCCCGCACCAGCAGTGCATCCGGACTGCGGATGTAGGTGGCACTGGAGACATCCTCCACATCCGGTCCACGGCGCACCTTCTGCGGCTGCGCTTGCGGATTGGCCGCCGCCTGCATGGCCGCGATCATCGCCTGGTTGTAGTCGGAGCCGCTCTGGCCGTTGGCGGCGCCGCCCGCCTCGCCCCCGCCCACGCCGGAGCCGCTGCCCATGCGACGGTCCATCAGCGTCGGTCCGCGATCATGATCCGCCTTGGCCTCGTTGCCCATCGGGAAGCCCGGCATTGGCACTTCCTGCTGCGGCGGAGGCGGCAGCATCGGGATCGGATCGGCAACCGCGATCGGGGGCGCCGGCTCGGTCGCCCCGACAACGCTCGGAAGCTGCGGCGTGGTGGCGCGTGCTTCTTCCTGTGGTTTCTTCTGCTCGGCTGCATCGTCCTGCCCCTTTCGGAACAGCAGGAAACCCATAGCCATCAGCAGCAGCACGATACCGCCCAGGAACAGCAACGCCTTGCGGTTCAGGCGCTGTTCCTCTGCCGAGCGCAGCTGCGGGGCTCCTGCATCAAGATCAGGCGCGGCCTGCTGTTCGGCTGCGTTGCCGAAGTAAGGATTGGACGGCGGCTCCTGGCCTGCGGCGCCCTGGGAATAGGGAGACGGGTTCGGGTCGTTGCCCGGGGTGTTCTGCTGACTCATTTCTTCACGTTCCTTCGCAGGCCGACGACGAAGTCGCCGTGGCGGATGACCAGGTACGGGTAGGTCCCGTGCACGATCAGCGTGTTGCCTTCAACCGTGGTGTTGACCACGAAGTCTTCACCGTATTCCGTTTCACGACCGAACACGGCCGGGAAGATGCCGGTCTTGTATTCGGGCGAGTTCGGCAGCTTCAGATAGGTGAAACGGCTATCGTCATAGGCGTTGACCGGGATCAGCCAGCCCATCTTCTTCGCCTTGCTGGTCGAGTAGGAGTAGTTGAAGTTGTACTGGCGATCCTTGGCCAGTTCAGCGCTCAGCAACGGCTTGGCTTCTTCCTCGACCGCTTCCTGGGCGACGCCGAACACGGTGTCATTCGGATAGACGAAGGCGATCTTGTACTGCACGCCGGCACGACGCGCCTGCTCCAGCTGACGCCAGTCGGTCGCCACCACCTTCAGTTCGAAGATGTAGGAGTGGGTTTCGGTGCGCACCATCATGTTGGTGTCCACGTCGACGTTCTTCGGCTTGAGGTAGAACACGTTCTCGCGGCGCGTCAGCTCCCAGCCGCTGCTGAAGCCGGTGCTGTAGTCGAGGATCTTCTCGTTCGGGCTCAGCTCGATCTGGGTTGTCAGTCCCAGGCCGGTGCGAACCGGATAGATGCGGTCCTTCTCGTATTCGTAGTGGTCCACCGCCTGCGCCATCGCTGCTGCAGAAAACAACAGCGACAACATCGACAGCAGCGCCAGCGCGCGTCCCCTGATCTTTCGACTACTCATCGGTTGCTTGCTCCATCAGCAGTTCCGGTGGAATTGTTCTGCACCGGCCTCATGGCCGGCTGTCCGGGCATGGCCTGCCCCGGCATTGCTTGCCCCTGCACGGGCTGTCCCGGCACAGGCTGACCTGGCATCGGCTGGCCCGCGACCTGGCCGTTGGCCGGCACCGGTGCCGCGACCGGCTGGCCGGTGGCCGGGTCGATCATGGTGGCGGCGGCCGGATTGTTCGGGTCGTACACGCCCTGCGCCTGCTGCGCTGCCTGTTGTGCCGCCTGCTGCGCCTGCGCCTGCATGGCGCCGTCGTCCGGCACCGGAACGCCACGCGAGTAGTCGTTGTCGACGCGATACTCGGTGACCTGGAAGGCCAGCGGATTGAGGATGCGATCCTGCTCGGACAGCGCCAGGTTCTGGTTGTACTCGAAGCGCATCGTCACCAGCTGGTTGTCAAGGTACGTGGACGCACCAGTTCGCTTGTCCAGCAGGCTGCGCTGGATGCGTACCGAGGCGCCGCGGAAGCTGCCATTGGGCTCTGCGCCCAGCGGCGTGATGCTGAGGATCTTGACCCGGATGGCCTTCTCCCGGCCGTACATCACGAACGGGTTCTGCGGGTTGTTGCCGGCATATCGCTGCCGCATCGACTGCGACACCGGGCCGTTGGACATCACGAACACCAGTTCCCAGTCGCGCAGGCCCATCACCGCCGAGTCGTACGATTCGCGCGCCAGCACGTACTGGGCGACGTTGCTGCGATTGATGGCTTCGTTGGCGGTGATGGTCTCGCCTTGGAACGTGCCACGCAGGCGCGCGACCGTCGCGGTGCCCGTATACGCGTCGGCCATCACCAGGAACGGCACCTTCTCTTTCAGCGGCAGCATGTAGTAGTAGCCGCCCGCCAGTGCGAGCGACATCAGCAACGAGCCCGTGGCGACCCACCACGCGCGCCGCTCGCTGCGACGCGCCATGTCGGCCACGGTGATCTCGTAGCTGACCGCCTTGGCGACCGACTGCTCGACCTTGGGACTGTTGCCGGGATCCTTCTTGCGGAACATGGATTCTTCCGTACTGCTGAAACATCAATGGGCATGGAGCCCCTGCGACAGGCGCGGGGAGCAGCACGTTCGATGGTTTCGAGGTGGACTCAGGTGCCGCTGTTGGAATCAGCGCCCTGCGCCGACGCGGTGGGCGTCGAGCCAGCGCTCTGCACAACGATCTGGTTGCCAACAATGGAGACGGAGATGCCTTGCGCCGAATACGCCGAAGTCAGATCGATCACGGCCTGCTGTGCATTGGTGGTGTCGATCTTCGAGACCGCGCCATACAGCGTGAAGTCCGAGTTGAGGCGGTAGTCCAGTGTTCGTCCGGAATCCTTGGCCCAGCGCTCGAGCATGGCTTTGAGCGTGCCATCCATCGGCGAGGCCTGGTAGACGTAGCTGGAGTACAGCGGGATCTCGGTCGTCGCCACGGCAAAGCGATTGACCGGCTTCCAGCGCCCACCGAAATCGGGGGCGGACTTGGTGGCACACCCTGCCACCATCAGCGCCGCGACTGCGGCGATGGAGATTTTAGCGATAAACGCCTGATTCATACGGGCTTCACTTTGACGTACGAAAAAGCAGTCCCGAGCGTTGGTTCCCTGGTCGTCCGGCGCTGCATGGCGCACGCCGGAATCGGGGAGACGCGCTGGCATGCAGCACACCTGCCCCGGCTCCCCTGCAGCCCGAAAGCTGCCAACCAGGTCGCGGGGCCGCCAGACGTTGCCGACGACACACCCGCACACCCTCACCAACGTCGAAACCATCCTTGTTTCCATGGCACAAACTCCTGGCCACCCTGCGTTACAACTTTTGCCATCCAGCACACACTTCTGGATGACGAACACAGAGTTACACAACCACGCGTCAATTCCATGTCAGACAAGTCTGAAAATCTATGAACAGATGCCGAATTTTTGACTCAGGTCACGATTTCATTTCAGTGAATATGAATCCACGTCACAAATTTAGCGACGTGAATTAGACGTTAAGCATCGGAACGTCGACCTTCGGCAGCAGCCTCGACGTGAAATAGCGATCCTTGTAATAGCGGATCTTGTCGCACTTCACCGGATGCGGTATGCCCTCGTAGAGGAATACTTCCTTGTCCGGCCCCATCGCCTTCAGCTCCTGAGGCAGCATCAGTGCGCGCCGCTCCTCGGTGAAGTTGTGGGTCTTCTCGCGGGCATGGGTGACGTTCTTCTTGCGGATGGTGGTGTAGCCCAGCATGTCCGAGTAGTCGTTGGCGTCCTGCTGCTCGCGCGGCGCGTACAGGATCTGCAGCGCGTGGTTGGTGATGATCGTGCGTGACACTTCCCGTCCGTAGGTGGCATCAAGCTGGGACATGCTCTGGATGATCGGCAGCAGGCGGATGTTGTAACCGGCCATGTAGGACACCGCCGAGGCGATGATCTCGACCTTGCCGATCGAGGTGAATTCGTCCATCAGCAACAGGCACTGGTACTTCAGGTCCGGGTTGGACTTGGGCAGTTCCTTGGTGTTGAGGTTGATCAGCTGGCTGAAGAACAGGTTGATGATCAGCCGGCTCTCGGCCAGCTTGTTCGGCTGGATGCCGATGTAGATGGTCATCTTCTTCCTGCGCACGTCGGTCAGCAGGAAGTCGTTGCTGCTGGTGGCCTTGTCCAGCACCGGGTTGATCCAGGGATTGAGCGGCTCCTTGAAGGTGCCGAGGATCGAAGCGAAGGTCTCGTCGGCCTGGGACAGCATGTTGGCGAACGCCGAACGGGCGTTGCCACTGAGGAACGACCGCTCCGACAAAGCCTTGAGGTACTTCTTCAGATCGGTGCCGTCGCCCGATGACAACCGGTAGACAGCGCCCAGCGTGGGCGTGCCCGAACCGCCCGGGAATCCGCTGCTGCGCTCGTCATCCCAGTTCTCGAACAGATACAGGGTGAAGGCCATGAACGCGTTGCGCGCTTGGCTGACCCAGAATTTCTGGTCCTCGGCCCCATCCGGATACAGCATCGCGGCAATGCTCATCAGGTCCGAAACCCGGAACGCCGGATCATCGGACACGTAACTGAGCGGGTTCCAGCGGTGCGTGCGCCGATCTTCGGCGAAGGGATTGAACAGGTAGATCTCCTGGCCCTGGCTGGCGCGCCAGCCACTGGTCAGGTCGAAGTTCTCCTGCTTGATGTCCAGCACCACCAGCGATTCGCCGTACTCCAGCAGGTTGGGGATGACCACGCCCACGCCCTTGCCCGAGCGGGTCGGCGCGGCCAGGATCACGAACTGCTGGCCGTCCAGCCGCACCAGCTTTCCGCTGTGGCTGCCGACCACGATGCTCTGCCCGGTCTTCTTGAACATGCCGTGCTTGGACAGGTCGGCGCCGGTGGCGAAACGCGCGTCGCCATGCAGCGAGCGCTTGTCCTTCTTCAGCAGCAGCACCAGGCCGGTCACCAGCAGGGCCAGCAGCGGCAGACCGAAGCCCACGTAGCCAGCCCATTTGATCTTGCCCACGAACGGCGCGACCTGTGGCTGGTCCAGCGCATTGAAGTACTGGTAATAGGTGTTCCAGGTGAACAGCTTGGTATCCAGGCCCAGGAACAACAACGTCAGGTAGCCGGAAAACACGAAACCAAGCAACAGGGTCGCCAGCGTGGTGATGGCGATGAGCAGATACTTCTTACTGGGCAACACCCGAATCCTCCATGATGCGCACAAGGGCGCGACGGCCTAGCGGCGGCGCCAGCGCGACGCCTTCTTCCGCAGGTGGTTTTCGTTCTCCAGCCCGGGCTCTTCGCCCTCTTCACGCACCCGTTGCAACAGCAGTTGGCGCGCTTCGGCCAGTGATACCAGGTCGGTCAGACGATCCCCATCATCGGCGACGACCGCATGGCCGACCACATCGCCCGGAGCGTACACCGGCGCGTAGGACACCGCTACCAGCTGATAGCGGCCGCGCGTCTCCAGCACATGCCTGAACTCCTGCATCGACATCCTCCTTGTTCCAGCATTCCACAGCCCCTGCACGCCCATCATGCCGACCGCCGTGTCGTCATCACATGCAGGAGTCCGGCAACAGGGGGCCGCACGCGCTGCAGCACCGAGCCCGTGCCCGGCGTGCCGCAATCCCATCGATCAAACACTGATTTGCCCCCGGCGTGGCTGCTGCTGTTGCGGTGCAGCAGTACAATGGCTGGCTCCCCGCCCCCATCGCGCCCCCGCATGAGCCCTAACGCTTCCCTGGCTGCGCGGCTGACGCCCCGTCAGCGCACCTTGATCATTCTTGCCCTGTCCCTGGGCGGCTTCGCCATCGGCACCAGTGAATTTGCCAGCATGGGCCTGATGCTGGAGATCAGCCGCGGCCTGTCGATTTCCGAAACCCAGGTCGGCCACCTGATCAGCGCCTACGCCATCGGCGTGGTGGTCGGCGCCCCGATCCTCGCCTTCGTCGGCGCCAGCTTCCCGCGCCGTAAGCTGCTGCTGGCACTGATGGGCTTCTATGCCGTCGGCAACCTGGCCAGCGCATTGGCACCAAACTACGGCACGATGCTGATCGCGCGTTTCGTCGCGGGCCTGCCACACGGCGCCTACTTCGGCGTGGCGATGCTGGTGGCGGCGGCGATCAGCCCGGCCGGCCAGCGCGGCCAGGCGATGTCGCGGGTGCTGCTGGGCCTGTCGATTGCGATCCTGGTCGGCAATCCGCTGACCACCTGGCTGGGCCAGCAGCTGAGCTGGCGCACCGCCTTTGCCCTGGTCAGCCTGCTGGCCATCGCCACCGTGGCGATGATCGCGCGCTTCCTGCTGCCGGATCCGGACGAAGTGCGCACTTCGCCGATGCGCGAACTGCGCGCCTTCAACACCCCCCAGGTGTGGCTGGCGCTGGCAATCGGCGCCGTTGGCTTCGCTGGCATGTTCTGCGTGTTCACCTACCTGGCGCCGACCCTGGTGCAGGTCACCGGCGTAGCCGAATCGTGGATGCCGCTGGCGGTGGGCGTGTTCGGCATCGGTGCGATCATCGGCAACATCGCCGGTGGCTGGCTGGTGGACAAGTTCCACTTCAAGGCCGCCGCGGTGGTGCTGCTGTGGTCGATCGTGATGCTGCTGCTGTATCCGCTGGCCGCGCAATCGGTGTGGACCATCGGCCCGATGATCATCACCGTCGGCACCATGGGCGCGCTGGCCGCGGTGCTGCAGACACGCCTGATGGACGTGGCCGGCGAAGCGCAGACGCTGGCAGCTGCCTCCAACCATGCCGCCTTCAATACCGCCAATGCACTCGGCCCGTGGCTGGGCGGCTTGGCGATCAGCGCCGGCTTCAGCCCGGCCAGCACCGGCTATGTCGGTGCGGCCACTGCGATTGGCGGCCTGCTGCTGTGGTGCGTGGCAGTGATGCTGGACAGGAAGCGCAAGGCCACCGCCGGCAGCCACTGAACACGGCGCCGGCTCGTCAGTCGCTGCCCACGCGGCGGCGGCGTCCCGGCCGCAGCAACGCCGTATCGCCGGCCGCCAGCGTCGGTCGCGCCAACCCGCCGCGCTGTACGCGGTCCAGCACCCGCCGCGAGTTGGCCGCGCAGTCGATGCCCTCCGGCCGTGCCTGGATGTCCTCGATCAGGGCCAGCAGATGGGCCCGGCTCTGTGCCAGCCGCAACTGCAGCGCCTCGATGTCGGTCACCTTCTGCTGCAGCATCGTGATCAATGCGTCGTGCTGCCACTGGCCCATGTCCGGTGGCAGCAGGGCGCGTATCTCCTCCAGGCTGAAGCCGGCGCGCTGCGCACCGGTAATCAGCTCCAGCAACAGCACCGCCTGCTCCGGGTAGTCGCGGTAGCCGTTGGCCTGCCGCTGGACCACCAGCAACCCGGCCTCTTCGTAGAATCGGATGCGCGACGCTGCCAGACCGGTGCGCCGGGCCAGCTCACCGATCTTCATCTGCCTGAATCCTCGACATCGGAACCTGTTGACCTTCAATCAAACTTGAAGGTTAGCGTAGCGCCATTCCCCTGTCCTGGAGCTGTCCGATGTCGCTGTTCTCGCCCCTGGCACTACCCTCCGGTGCCGTCATCCGCAACCGCATCGCCAAGGCGGCGATGGAGGAAAACATGGCCGATGCCGACCACGCCCCCTCCGAAGCGCTGCTGCAGTTGTACCAGCGCTGGGCCGACGGCGGCGCCGGGCTCATCATCACCGGCAACGTGATGGTCGATGGGCGCGCCATGACCGGGCCGGGCGGCGTGGTACTGGAAGACGATCGTCACCTCGACCGCTTCACCGCCTGGGCGGACACTGCCCGCTCGCGGGGTGCGCAGATGTGGATGCAGATCAATCACCCGGGGCGGCAGATGCCGGCCGCACTCGGCCAACCCGCGCTCGCGCCGTCAGCCGTTGCTTTGCAGATGGGCGCGCTGTCCAAGCAGTTCGCACCGCCGAAGGCGATGACCGAGGACGACATCGACGCGGTGATCGCGCGCTTCATCCGCAGTGCCGAGCTGGCCGAGCGCGCCGGCTTCAGCGGGGTGGAGATCCATGCTGCGCACGGCTACCTGCTCAGCCAGTTCCTGTCGCCGCTGTCGAACCAACGCAATGACCGCTGGGGCGGCAGCCTGCACAACCGCGCGCGCCTGCTGCTGGAGATCGTGCAGGGGGTGCGCGCGGCCGTGGCGCCCACCTTCGTGGTGGCGGTGAAGCTCAACTCCGCCGACTTCCAGCGGGGCGGCTTCTCGCCCGAGGACGCGCGCGCCGTGGTGGAGATGCTGGCGCCCCTCGGCGTGGATCTGGTCGAACTGTCCGGCGGCAGCTATGAAGCACCGGCCATGACCGGCGCCGCACGCGACGAACGCAGCGTGGCCCGCGAAGCGTACTTCCTCGAATTCGCACGCGAGATCGCCACGGTGGCAACGATGCCGCTGATGGTCACCGGCGGCATCCGCCGCCGCGAAGTGGCAGAACAGGTGTTGGCCAGCGGCGTGGCCATGGTCGGCATCGCCACCGCGCTGGCGATCGAGCCGGATCTGCCGCAGCACTGGCAGCAGGGCCGCGACCCGGTGCCGACACTGCGCAACATCAACTGGCGCAGCAAGCCGCTGGCGGCCAGCGCGCACATGGCCGCAGTGAAGTATCAGCTGGGCCGGTTGAGCCGGCACCGCCCCACCGCGCCAGGTATCTCACCGGCCTGGGCACTGCTGCTGGCACAGGCGGACGTAAAGTGTCGGACCCGCCGCTACCGGCGCTGGATCGGCGCCCGCGTCATCGCACATTGAGCCGCGCGGACTTCTCTTCACCGCAGCGATGCTCCACCATCTGCAGGATCGGCGACACTCCGCCGCCGGTCGCAACTTGGAGACGGAAGCCACGTGGCAGCAGGATCGACCAGGAACCGCGAGAAGCTGCTCGACGACCTGCTCTCGCTGGGCCGCAACTGGGCACTTGCCATCGCCATCGCCGGTGCCGGCGCGGCCGTCCACTACAACGAATCGGTCTACGAGGCCGGGCTCTGGCGTGGCCTGCTGCCCACCCTCTGCTTCCTGGTCGCGATCATCTGGATCGTGCTCAGCATCATCCGCTTCGACCTGACCCTCCAGCAGCACTTCGAGCGCAAGCGCACGCGATGGCTCAGCCGCCTGCTCTACGTGGTGCTGCTCGGTACCGGTATCACCGCCGTGTTCTTCGTGACCGAACTGGCGTCCAACAACCACATCGCAAGAATGTGCGACGCCGTGGCCAACGAACCGGCCAGCCGGATCCACAGGTCCGCCGAGTGCCAGCGCCTGTATCAGCATCGGGCGGCCTACCGGCAACGGCTGGAGTCGGCCGAGGGCGAGTTCGACTGAAGCCTGCGCCGGCTTCGCATCGCGTGCGCGAAAAACACATGGCGTGGATATGCCGTCGGGCACAGTGGCTGCGCCTCCCTTGCAGCGAACGAACGCCGCCGACATGCACCACCCACCCGCCCCTGCCCGTCACGATGCCATCGCCCTTCAGGCCGGTGTACTCGGCAGTGTGTTGGGCGTGACGCTGTTCAAGGCGATCGCACTGTCCGCACTGGCGAGTGGATCCTTGATGGTGATCGGGCTGTGGCTGCTGGCCTGCGCGCTGCTGGCTGCCTGGGCACTGGCCGCCTGCCTGGCCTGCCTTGCGCTGAGCCGGCGCGTATTCGTGCTGATGCTGGCGCTGAGCATGATGCTGATGATCTGCGTCGCCTGATCCCAGCAGGCGCGGGACTATCGCGCATCTGTTACAGAATAACAAGTGCGGTTGGTCGGATTGTGCGTGCCCGGGGTCACGGATTTGAATGCCATGGCCAGCCCGGCACCACCCGAGACCTCCCCATGACCCTGCAGCCCCTGCTTCGCGCCTCCCTCACCGCCGTTGCCCTGGCCTCGCTCAGCGCCTGTGCCACCTATGACGACAGCAACATGCATCAGGCCTGCCAGGAATCACCGCATCTGAAGGACCTGCCGCGCGAAGTGGCTGCCCGCGAGAGCCGCTGCAACAAGGGCATGGAAGTGTGGTCGAGCGAGCGCAAGGGCAGTGACAGGCCGATCGACCTGAGCGGCAGGAAGAAGGATCTCTGAGCCGCCTGGCATCTTGATCGTTCCGATGCATGCGGATGACCAGCCCGTCACGATCAGAAGGGCAGGATAACGCCTCCCCACCGCGACGACTTTCCCGATGCCGGCCACTGGTCACCCTGTCATCCATGCCTTTGAAGCTGTGTTCGACCTGTCTGGCGGAGTGGAGCGCATTACGGCGCTCACTGTCATCTGCCGGCACTGTTCTGAAACCCGCTCGGCCAGCGAAGACAACTTGGTCCAGCTGCCGGGCGGTGCCTTGTTCCGCTGCGATGGATGCGGCAGTCATCAGGCGGTGAGCCATGCGCGGGTTGCCGATTGGCAGGTGAATTCGCTTCTGGGTGTCTGAGGCTGGAATACGACGGTGCCATGACGCAGGCTGTTGGCGCAGGGATGATGGTGAAGTCAGAGGCCGCCCCGTGAGCCACCTCGTCGGCCCGAAGGGCCGATGACGGCCAGGGCGCAGGACCTGTGCAGAGCGCAATGACATCACCTCGGCTAAGCTGCGGCACCTTTCTTCACGCACGGCCATGCATCCCTTCCCCCTTCCTGTCTCGGCACCCGATCAACTCGCCTACCGGCTGCTGCAGGACAGCGACTGGGCCCGTTCCGCCGACGCCGCCAACGCTACTCCCGAACTTCGCGCTCTGCTGGCGATGATCCTGGATTCTCCGGAGCCGCTGTGGATCGCATGGGGCCGCGACAACAAGGCGTTCTTCTTCAACGATGCCTACCTGCCGATGCTGGGCGGCAAGCTCCACGGCGCCATGGGCAGCCGATTGGAAGACGTCTGGGCGGACGTCTGGGCCGACGTCGTCGATGCTGTCAACGACGCCTTCGGCGGCACGAGCCGCAGTTTCAAGAACATGCCGTTGATGATGGACCGTGATGGCACGTTGCGCGAGACATTCTGGACGTTCTCCTACTCGCCGCTGCGTGCCGGTTGCGGAGGCGTGGCCGGCATCATCTGCGTCGTAAGCGAGCAGACCGAACGGGTGATCGAGCGCGACCGGCACACGCGCCAGGTAGCGGCCATCACCGAGCAGGCACGCGAGGCCCACCTTGAACTGGTACGCGCCCGCGAACAGCTGCGGCAGTCGCAGAAGCTGGAGGCCATCGGCCAGCTGACCGGCGGCGTTGCACACGACTTCAACAATCTGCTGCAGGTCATCACCGGCTCCGTGGACATGCTGCTGCATACCTGGCCAGCCGGAGATGCGCGCCTGCGCTATGTACAGGCCATCGAAACCGCCGCTGACCGCGCCACTCGCCTGACCGCCCAGCTTCTGGCGTTCTCGCGTAGACAGAGCCTGTCGCCGCAGGTGTTCGACCTTTGCGAGAGCGTGCGCGCGCTTTCAGACATCATCACCACAGTACTGGGTGCGCGCATCTCCGTATCAGTAAACCTGCCCGACGCCCCGTTGCCGGTACTGCTGGACCGGACCCAGCTCGACACCGCACTGATCAACATCGCGGTGAACGCGCGCGACGCCATTGACGGCCACGGCAAGGTGACGATCGATGTGGAACAGCTGACATCGGTGCCTTCCGTGCGGTTCGCGGCGCCGATGAAAGGCAACTTCGCTGCGATCAGCGTCAGCGACACCGGTGCCGGTATCGATCCGTCCGTGGTGGACCGGATCTTTGAGCCATTCTTCACCACCAAGGGAGTGGGCGCGGGCACCGGGCTTGGCCTCAGCCAGGTGTTCGGCTTCGTCAAGCAGTCCGAGGGCGAAGTGGACGTACAGAGCCAGGCCGGTGTCGGTACGCGCTTCACGTTGTATCTGCCGCTGGCGCAGGAAAACGCCACCATCGAGCTGCCGACCACGCAACAGGGGCTGCTGCATGGCCACGGATTGTGCGTACTGGTGGTGGAAGACAACGTGGATGTGGCCGAGTTTGCAGTCGGGGCGCTGCGCGAGCTTGAGTACAACGTCGTACTCGCGCGCAATGCCGACGAGGCACTGGCGGAGCTCGAGCGCGACGCTGCGCGTTTCCACGTGGTGTTCAGCGACGTGGTCATGCCCGGGACCAATGGGCTGGATCTCGCCCGCACCATCCGCAGCCGCCTGCCCGATCTTCCGATCATTCTCACCAGTGGCTACAGCGAACTGCTGGCCCGCGATCCAGGCCACGGTTTCACGCTGCTGCGCAAGCCCTACTCACTGAAGCAGCTGGCCTCCGTGATGACCGAGGCCAGCCGTCGCTCGCAGACGATGGTGACTGCGCTTTAGCCGGCAGATCACCGCGTCGGACCGGTCCAGGAAGCAAGCGCCGAATCAAGGCCGGGCATATCTCCTCCTATGCCGCAGGTCCAGGCAACGACGCCATCCGGGCGCACCAGCACCGCCCCCAGACCCGATGCCACATCTCCAGTATCTGCGGCGCAGGCGATGGAAGGCTGCCAGCGTTGGCCATGCTGCGGCGGCGAAGACGCCGGGTCGAAAACAAGCAGCGCCCCCTGCCCCGCTCTCAGCAGTTCGCCCAGGCGGCGGCCATCGGCCAACCGGAAGTCCGGCGCGCTCCTGCCGACCAGCGGGTGCTCTCCGCCAAGTTCCAGCTGCTGCGAAACACCCCAGATCCGCTCGGCCAGATACGTGGCCCCATCGCGGGTGCCGGCCAGGTCGGCCATGATCGCTGCCAGCGCGCGCGAGCCGGCCCCGGGACGCATCAGCGCAACCTGCGCGCGCGACCAGTCCAGCACCTTGGTGCCCACCGGATGGCGCTCAGACTGATAGCTGTCCAGCAGCGCCTCATCAGCCTTGCCCCCCACTACGGCGGCCAGCTTCCAACCGAGGTTCATCGCATCGCCGATGCCAAGGTTCAGCCCCTGGCCGCCCAACGGTGAATGCATGTGCGCGGCATCACCTGCCAACAGCACACGGCCGCTGCGATAGGCCGTCGCTTGGCGCGCAGCATCGGTCCATGTCGTGGCCAGGTGCAATGCAGTGATCGTTGCCTCGCGGCCAGACACCCGCCGCAGCAACGCTTGCGCGGAGTGCCGGTCCAGTGGCGTGCGATGGCCCGCGCCACCGTCGAAATCGGCCAGCGCCAGCAGGCCTGGCGGGTTGAAATTGCACATCCCGTGATCGGTGAACTGTCGGCCCGGTGTGAGTACACACCCATCTGCCAGTTCGACCAGCAGCGTGTAACCGGTGAACTCCGGCCCGGTTCCAGCAAAGATGAAGCCCGATTGCTTGCGTACCGTGCTGCGGGCCCCATCACAACCGACCAGCCAGCGGCCGTGGACCCTGCCGGAGCCGATGTGCACGGCAACCTGCGCCTCGTGCGCATCCACCGCCTGTACCGCACGCCCGCGTTCGATGCGCACGCCCAGCGCAATCGCACGTTCGGCCAATACCGTTTCCAGGGCCTGCAGCTCCACCGCCATCTGAGTGCCCACTGGCGTCGGCAGGCGCCAGCTCCAGCGCGTGCGGTCGACGTCGTCCAACGCAAACGGAATGCCGGCGAAGTGGCCACCCAGCGCCCGCGGTTGCGCCAGCCAATGGGCGGTGCCCAGCGGCGGCGCGCCCTTGTCGGGCTTGAGCACCTGAGTCGCGACGACCGCGTCCAACAGGCCACGCCGATCCAGTGCCTCCAGCGTGGGGACGTTCAGGCCGCGCAGCCCGAATGGCAGGCGCTTCAACGGCGAATCAGCGGACCCGGCCTGTTCCAGCACCAGCACCGAACACCCGGCATGGGCCAGTTCGCAGGACAGGAACAAGCCAACCGGGCCAGCACCGGCAATGACGACGTCGTACAGCATGGAGATTCCTTGTGAGCGCCGGGTCGGCGCTCTGGCGGGACAAATGTTACACTCGGTGTACCTTTTCACACGTGAACCACCCATGACCCCGCTTCCTGGCCGTCGCGAGCAGCGCAAAGCCGAGACCCGACAAGCGATTTCCGACGTCGCCACCGAGCTGATCATCCGGCGGGGCTTCGAGGCCGTCTCCATGTCCGAGATCGCCGAAGCCGCGGGCGTCTCACGCAAGACGGTCTTCAACTACTTCGCCAGCAAGGAAGACCTGGTGTTCGATCGCGATGAGGAGGCGCGCACGCTGCTGCGCGAGGGCATGATGGCGCGCAGCGGAATGACCCCGCTGATGGCATTCCAGTCACTCGTGCGCGAGTTACTGGAGGCGGGCCATCCACTGCTGCGCATCAATGCCGGTGCTGCCGCCTTCTGGGGCACCGTGGCGGAGAGCCCGGTACTGGTCGCGCACGCGCGACGGCTGCAGGCGCAGTTGACTGACGATCTGGCGCAATTGATGGCCGACGCTGTCGGCCGGCCCGGACATGACGCCGAAGCGCGATTGGGCGCGGCCATGCTGCTGGCGTCGATGGTGGCGGCCTATGAGAAAGGACTGGCAAGCCAACTGCAGGGCGAGGACCCGCGCGAGGCCATGCTGCAGCTGATCGTGCGCGGCGCCACCGGGGTACTGGTGGCCTTGGCGGGCACCCCATATACGGACCCCGGCGCGCGTCCATAGCGCATTCGGGGGATAGGTTTCGAAGTGTTGCAAATGCTAATCTTTCTCATTTGCAGACACATAGCCCCTCCCCAATGCCCCTTCCCACACCCCTGCAACGCACTCTGTACCTGGCACTGACCCTGCCCTTGGCACCGCTTGCCCATGCTGCCGAGTCCTCTACTGCCGCGCCCAAGGACCTGGACAAGGTCGAGGTTCGCGGACGTGCACAGGCGCTGTACCGGGTGGACGATGCCGCGGTCGGCACCCGCACGGATACACCGCTGGAGCTGGTCCCACAGTCGATCCAGGTCATCCCGCGTGAACTGATCGACGACCAGGCGGCGCGTCAGGTAACCGATCTCTATCGCAGCATCAGCGGCATCAGCTATTTCAGCTATGCCGGGGTGACCCTGCGCGGCTTCCGCCAGGAGAACGTGCTGTATGACGGTCTGCGCGGCGACCCGTATGCAGGATTCTCGGTGCCGCAGTTGTTCAACATCGAGCGCGTGGAAGTGCTGAAGGGACCGGCAGGCGCGCTGTATGGCGGGGGTGATGCGGGCGGTGTCATCAACTACGTGACCCGCAAGCCCAAAGCCGCTGCCGAGCGCCGCATCGAGGTCCAGCTGGGCGACAAGGACTTCCGTGCCGGATCGATCGAGGGTACCGGGCCGTTGAATGCCGCCGGCAGCGTGCGCTATCGCGCCGGGCTCTATGCCGACAATGAAAAGGGCGTGCGCTGGAACACCGACAGCGAGAGCGTGATCGGCGATGCCTCGCTGGCCTTCGACGTCGGACAGACCGGTGAACTGGTGCTGCAGTTCACCGACATCACCCAGAACCTTGGCGGCAACCGTCTGCGCGGCGTGCCGGTCAACGATGCAGGCACGTTCCTGACCGACCGCCGCTGGAACCACAACGAGGCCAGCGACTTTCTCGACATGCGCGCCAAGGTGGCGCTGGCGCAGTACCGCTTCGCGCCGCTCGACACGCTGGACCTGGACTTCGCCGCCCGCTGGTTCAGCAACAACGAACACCAGATGTACCACGAGCCGATGGGCCTGATCGATCGTGACCGCGATGGCGTGGCCGAGTGGATGACCCGCCAGCTGCGCAACCAGATCCGCGACAACGACGCATTCACTGCCAACGGCAATGCCGTCTGGCGGGTGACCACCGGCGCGGTGGAGCACAAGGTGCTGTTCGGCGCCGATGTATACCGGCTGGATGCGGACTTCACCGCACAGACCGCGAACAGCGCTGACCTTGCGCGTGGCGCCGGGCCGGTGCACGGCATCGACCTGTTCAATCCCGTGTACGGCGCCAGTACCTGGCACGACTACAACCTGGCGGCCCTGCCCTGGCGCAGCACGTCCACCCGCAGCAAGCGCTATGGCGGCTACCTGCAGGACGAACTGGCACTGGGCACACGCTGGCATGTGCTGGCCGGACTGCGCTGGGATGGCTTCAAGGATGAGGACCGCATGGGTGGCAGCAGCGTGGATGGCAACGATCTCAGCTGGCGGCTGGGTAGCACGTTCACCGTGCGCGAGGGCCTGAATGTCTACGCCAACATCGCCAATGGTTTCGTGCCGCAGAGTGCCGCCAACCAGAACCCGGCCGCTGGCGGACCGTTCGATGCCGAGCGCAGCAAGCAGTGGGAAGTGGGCATGAAGTCGCTGCTGGCCGACCGTGTGACCTTGAACATGGCGGCCTACCGGATCGACCGCAGCAACATCGTGCAGGCCACCGGCGAGGTGATCGGTGGCGTGAACCAGTTGGCCGCGCTGGGCCTGGTACGTAGCACCGGCATGGAGCTGGACCTTCTGGCCGACCTCACCGAGCGCTGGGTGCTGAACCTGACCTACGCCTACAACGATGCGCGGGTGAAGGACGCCGGCCCGAATGGCATCACCAACGCCTCCGGCGACCGATTCGCCAATGCGCCGCGCAACAAGCTGGGACTGTGGACGCGTTATGACCTGCCGGCGATCAACTCCGCCATCGGCTTTGGCGCCGATCACGTCGGCGAACGCCTCAGCCTGGATGGGCAGACGGTCAAGGCCTACACCGTGTTCGACGTGAGCTGGAAGACCACGTGGAGGCAGTGGCACTTCCAGGCCAACGTCAAGAACCTGTTCGACAAGGGGTACGCGGCCAGTGGCTTCATTGAACGCAACGGGCATTTCCCCGGCGAGCCACGGCGGGTGTATCTGCAGGCGGCCTACAGCTTCTGACACAGGGCTGCGAACCATGATGACAGGGGGAGGTGGCTGCCCACCTCCCCTCCCGGTGTCAGTGCGAGCAGGCCACCAGCATCGAGCGGGTGGCCATCTGGGTGGAGGTGAAGCCGTTCTTGTTGCCCACCGCGATGGCGTTGCCGTCGTCGCCATCCTTGCTGAAGACCACATAGCCGCCTGGGCACATCTGCCCGGCCTTTTCGTAGCAGCCACTCCAGGAGCTGGAGCCGCTGCAGTCGATGGAGACGCCGCGTCGGCCATCGGGGGTAACGGTCATCCTGGCGGTGGTGCAGCCACTCAGCGCGGCCACGAACAACAACGGAACGAACAACTTCATGGGTACTCCAGGGGGTGGGATCAGCGGAAGGGCGCCAAGGCTGGAGTGCCCGGATTGCGCGAACCTTGCGCCGACATCCGCTTTCCTGCGTCCATTACAGCCTTGCGGGACATCGGGAAGGCACGCCATGTTCACGCAATGTTCCTGTAATACGGTGCCGGCGCGTGCCGAACCGCCCCGCCACGCCCCCTTCCTGCGCAAACCCCGCCGATGCACATCCTGCTGATCGAAGACGAAGCCGAACTGGCCGCTACCCTGAAGTCCGCCCTGCAGCGCGAGCGCTACGTGGTGGACCTGGCCAACACGCTGGCGCTGGCCCGCGAAGCGGCGCTGTGCGGATCGCACGACCTGGTGTTGCTGGACCGCACCCTGCCCGACGGCGACGGCCTGGGATTGATTTCGCTGTTGCGTGAGCGCAACCCCGGGGTGCCGATCATCGTGCTGAGCGCGCTGGGGCAGCTGCCGGACCGCATCGCCGGCCTGGATGAGGGCGCGGACGACTATCTGGCCAAGCCCTTCGCACTGGAGGAGCTGTTCGCCCGCATCCGCGCTGCCGGGCGCCGGCCGAGCGGCATGCAGGTGGAACTGGTGAGCATCGGCCGGTTGTTGTTCGACCCGGCATCGGGCGAGGCGAGCGTGGGCGGGCAGCGGCTGGAGCTGCCGCGCCGTGAGATACGTGTACTGGCCGCGTTGGCCCGGCGTCTGGGTCGCACCGTGCTGCGCGAGTCGATTGAAATGGCGGTGTATGGATTCGATGACGGCATCCATTCCAACACGCTCGATTCGCACGTCTCGCGCCTTCGCCGCAAGCTGGCCGATGCCGACGCAGGAGTAGAGATACACGCCATCCGCGGTGTCGGCTATCTGATGCGGGAAGCCAAATAATGGCGCGTCGTCCATCGCTGAAGCGTCCGTTGATCGTCAAAACGCTGATCTATCAGCTAATGGCGTTGCTGGTGGCGTTCTTCGCGCTGCTGATGGTGCTGATACGTGCCGACAGCGGTGGCTACTACACCATCCAGACCTTTGCGCCGGTGGCCGCCGACGCGGTGCACCGCGACCGCAATGGCGAACTGTACGTGCAGAACACACCGGAACTGGCCGAACTACTGAAGATCGTTCCCGGTGCATGGTTCATCGCCGAGGATGAGCATGGCCACTACGTTACGTTCGGACCTGTGCCGCCGGCCTATGCCTCGCTGGTAGGCGCACTGGATGGCATCCCCTTTGGCGACCTGCGCGGGCGGGATCGCAGCGATGGCCTGGCCGTCGTGGTCCGCCAGCACAGCGGGCCGGCCGGCAAGCTGACCATCATGGCCCATGGCGAAACCGATACGCTGACCTGGCAGATGGCGCTGGCGGCACACATCATCACCCTGCCGATCTTCCTGCTGCTGGGCCTGGCCACCATCGTCCTGACACCGATCATCGTGAGACGGGCCCTGGCCGGGGTGGAGCGCATCGCCGAGGAAGCCCGCAACATCTCCGCCAGCCGCCGCGGTGTCCGCCTGACAGAAACCGCTGTGCCTGTGGAGATCGCTCCGTTGGTGACGGCGGTGAATGAAGCACTGGAGCGGCTGGACGAGGGGCACGAACGGCAACGCCGCTTCATCGCCGCCGCCGCGCATGAGCTGCGCACACCCATTGCGATTCTGAGGGTAAAGGTCGATGCGGCCGACGACGCCACCTCGTGCAGCCTGGCCGTGGAAGTGGCGCGGCTGGCGACGCTGGCAGAGCAGCTGCTGGATCTGCACCGCATGGACGAAGACGGGCCGAAGGAAACCATCAACCTGGCGCGGGTGGCCAAACGGGTGGCCGCCGATCTGGCGCCGCTGCTGATCCAGTCGGACAAGACCGTAGCCGTGGCGGTGGAATCACATTTCCCGGTGCTCGGCGAGACCGGCGCAGTGGAGCGGGTAATTTCCAACCTGGTACTGAATGCTGCCGAACATGGCGGACGCCAGATCATCGTGCGCGTTCAAGGCAGCTGCCTGGAGGTCGAGGACGACGGCCCCGGCATACCGGTCGACCAGCGCGAACGGGTTTTCGAACCCTTCCAGCGGTTGCGGCCGCGGCAGACAGGCGCGGGCCTGGGGCTGAACCTGGTGCGCCAGGTGATCGACCGCCACGGCGGCCACGTCACGATTCTGGATGCGCCAGGCGGTGGTGCATTGATCCGTGTCGAGTTTCCATTGCATCCGGGCGTGACCAGCACGCCACCGCTGGAGCACTGAACACATCGCATGCACCTGTGTAACCGGCGCCTGTCCATACGTGGCCGGGAGCGAGGACAGGCAAGGTTGCGGCAATGTTCGCTGGACAGCATCGGGGTGTGGCACCTGCCGTGCCACCGCGTTCCTATCTGACAGGAAGCCTGCATGTGACCCAGGGAGCTCCCCCACCGTCCCCTTCCGCACGCACTGTGCCACCGCGGAATTCGCCGGGACTTACGGCTGCCGCATGGAATCGCCGCCCACACAATGTCCGCGCGCCCGGCCTGCAACATTGGCCGCTTTGGCTGCGGACAGTCCCCGATATCGAGCGCGCTGGCGTGTTGATGCGGCTGTTCGGCGCGTTGTTTCTGCTGCTGCCCGGCATTGCGCTGGTGGCTTCAGCGTATCGGCATGCGAGCACAGCGGTGGCGACGGCCGTGCTCCTGTTCGTTGCCGTGCATGCTGCGCTGCATGGGCTGGCGGCATGGCGGGCGGCAACCCCACACCCAACGCCACCGCTGCTGCGGGCCCTGGACGGCCATGCCGCTGGGATAATGATTGCCAGTACGCTGCTGATCGCCATCGGTGCAGGAATGGCGAAGCTGCATGCTTCGACCTTCCCCTGGTTGTTGGCCAGCGCGGCGATTCAACTCTGCGCTGCGCGCATCGCAGGTCACCGGCTGCGAAATGCACTGCTGGTTCTCGGTAGCGCCCTGCAGTTCATCGCCGTGACACTGCTCGCTCTTCATGCCGCGCGCTGACACAACGATCGCCCCGCAAGGTTCGCGCAACCCAGCGCATCGAGACTCGACGGCCAACCACGTCTTCCCCGACAGACGTGTGTCTCTTCTGTCGCAAGGACCCCCGATGACCTGTCTCTTCTGGTTGCTGAGCCGATGAGCACCGTACCCCGCAAGCGCCGCCGTGCGCTCATCGTCGCTGCCGGCCTGCTGTGCTGCGCGCTGACTCTGTTCGCGTGGTTGCGGCCCGCACCACCTCCGCACCTGCAGGTTGCACCGGTCGCTCGCGGCAGCATCGAACAGGTGGTGGAGGCCACTGGCACGCTGAAGCCCTCGCAACTGGTAAGCGTGGGTGCACAGGTCTCCGGACGCATCGATACCCTGCATGTAAAGCTGGGCGACAAAGTGAAAGCCGGCGATCCCATCGCCGACATCGACTCGCGTACTCAACGCAATGCATTGCTCAGCGCGCAGGCCGCACAACGCACCGCGCGTGCCAACCGCGATGCGCTGGCCACCGACCTGCGCCAGTTCGAGCTGACACTGCATCGGCAGCAGCAACTGGTGGCCTCGCAACTGGTGGCCCGCGCCGACTTCGATACTGCCAAGGCCAAGGTCGATGCCACCCGTGAACAGGTCGCTGCGCTGGACGGTGAAGTGGCGCGCCGACAGACCGACGTCGATGTTGCTCAGACCAATCTGGAGTACACCCGCATCACCGCCCCCACCGACGGAACCGTACTGGCCGTGGTCGCGCGCCAGGGGCAGACCGTGAATGCGGTGCAGAGCGCCCCCACCATCGTGATGCTGGGCAACCAGGACGTGATGACGGTGTACGCCGAGATCTCCGAGGCCGACGTCGTACACACGTCTGTTGGCCAGGAAGCATTCTTCACCATTCTTGGTGATGCCGGCCGCCGCTACAGCAGCACGTTGCGGGATATCGCGCCAGCGCCGGAATCGATCACCAACGAAGACAGCTCCAGCCTTGCTGCACCGGCAGTGTCGGGTGGCAGCCGCACGGCCATGTACTACAACGGCCAGTTCGACGTGGATAACGCCGATGGCCGCCTGCGCAGCTACATGACCGCGCAGGTCCGCATCGTGCTGGGCCGCGCCAACAACGTACTGACCATTCCCTCGGCCGCATTGGGTGCGCGCGCCGCCGATGGCAGTTACAGCGTGCAGGTACGTGGTGCCGACGGCCGCGCCAGCACGCGGCGCGTCACTACCGGGCTGGATGATCAGATCCAGGTAGAAGTACGCACCGGGCTGAAGGAAGGCGAACAGGTCGTGCTGGCGCAGGCCGACGCCGAAGCCACCAGCGCACCCACGCAGTCCAGATGAGCACGACCACGACCGAGCCGCTGCTGCGCGTTCGCGGCGTACGCCGCGAGTTTGCCGCAGGCGAGCAGACATTGGTGGTACTCGACGGCATCGACCTGGATATTCACGCAGGTGAACTGGTGGCCATCGTAGGCCAGTCCGGTTCGGGCAAGTCCACGCTGATGAACATCCTGGGCTGCCTGGATCGCCCTTCCGCCGGTGTCTATCAGATCTCCGGGCGCGAGACCGCGCAGATGTCGCCGGATGAACTGGCCGAACTACGCCGCGAACACTTCGGCTTCATCTTCCAGCGCTACCACCTGCTGACCGATCTGACTGCACTGAGCAATGTGGAAGTGCCTGCGATCTACGCCGGCATGCCTGCCGATGCACGCCATGCGCGTGCGGCCACGCTGTTGTCGCGGCTTGGCCTGGGCGAGCGCATGCAGCATCTTCCTGGTGAGCTGTCGGGTGGCCAGCAGCAACGCGTTTCGATTGCACGTGCGCTGATGAATGGCGGTGCAGTGATCTTCGCCGACGAACCTACAGGTGCGTTGGACACGCATTCCGGCAAAGAAGTGATGAAGATCCTCGGCGAGCTGCACGCCGAGGGCCATACCGTGGTGCTGGTTACGCATGACATGGCCGTGGCCGAGCACGCGCAGCGCATCATCGAAATCCGCGATGGGCGGATTGTGGATGATCGTGCAACCGGTACTGGTCTGTCAGCGGGCGTGGCGACGCCAGCCGTGACCCAGCCTGTGGGCAACAGCGGCTGGCGGGTCTGGCGGGACCGTTTCGCTGAAGCCTTCCGCATGGCATTGCGCGCGATGAACGCCCACCGCATGCGCACCTTCCTGACCATGCTCGGGATCATCATCGGCATTGCATCGGTCGTAGCGGTGGTGGCACTGGGTACCGGCGCACGGCAGGCCATCCTGTCCAACATCTCCTCGTTGGGTACCAATACCATCGAAATCTATCCCGGATCGGGCTTTGGCGACCTCCATTCCGCGCGGGTGGAAACACTCACTCCCGGCGACAGCGTGGCCCTTGCCCGGCAGCCATTCGTGGACAGCGCCACCCCCGGTGTTGCCACCAGCGGCACTGCCCTGCGCGGCAACCGTTCGGCCAGCGTGCAGGTGCAGGGCGTCAGCGAGCAGTATTTCCGCGTGCATGGCCTGAAGCTGGGCGAAGGCGCATTCTTCGGCCCACCGGGTGTGAGCGGCTACCAGCAGGTCGTGGTGATCGACGCCAATACCCGCGCTCGCTTCTTCGCTGCCGCGGACAATCCCATCGGCCAGACCCTGCTGCTGGGCAACGTGCCTGTGCGTATTGTGGCCGTGGTGAAGAAAGATGCCGGTGCTGCCGGCGATGCGTCACTGCTGCGGGTATGGCTGCCTTACACCACCGCCATGGCACGCATGCTGGGGCAGAGCCACGTGTCCAGCATCACCGTACGCGTTTCCGATGCGATCAGCATGGAAGCGGCTGAGCAGGCCATCCGACGATTGCTGACGCGGCGTCATGGCAGCACCGACTTCTACATGAGCAACAACGCGCAGATCCGTGAATCCATCGAACAGACCACCAGCATCCTGACCATGATGATCAGCTCCATCGCAGCCATCGCATTGGTGGTCGGCGGGATCGGCGTAATGAACATCATGCTGGTGTCGGTGACCGAGCGCACCCGCGAGATCGGCGTGCGCATGGCGGTGGGCGCGCGCCGCAGCGACATCCTGCAGCAGTTCCTGATCGAATCGGTGCTGGTCTGCCTGCTCGGTGGTGTACTCGGCATCGGCGTGGCCCTTGCGTTGGGCGCGGCTCTGGAGCTGGCCGATGCGGGCTTCAGCCTGGTGTTCTCCGTCAACTCGATTCTGGCCGCCTTCGCCTGTTCCAGCCTGATCGGCGTTGGCTTCGGATTTCTGCCGGCACGACGTGCCGCACGGCTCGATCCGGTGGAGGCACTGGTCCAATAGCCAATGCATCTACCTGTATTGACAGCAGGTTCGCGCAATGTCCGCAGTGTGTACTACGGCTACCGAGAATGTCCGCACAGGAGCTGGACGATGTTTCTTAGAACAGGAAAGCCCGCACTGCTGCTGGTAGCTGCCGCGCAGCTACTGGTGTTGATGCCCTACTCCAGCGACGCCCACGCACAGCGTGGCGATCGCTACAGCCCACACTGGAGCCAGGACTACCGTGATCGGGAGCGCGATGCATGGGAGCGGCGCGAACGTGAGCGGGATCGTGAGCGGGAACGCGAGCGCCGGCACGACGCCAAAGCCACCGGCGTGGTAGTGGGCGTGGTGGGTGCAGCGGTGGTGGCCGGCGTGATTGCCGCTGCTGCCAAGCGCGAACGCGAAGTCCGCGAGCGCGCCGACTACTGCATGAACCGCTACGGCAACTACGACCGCCGCAACGATACCTATCGCGGCACCGACGGCTACACCTATCCCTGCCGCTGATTGACCCTCAACAAGGACAAACACCCCATGACCAGAACTGCTCTGTTGATTGCCCTGTGCGCTGCCCCATTACTGGCCGAGGCCGCACCGGCCGACCCGAAACAGGCCTACATCGATTCCACGTTCACCGCGATGGATACCAACAAGGATGGACGCGTCGACAAGTCCGAGTACGCAGAATTTCAGCAGGGCCGTTTCAACAAGCAGGCCGATTCAATCAACGCCGCATTTACCGCGATGGACAAGAACAAAGATGGAAGGATCAGCAAGGAGGAAGCCATCGTGGTGCCGGAGATCGCGAAGTACTTTACGGGCCTGGACACCGATGGTGATGGCTATCTGTCACTGAAGGAAATGCAACAAGCCATGGTGGCCGCTCAGACTGCAGACGCGCCAACAAAGTAAATCCAGGGCGGGGCGCTGAAGATGGATGCCCATCCGGACGCGGTGCGGGTTGAACACACCCTCTTCCCACGTTAGCCTCCGAGGTGCTCATGGAGGGCTATCAACGGAGTGAAGCATGAAGATTGGATTCAAGCTGCCTGTTGCTATTGCGGCTGCTGCACTGACCCTGGGAATCGGCAGTGCCTCCGCGCAGTCCCGCTGTACCCCGTGCTACACCGCCTACGAGGCTTGTCTGGCGGCGGGCAATGGCGAGAACGTCTGCTACCCGGCGTTTGCCCGTTGCCTGCGGAACAGCGGCTGCACCATCCCGTAAGTCACGCATTGCCGTGATGTGTGCCGGCCCCCATTTTTGGGGGCTGGCACTGGTGCGCGCCACATTCCATGCGCGGCTGACAATCAGCTCAGGGCGAACGCTTGAAACCACGATAGGTTTCACCCCACTCGCGCATGGCCAGCAGCACCGGAACCAGCGTGCGCCCGAACTCGGAAAGCTCGTATTCCACCTTCGGCGGCACTTCCGGGTACACGTGGCGGATCACCACCCCGTCGGCTTCCAGTTCCCGCAGCTGGCTGGTCAGCATGGACTGGGTAGCGTTGGGCACACGCCGCGTGAGCTCCATGAAACGCCGCTTGCCTGTCATCAGGTGGAACAGAATGATCGGCTTCCACACGCCGCCCATGACCGACAGCGTGACTTCCACCGCGCAACCGCTCTTGCCGTCCCAACGCTTGCTACGCATGCATACTCCGGAAAACCATAGTACCTACGGAAAATCATCGTTCTTGTTGCGATAGTGGTGCGAGCCTAGCATGGGTTCATCCATTGAACGTGAGACCGCACCATGAGTTTCAAGGCACTGCTGACCCGCAAGACCAACGACGGCGTTTCCACGGAGCTGGTCGATTTCGATGAAGCCAACCTGATGGATGGCGACGTGCTGGTGCAGGTCGAGTACTCCACGCTGAACTACAAGGACGCGCTGGCCCTCACCGGCGCGCGCCCGGTGATCCGGACGTTCCCGTTGATCCCTGGCATCGACCTGGCTGGCGTGGTGCTGGACTCCAGCAGCGTCGACTTCAAACCCGGCGACCGCGTTGTGCTCAATGGCTGGGATCTCAGCATGGGCCACCACGGCGGCCTCGCCCAGCGCGCCCGTGTTCGCGGCGAATGGCTCAACAGGATTCCCGGCAACCTGAGCACCCGCGACGCCATGGCCATCGGCACCGCGGGCTACACCGCGATGCTGTGCGTGCTGGCACTGGAAGATGCCGGCGTGACGCCCGATAGGGGCGACGTGCTGGTAACGGGGGCCAACGGTGGCGTCGGCTCGATCGCGGTGGCGATCCTTTCAAAGCTGGGCTATCGCGTGGTGGCCGCCACCGGGCGCCCGGAACACGCCGAGTATCTGCACAGCCTGGGCGCCGCCGAGATCATCGACCGCGCGCAGCTTTCAGAACCGCGCGAGCGGCCGGTGAGTGCTGAGCGCTGGGCCGGCGTGGTCGATGTGGCAGGCGGCCCTACCCTCGTCAACGCCCTTGCCGAGACGAAGTACCGCGGCGCAGTGGCCGCGTGCGGGCTGGCGCAGAGTGATGAGCTGCATGGCTCGGTGCTGCCCTTCATTCTCCGCAACGTGACGCTTGCCGGCGTGGATTCGGTGAATGCGCCGCAGGCCGTTCGCCAGCGTGCGTGGGACCGGCTTGCCACCGACCTGGACCCGCAGAAGCTCGAAAGCACCGTGCAGCTGATTGGGCTTGCCGAGGTGCTGGACGTCTACGACCAGATCATCCCAGGCAAGGTGCGTGGGCGGATTGTGGTGGATGTGAATGCCTGACGGCAGGCAGTCCCGCGGTGGCACGCTGCCGCCGCGGGCCCGATGCCGTGCTCTGCGTCTATGCAGCGCTATTCTGAAACTTCAATCGGCAGCTTGCATTCGCTGCGGAATTTCCCCGCTTTCCGGTCCAGTTCAGCACGTAGCTTCAGAATCTTCGCCAGCTTGCCGCGCATCGTCGCGATGGGCAGCACGCCCTTGGCGTAACTTTCCGTCACACCCAGAGCGTTAGGCGCACCGCGGATTTGCCACACCAGTTTTTCCAGGCCCGTACCGTAAGCCAGCAGCGTATCCAAAGACAGAAAAGCCCTTCCGCCGAGGTTTCCGTTTCGGAGGCGATTCCAGTCCATACTGCCCGTCAGGCTGGTGGAGTAGACCGAAAACTGCTTGTTCGGATCTTCCGACCGATACAGGTGTATCCAGGTGTGTCCGGGATCCTTCGGCTCCTGGCCGATTTCCTTGGCGTCAAAACGGAAATCCATGACCACTACAACCTCGGCCTCTGGAACAACCTTCTGGCGCGTCGCGTCTTGTGGCCAGTAGTAATTCAGGGTCCAGCTGCTGGCCATGCCAGTGCCGAATGGCGTGCTGTTTGACGTCCATTCGTAGGTGTCGCGCGATGCCGTGGCACCCGTTGCTGCGTCCACCTCCCGGGACACACTCCATGTTCCGTCCGCCTCTTCAGTCCAGAAGCCACAGAACAGTGATGGGGTGGGCGATTGCGCCGCCGCAGGCAGTGCTGCCAAAGACAGTACAACAGCCAGAAGGCAGTTGCGGCCAGATGTAGAGAACATTCCTGCAGGCATTGGATTCCTTCCCGGGGCGCCATCCACGCAGTGGTCGCAGCCATCCGCTACGGCATGGCGACAGCCTAACCCACTCCGACCGCACGGCAACAGTCACGCGCCTGATCAAGCCCCCTTATCATGGGGCTGTAAGGGCGCTTTACGCCCAGTGACGTACGCAAGGCAGTATCTTGATGTCTATGGAATGGCGCCCCTCGGGCTGGGGCCAGCGTGTGACCCGCTCGCCGGACTGGCGGCTGCGGCTGGATGGCGAGCATGTCGAGCTTCTGATTGAAGGCCGGCAGTACCGCCAACACGTCGATGATGACCAGCGTGTGCGGGTTCTTCCGGGCCTGTTCTGGGCCAGGGTTGCGCTGCAGAGCGAGGACGGCGAAACGCTGTCCGTGGACGGCCTGCCCAACGGCCAGGCTTCCCGCCTCGCGGGTGCTGTCCAGCAGGTGCTCTTCGCGCGCACCACACGCGGGCGCAAGGCGCTCTTCGAGGACATTCTGGAGCAGATCCAATCGTGGCTGGCCGAGGCCGACGCCCTCACTGACCGGGGCACCGCCGGCCGCCGCTGGATCACCCACGAACAGCAGCATATCCTGCTGGCCGAGCGCCCCACCCTGCCCTTGTCGCCGGCCGAGCTGGAACGGCTGTTCCTCGATGAGGATGTGCACGACGACCTGCACTCCCATAGCCATCGTGCCGCATTGGATGCCCTGCACGACTGGCAGCTGGATTGGCCCGCCGTATGGGGGGACGCCAATGCGACCATGGCGACGCGGGAGCTGGTGCTGGCCAAGGACTTCCTGGACCGGGTCGAGAGCAAGCCGCTGACCGAGGAACAGGCCCGCGCCGTCATCTGCTTCGACAACCGGGTCCAGGTCGTGGCCGCGGCCGGCTCAGGCAAGACCTCCACGATGGTCGCCAAGGCCGCTTATGCCATTGACCGCGGCTTTGTCGAACCCGAACGCATCGTGATGCTCGCCTTCAACAAGGATGCCACCAGAGAGCTTGAAGAGCGCGCACAGCGTTCCTTCAACCGATTAGGCATGGGCGACATCACGATTGAGGTACGGACCTTCCATGCACTCGGCCTGGCCATCATCGCCAAAGCCACGGGGCGCAAGCCCGATATCCCGGAATGGGCCATTGACGCCACGCTGGGCTTCAACAAGCTGGCCGAACTGGTGGACGACCTGAAGGATCGCTCGACCCATTTCCGCACCCAATGGGACATGTTCCGCCTAGTGTTCGGGCGCGACCTGCCACCATTCGGCGCGGAAATGGAGGCCGACGGCTACGACCGCGATGGCATGCCCTACATCCGCACCCTGCAGGGTGAGCGGGTGAAGAGCCTGGAAGAGTGCGTGATCGCCGACTGGCTCTTCTACAACGGCGTGACGTACGACTACGAGCGGCGCTACGAATTCGATACGGCGACCGACACCCATCGCCAGTATCGTCCGGACTTCTATTACCCGGACGCCGGGCTGTATCACGAGCACTTTGCGCTGGATGCCAATGGCCAGCCGCCGGCGCACTTCGCCCACTACGCTGAAGGTATGCACTGGAAGCGCCAGCAGCATGCAGCGCGCGGCACCGCGCTGGTCGAGACGACGTCGTTCGGCCTGCGCAGTGGACATGCCCTGCAGGATCTTGCGGAGCGACTTGGCGCGTCTGATGTCGAACTCGACCCGAACCCTGACCGCGAGTTGCCCGATCAGGGCGCCAAGCCGATGCCGGATGCAGACCTGATCGGCTTGATGCGCACCTTCATTGCCCACGCCAAGAGCAACTGTCTGACGCTGGACGATATGGCCGCGCGCCTGCGACAGATGCCCGAAGACCAGTTCAAGGAACGGCATCGGCGCTTCCTGGAAATCGCCAGCCCTGTTTTCCAGGCCTGGGACAACGCACTGGCTGACGAGCACGGCATCGATTTTGAAGACATGCTCAACATGGCGGCCGGGCTGCTGGAACAGGGCAGCTACGAATCGCCCTACGAGCTGGTGATGGCCGATGAGTTCCAAGATGTCTCGCGCGCCCGCGCACGCCTCTGCCGTGCGCTGGTCAGCCAACCGGGCCGCTACCTGTTTGCGGTGGGCGATGACTGGCAGTCGATCAATCGCTTCGCCGGCGCCGACGTTTCAGTGATGACCGGATTCCGCGAATGGATGGGCCAGGGCCAGGGCCAGGTGCTGAAGCTGGAGCAGACATTCCGCTGCCCGCAGGCGCTCTGCGATGCGTCCAGCCGCTTCATCGGCCGGAATCCAGTGCAGATCACCAAAGAAGTTCGCTCTGCTGCGCCGGCGATGGGCCCGGTGTTGCACGCGTTCCAGATGACCCGGCGCGAGGAGCTTCAGGATGGTGTTCGCCAGTACCTCGCCAAGCTGCATCAGCAGTTGTTGTCCGGGGCGGTGCCACAAGGGCGCAACGGGCGCGTGACGGTCTTTATCCTGGGGCGCTACCGCGCAGATCGCAGCGCGATGCCTTCGGATTGGAAGACAGCCTTCGGCAGCACGATGGACGTAGAGTTCCTCACGGTCCATCGATCGAAGGGACGCGAGGCGGACTACGTGATTCTGCCGGGCATGATCAACCGCAGCTTCCCGAGCCTGCGCGCCGATGACCCGGTCCTTTCGCTGGCAATGCCGGATGGGGATACCTATCCGCTGAGCGAAGAGCGGCGGTTGTTCTATGTCGCGCTGACGCGTGCGCGACGCTCGGTGGCCATGTTCACCCTACAGGGGAAGCACTCGCCGTTCCTGGATGAGCTGGTGAAGGACGGGGCAGTGGAAGTAACCGCGATTTCAGGCGCGGCCATCAATGAAGAGCGCTGCCCGGTGTGCAAGGTGGGCGTGTTTGTGGACCGCAATGGGCCGCATGGGGCGTTCCGGTCGTGCTCCAGTTACCCGTTGTGCCACAGCAAGCCGAGAGGTGGGCGTCGGGGATGACTGCATCCCGCCCCCTTTCAGCACGCACCCGCCCGCCTGCATCAGAGGGCACTTCTACGCCATGGCGTCTCCGGAAAAGAAAAAGCCCCGGTTGGACCGAGGCTTTCGTCTGGATGGTGGCAAGACTGCGGGCATCGTAAAGGCCCTGCAAATCCCCACGATGTTTTCTTACGGGATAATGCAACCGTTCGCACGCATGCATTGCGTATAGTTTCGGATGCAGATGCTCACGTCTGTGCCTGACGCCTCACACGCCCTGTACTGGACCTCGCAGACGGTACAAGGGCCGGGGGCTTTCGCCGTGGCGCTACTGATTCCAAAGGTCAACGCACAGGCCGCAATAGCAACAGAAAGCTTGAATCCAATCTTCATGCCATAACTCCGTTGATCGCCCTCCTTGGGCATGCGCAGCCTAGCGCGGGTGACTTGTACATTCAAATTGACCGGCACAAGTCTCTGCGCCTGTGTATCAGAACCGCTTACGGTTCTTGATTTTCCTCTGCCCTATCGGAGTCCCGATCAAAGGAAGGCATCCGTTTGTCCGTTCACTTGCCCTTGTGGGCGGATGGGTGGATGAATGGCAGCCAGGGCCGTAGAGACGAAAAAGCCCCTGTTTCCAGGGGCTCTTTGAAACAACTGGCGGAGAGAGTGGGATTCGAACCCACGGAAGGTTTGACCCTTCGCCGGTTTTCAAGACCGGTGCCTTAAACCGCTCGGCCATCTCTCCAATCGGGTCCCGGTCGCCCGGGCAGCGGCGTATTCTCGCACGTGAAGGGCATTTGCCCAAGACCACCCTTGCCCCCGCCCTTCGCATCCGGCACGGTGGGGCCTTCACTGCAATCGGAGCCCCCATGGCCCACCTCGACCTGGCCAACCTGCGCACTACCCTGCTGGACGACACCCAGCTGGCCGCTGTGGCCCTGCACCGCACCTTCGCCGGGCACCTGCCGGTCAGCAGCGGGCACGTGGTGGTCTGCGATCCGCTGGTGCAGGCCGAGGCGCCGGCGCTGGCCGACTACACCGCCCCGCTGGGGCGGCATCCGGTCGAGATCATCGTGCACAGCGGCCGCCCGGCGTTGGCCGTGGTCTGGTTCAAGCCACGCGAAGCTCTCACCGCGACCGCCCTGCACTGGCAGATGGCGCGCTGGACCACGCAGGACCTGACCGGACTGGATGAGGACAGCTTCATCGGCTACCCGGTCGACGCCGGCATCGGCTGCTTCATGGATACCGACACCCAGCAGGCACTGCTGGCCCTGATCGAACGGGCCGATGGCGACGAAGGCGGCGAGTGGTCGGATGCGCTGATCGACCATGATGGCCTGGACGAAGGCACCGAATACCGCCCCTGGGGCGAGGACTCACCGCACGGCCTGGTCGTATTCACCAGCGGCTGGGGCGACGGCGTTTACCCCAGCTACTGGGCGCTGGATACGTCCGGCATTCCAGTCGCTCTGGTCACCGATTTCCTGTGCATCCAGGGCGGAGACGGGCGCGACGAGCGCGAGATCGCCGACCAGGCCTATCGCGACAGCCTTCCATACGAAGAGGCTGAAGCGCTGGCACGGCTTGTAGCGGCGGTGGAACGCGATGATGCGAACGCACTGCGCGACCTGCTGAAGGATGCGCCACAGCGCGCCAACCAGATCGAGCCTGGTTGCGGCGGCACCGCCGTGTTCGAGGCGATCCGTCTGGACCGCCCAGAGGCATTGCGGGTACTCCTGCAGGGCGGCGCGTTGCCGGCAATGCCCGAGCGGCTGCACATGAGCAAGGTGACCAGCTACCTGGACTACGCGCGCTTCCTGAAGAAGCCACGCAGCGCGGAGCTGATGGCAGTACTGGAAGCACCGGTCATGGCCGAGCCCACACCGGCCGCACCGCCGCAGCGCGGCTTCTGGGTCCGGCTGTTCGGCCGGAACTGACCGGGGCCGGAAAGCAGCAACGCCGGGCATGGCCCGGCGCTACCGTTTCACAGATTGGCGGTGCAGTTGCGGGCAGGTGCCTCAGCCCGCATCCACTGCCAACGCGCCCAGCGCACTGGCCTTGATCCGCTCCTTGGCCTTTTCACAGGCGCCACCGCAATCCAGGCGCGAGGCCTCCAGCTGCGGCGGCAGGTGCTCGGCCAGGAAGTCGATGAACACGCGCACTGCCGGCAGCAGGCCGCGACGCGAGGCGAACACGGCATGGCACACGCCCTGCGGCAGCGACCAGTCCGGCAGCACCACTTCCAGTTCGCCGTTACGCACCGCATCGGCGCACACAGTCTCCGGCAGCATGGTGATGCCGAAGCCGTCCTTCACCATGCTCTGCAGTAGCGGGAAATCGAAGCCGGCCACGCGTGGCTGCAGGTCGACCCGGCGCACTTCGCCTTCCGGCCCATGCAGTTCCCAGCGCTGGCGCGCTTCGTCTTCGCTGATGCTGAGGGTGACGTGCTGGGTCAGCTCTTCCGGGTCCTTCGGGCGGCCAGCGCGGTCCAGGTACTTCGGGCTGGCCACCAGCAGTTCCTGCACCTGTCCGAAGCTGCGCATCACCAGGCTGCCGTCGTCGTCCAGGCGCGAACGCACGCGCAGGGCCACGTCATAGCCTTCATTGATGATGTCCACACGGCGGTTGCTGATGTTCAGCTGCAGGCGCACCTTCGGGTACTGCTCAAGGAACTTGGGCAGCAGCTTGGGCAGCTGCATCTGCGCCAGCGACACCGGCACGCTGGCGCGCACCACGCCGCGCGGTTCCGCACTGAGGCGGTCGACCACTTCGCGGGCGGCCTGCGCCTCGGCCAGCATCGTCTGCGCGTGGCGGTGCACGCTGGTGCCAACGTCGGTCACGGCGAAACGACGCGTGGAGCGCTGCAGCAGGCGTACGCCCAGGTCGGTTTCCAGCTGGCTGATGCGGCGGCTCAGGCGCGACTTGGGGATGCCCAGCGCACGCTCGGCGGCGGCAAATCCGCCGTGGTCGACCACCATCGCGAAGTAGTACAGATCATTCAGGTCATGCATGCCCGAGTTCCATATCTAGAACAATACGTGGCATTCAACCATCTTTATCCCGCCTTTGCAACAACCTATCGTTCTCTCCGTCGGCGGGGCCACCCCGCCCCTCCCTCCCAGAACATAGGTGACTGCCATGAAGCTTCTGCATCTCGACGCCAGCGTGCTTGGCGAGAACTCCGTCTCCCGCCACCTGACCGCTGCCGTGGTGGCCCGCTTCAAGCAGCAGATCGAAGGGCTGCAGATCGATTATCGCGATCTTGACGCCAATCCGGTACCGCATCTTCGCAGCAGCTCGCTGGCCAAGGCGGACGCGGCCGAAGCCGCCGACGCTGAACAGGTGCTCGAGCAGTTCCTTGCCGCGGACATCGTGGTGATCGGCGCCCCGATGTACAACTTCAGCATCCCGTCCACGCTGAAGGCCTGGATCGACCGCGTGGCCGTGGCCGGACGCACCTTCAAGTACACCGAGAACGGCCCGATCGGCCTGGCCGGCGGCAAGCGCGTGATCGTGGTCAGCAGCCGCGGCGGCATCTACACCGATTCGCCGGCCGACTTCCAGGAACCGTTCCTGCGCCAGACGTTCGCCTTCTGGGGCATCAACGACATCGAGTTCGTACGTGCCGAAGGCATCGCCTACTCGCCGCAGCACCGTGAAGACGCCATCGCTGGCGCGTTGGCGGCCCTGCCGTCGCACGAAGCGGCTGAAGCCGCCGCTGCATAAGCGTTCCAGCGTTCGGCACCCCTCTCTCCTCGTCTGGGCGCTGAACGCGGGCCGGGATCCCCTCCCCCATCCCGGCCCACCCTGGCGGCCCCGCTTTGCGGGGCCGCTTTTCTGTGTCTGGCCCGAGGGCTCGCCATCCACGCACGGCGTGGATCTACTGCACGTGTGCGTGGATTCGGTGCCATGCGCGGCGCTCACCAGAACGTTAGGCTGGGGCCATGAACTACATCGTGACCACTGCACACCGCAGCGAATTTCCGCACCCGATCACCCTGCGCCGTGGCCAGGCGCTGGTGGTGGGCCAACGCTATGAAGGCCCGGAGGGCTGGGACGACTGGTTCCTGTGCGAAGCCGAAGGGCAGCAGCCCGGTTTCGTGCCGGCGCCCGTGATCGGTCGCACTGCGCAGGGTGACGCGTTTGCCACCGAGGATTACTGCGCACGGGAGCTGGATGTGGATCCCGGGCAGGTGCTGCGTGGGCAGCGCACGCTCAATGGTTGGGCGTGGTGCGTGCCGGAGACCGGCGAACCGGGATGGGTGCCGCTGGAGAAGCTGCGGGCCATGCGGTAATCGCGGGGTTCATCCACGCATGGCGTGGATCTACTGAGGCATCGGTGAATTCATGCCGGGCGCGTGCAACATCCTCCAGTAGATCCACGCCATGCGTGGATTCGGTGCCATGCAAGCATGGCACCCACCAGAGCCACAGCGGTGCCATGCATGCATGGCACCCACCCGATCAGAGAATCAGGCGATGGTTTCCAGCCCACCCATGTACGGGCGCAGCGCTTCCGGCACGGTGATGCTGCCGTCGGCGTTCTGGTAGTTCTCCATCACTGCGATCATCGCGCGGCCAACCGCCACGCCCGAGCCGTTCAGCGTGTGCGCCAGTTCCGGCTTGCCGGTGGCCGGGTTGCGCCAGCGCGCCTGCATGCGGCGGGCCTGGAAGTCACCACAGTTCGAGCACGAGGAGATCTCGCGATAGGTTTCCTGCGACGGCAGCCAGACTTCCAGGTCGTAGGTCTTGATGGCCGAGAAGCCCATGTCGCCGGTGCACAGCAGCACCTTGCGGTACGGCAGGCCCAGCTTTTCCAGCACCACTTCGGCGCAGCGGGTCATGCGCTGGTGTTCGGCGTCGCTGTCTTCCGGGCGGCAGATCGAGACCAGCTCGACCTTCTCGAACTGGTGCTGGCGGATCATGCCGCGTACGTCGCGGCCACCACTGCCAGCCTCGGCACGGAAGCACATCGAGTGGGCGGTCATGCGCAGCGGCAGGCGCTCGGCCTCGACGATCTCGTCGCGCACGATGTTGGTCAGCGGCACTTCCGAGGTCGGGATCAGGTAACGCGTGGAGTCGCCCACGGCGGTCTTGAACAGGTCGTCCTCGAACTTCGGCAGCTGGCTGGTGCCACGCAGTGAATCAGCGTTGACCAGCAGCGGCACGTTGGTTTCCTCGTAGCCGTGCTCGCCGGTGTGCAGGTCGACCATGAACTGGGCCAGCGCACGGTGCAGGCGCGCGATCGGGCCGCGCAGTACGGTGAAGCGCGAGCCGGACAGCTTGGCCGCGGTCTCGCCGTCCAGCCAGCCGTTGCGGGCGCCCAGTTCGACGTGGTCGAGCACCTTGAAATCGAACTGGCGCGGGGTACCCCAACGTGCCTGCTCGACGTTGTCGTTCTCGTCGGCACCGGCCGGCACGTCATCGGCCGGCAGGTTCGGAATGCCCATCGAGATCGCTTCGATCTTCTCACGCAGCTCGTCCAACGCCACTTCCGAGGCCTTCAGCTCGTCGGCGAAGGCGGCAACCTCGGCCATGATGGCCGAAACGTCCTCGCCCTTGGCCTTGGCCTGGCCGATGGCCTTGGAACGGCTGTTGCGCAGGCTCTGCAGCTCCTGGGTCCGCACCTGGATGCGCTTGCGATCGGCCTCCAGGGACTCCAGGGCAGACACGTCGAGCTCGAAGCCGCGGCTGGTGCGCAGGCGTTCGGCGAGGTCGGCGGGCTGGTGGCGGAGCAGGGCTGGATCAAGCATGGCAGGTGTCGTGGTGGGTATCAGGGATGGGATTATCGCTTGTTATACGGATTTCTGCCGCCCGGTTCATTCCCGCCGTGGCAGAATCGGGCTATTCCGTACTGGTCCGGTCCATGTCTGCACCCCGCTCGTCGTCCGCCAAGTCGTTTACTGTGCATATCCCGCGCAACGCCCTGAAGATCGCCGGCATCGCCTTCGGCGTGGGCGTGCTGCTGTTCGTGCTGGTCTGGCTGACCGGCCGTGACAAGGAGTTCTTCCGCGCCGACCCGGCCGCGCAGACCCCGCAGGAAACCGCCCAGATCGAGCCCCTGCCGGAACCGTTGGCCGCTGCGGCCGGCTCCAGCGACATGCCCGATGCCAAGCCGGCCCCGGTCGAGGAAGAAGCGCCGAAGCTGGTCGAAACCGCCCCGCCACCGCCCGCCCCGATCGCCGAGCCGGCCCCGGCCACCCCGGGCGCTGCCCCGGCCACGACCGGCAACAGCCAACCGATGCCGATTGCCGGTCAGTCGCCGCCGCCGTCGTACCCCGCCGCCGCCCTGCGCGCCGGCGAAACCGGTACCGTGGTGGTACGCGTGGATGTAGACGCCACCGGCTATCCGAACAACGCCACGGTGATCCAGCGCAGTGGTTCACGCGACCTCGACCGTGCCGCCACCGACGCCGTACGCCGTTGGCGTTTCACCCCCGCGCAGAGCAACGGCCAGCCCGTCCCCGGGAGCATTGAAGTGCCGTTCGACTTCAAGACCCAGTAACTGAACACTTCCCGGCAGGCAAACTGAACCCTGCCGGTGGCGTTGACGCAACGCTGACACTTCTCCTCCGTGGCTCGCGCAACACTTCCCACGTCGTCCATTGACGGAAGGAGTTAGCGATGACTGCCACCACCCACGAAGACCTTCATTCGCCGCAGCTGCAGGAGGATTCCAGCCTGCAGCACAAACCCACGTCGCCCTGGATGTGGATCGCGCTGATCGTGGCGATGTTTGCTGCCGCCCTGCTCTGGCTGCGTCATTCCAACCAGGAAGATGTGGCGCCAGCGCCGGTCGGTGAGCGCATGCTTCCAGCCCCCGAGCAGGCCGCGGTGACGGATGCAGCGGCCCCTGCCGCGCGCCAGGCAGCCCCGGCTACTGCTTCGCGGAAGGCCGCGCCGGTAGCGCGCAATCGTGAGGCCCGCCCGCTGGCCAGCAACCGCATGCCCACCTACCCCGCCGCTGCGCTGCGTAGTGGCGTGCAGGGCAGCGTGATCGCCAGCCTGAGTGTAGATACCCACGGCAATGTCGCTAATGCTGCGATCGTTTCGCGCAGCGGCGAGCGCAGTCGTGATCTGGATCGCGCGGTGCTGAACACCGTGCAGAACTGGAAGTTCCAGCCGGCGATGCACGAGGGCCGTGCCGTCGCCAGCGTGGTGCGGGTCCCGGTGGATTTCCGTACCGAGCAGCGTTGATCGCGGACGAGGGGTTCGTGATGTTTAGACGGAGGCTTCGGCCTCCGTCCTTTTATGCGGAAAAGCGTGCCAACCGAGGTTGGCACCTACCGGATGAGGTGAGCGCGCCAACCGAGGTTGGCTTCTACCGTGCAATGCGATCCGCCGGGCGTGGCCCGGAGGTTGCTGTGACGATCAGGCCAGGTTGAACCCGGCGCTGCGCGCCAGGCCATCGAAATCCGGGAAGGACGTGGCGACATTGGCGATATCGTTGATGCGCACTTCGCCGTCACTGATCTGGCCGGCGATGGCGAACGCCATGGCGATGCGATGGTCACCGTGGCTTTCGATGGTGCCGCTGCCCAGGCGAACGCCACCATGCAGGGTGGCGCCGTCTTCGGTTTCGTCCACCTGCATGCCCAGCGCGCGCAGGCCGGTGGCCATCGCAGCAAGGCGGTCGGATTCCTTCACCCGCAGCTCGGCCGCACCGCTCACCACGGTCTGGCCTTCTGCGGCGGCGGCGGCCACGAACAGCGCCGGGAACTCGTCGATCATGTCCGGCACCAACGCTTCCGGAATGCGCGCGCCCTTCAGCGGGGCGTAGCGCACCACCAGGTCCGCCACCGGCTCACCGCCCTGCTCGGCCGGATTCTCTTCGGTGATGTCCGCCCCCATCAGGCGCAGCGCGTGCAGCAGGCCAGTGCGGCGCGGGTTCAGGCCGACCTGCTTCAGGCGCAGCTCGGAACCCGGAATGATGCTGGCGGCCACCAGGTAGAACGCCGCAGACGAGAAGTCGGCCGGCACCACGATGTCCGTGGCGCGCAGGCGCTGGCCGCCACGCAGGCGGGCCTTGCCCGGTGAAAATTCGATGTCCACGCCGAACGCCGACAGCATGCGCTCGGTGTAGTCACGGGTCGGATGCGGTTCCAGCACGCTGGTTTCGCCCTGCGCGTACAGGCCGGCCAGCAGCACTGCGGACTTGATCTGTGCGCTGGCCACCGGCGAGGCGAAGTCGATGCCGTGCAGCGACTGGCCGCCATGCACATGCAACGGCGGCGTGCCGTCATCCTGGGTGTCGATCTTCGCGCCCATCTGCGACAGCGGGCCAGTGACGCGGCGCATCGGGCGGCCCGACAACGATTCATCGCCGATCAGCGTGCAGTCGAATGCCTGGCCTGCCAGCAGGCCGGCCAGCAGGCGCATGCCGGTACCGGCGTTGCCGCAGTCCAGCGGTGCGCTGGGTGCCTGCAGGCCGTCGATGCCGACGCCGTGCACGATGCGCTGCGACGGGCTGGGGGTTTCGATGCGCACGCCGAGCTGGCTGAAGATGCGCGCCGTGGCGCGGGTGTCTTCGCCTTCCAGGAAGCCCTCGATATGCGAGGTGCCATCGGCCAGCGCGGCGAACATCACCGAGCGGTGCGAGACCGACTTGTCGCCGGGAATGGTCAGGCTGCCCTGCAGCGGCTGGCCCTTGCGGGCAATCCAGTGTTGCGCGTTGCTCATCGTTCGATCATTCCGTAAACACCGGCAGCGCCGGCGATGCATCAGGGAGCGGCGGCTGTTGCCGCCGCAGCAGCACTCAGGGCACGGCCACCGGGTAGGAGCCGAGCACCTTGATCTGCGCCGAGTGCGCTTCCAGTTCGGCCAGGGCAGCCTGCATCGGCGCGTCGTCGATGTGGCCCGCCAGGTCGATGAAGAAGCCGTACTCCCACTTGCCGTGGTGCGACGGCCGCGACTCGATGCGGTTCATGCTGATGCCGTGGCGGGCGAACGGGCTGAGCACGTCGAACAGCGCACCGGGCTTGTCATGGATGAACACCAGCACCGAGGTGCGGTCGTGGCCGGAGGTCGGGAAGATGTTGCGACCCACCACCAGGAAGCGGGTGGTGTTGTCGGCATCGTTCTGGATCGGCTTGGTGACCACCTTCTTCAGGCCGTACACGTGGCCGGCGCTCTCGCCACCAATGGCCGCCGCATCATCGGCGTTGCGCGCGCGACGCGCGCCTTCGGCGTTGCTGGATACCGGAATCTTCTCGGCCTTCGGCAGGTTGGCGCGCAGCCACGCCGAGGTCTGCATGAACGACTGCGGGTGTGCGTAGATGCGCTCGATGTCCTCGAGGCGGCCGCTGCGCGACATCAGGTACTGCTGCACGCGCAGTTCCACTTCGCCACAGATCTTCAGGTTGGAGGTCAGGAACATGTCCAGAGTGATCTGGATGGTGCCCTGCCCCGAATTCTCCACCGGCACCACGCCGAAATCGGCGTTGCCCGCTTCCACTTCCTGAAACACCTCCTCGATGCTGGCCATCGGCAGGCCCAGCGCGGAGCGGCCGAAGTGCTTGAGCACCGCCTGCTGGCTGAAGGTGCCTTCCGGGCCGAGGTAGCCGATCTTCAGCGGCTCCTGCTGGGCCAGGCAGGCCGACATGATCTCGCGGTAGACGTGCACCAGCAGTTCATCGCTGAGCGGGCCTTCGTTACGGTCCACCACCATGCGCAGCACCTGCGCTTCGCGCTCGGGGCGGTAGTAGTCGACGGCGGCGGCGAGCTTGCCCTTGGCCTTGCCGACCTGGTGGGCGAAGCGCGCGCGCTCAGCGATCAGGTTCTGGATGTCACGGTCGATCTGGTCGATCTTCGAGCGCACATCGGCCAGCGCCAGCGGCGCCAGGGTAGGCGCCGGATTCGACGCGGCCTTGGACGTGCTCTTGCCCTTGGCCTTGGTGGAGGCGCTGTCCTTGGCCGGTTCGGCCTTCTTCGGCGCCTTCTTGCTGGATTTGCTGCTTGCCATCGGAGTTCCTTGTTGCGGGGCACACACCCGACGGTGCGCGCCGTTCATTGCTCAACCGTGACGCTGCTGGAAATCAGCCATGAAGGCGACCAGCGCCTCGGCCCCGGCCAGCGGCATGGCGTTGTACAGCGAGGCACGGATGCCCCCGACCACCTTGTGTCCCTTCAGCGCCAGCAGGCCGGCGGCCTTGGCTTCGGCGACGAAGCGGGCATCGAGCTCGGCATCGGGCAGGAAGAACGGGATGTTCATCCGCGAACGGGCCGCATGTGCGACCTCATTGCGGTAAAAGCCGCCGGAGCCGTCGATGGCGCCGTACACCAGCGCGGCCTTGGCGGCGTTGCGCTTGGCGAACTCGGTCACGCCGCCTTCGGCCAGCATCCACTTGAACACCAGGCCCGCCAGGTACCAGTTCCAGGTCGGCGGGGTGTTGAGCATCGAATCGCGGGCGACGTGCGAGCGGTAATCGAAGATGTCCGCGCGCGGCTGGCCACTGCGCTCGAGCAGGTCGCGGCGGATGATCATCACCGCGATGCCGACCGGGCCGAGGTTCTTCTGCGCGCCGGCATAGATCACGCCGTAGCGGCGCACGTCCAGCGGCTCGCTGGCGATGGACGAACTGAAGTCCGCGATCAGCGGAACGTTGCCGGTGTCGGGCACATCACGGAACTCGACGCCGTGGATGGTCTCGTTGGCGGTGATGTGCACGTAGGCGGCATCGGGCGACAGCTGCCAGTCGGCACGCGCCGGCAGTTCGCGGTAGCCGTTGGCCTCGCTGCTGGCGGCGATGTTGACGTCGACGTAGACACCGGCCTGCTTGACCGCGGTCTTGCCCCAGTGGCCACTGACCACGTAGTCGGCACGTTGGCCGGGGGCGGCGAAGTTGAGCGGGATCAGCGCCTGCTGGGTGGTCGCACCACCGGACAGGAACAGCACCGCATAGTCGTCGGGGATGTCGAGCAGGCGTCGCAGATCGGCTTCCGCCTCGGCAGCCACGGACATGAATTCCGCGCCGCGATGGCTCATTTCCACGATGGAGGCACCGGAACCGTGCCAGTCCAGCATTTCCGCCTGCGCCTGGCGCAGGACCGATTCCGGCAAGGTTGCAGGGCCGGCACTGAAGTTGAACGCGCGCGTCATGTCACACCTGTGGGGCAAGACCCCTAGTATGCCGCAGTGCACCAGCCTTGCGGCCTTGTGGCGCAAGGGAAATTTGGTTTCATTGGAATCCATTGGCCACCCGCATGGCGCCGGTAGTCGCCGACCATGGTCGGCGTACGCCGTCAGGCGTCATTCCCGCCGAAGGAGCGTGCCGACCAAGGTCGGCACCTACCGGAAGCGGGTGGGCACACGCCGCGTGGGTAGCGTCGGGCCATGCCCGGCGGATTCAGATCAGCGCGCGCCGAACCAGAGCAGCAGGCTGAGCAGCGCGGCCAGCAGCAGCGCACTGACCAGCAGCCACGGCCAGCGCCGGACCTTGCGCGGCACGGCCGGCAGCACCGGCGCCTGCTCGGCGTCCTGGCTGGACTCGTCTTCATCCGGCAGCGGGCGCCGGCGCGGGTCATGCGGCACTTCCAGCACGAACCGGTGCTGGCCATCGAACACGACCTGGTCGCCCGCCTGCAGCCAGCAGTGGCGCACGGCCACACCGTTGACCCGGGTGCCGTCGGCACTGCCCAGGTCACGCAGCAGCACGCGCTCGCCGTGCACTTCCACGCGGGCGTGCTGTTCGGCGAAGGCCGGCTCATTGATCTCGATGTCAGCGTCGCCGCCGCGGCCGATCAGGCGGGACCGCGACAGCGTGAAGCTGCGGCCATGGTGCAGGCCACCGACACCGCGCAGCAGGCGCTGCTGCTCATCGGAGCCGTCGTCGTTCTTCGGCGCAGGCGCCTGCAGCAGGCTCTCGACCTCGCCCTGCAGGACCATTTCCACGCCGTCCACATACACCGCATCGCCGGCACGCAGCAGCGCCATGCGCCGCACCGGGCGACCGTTCACATGAATGCCGCGGATACCGTTGCCGACCTGCAGCCAGAGGCCGCGATCATCCACGCAGAACTGCGCCAGCAGCAGGGCACCGTGGCCGGCATCGCCGAGCCGCACACTGCCGTTGGCCTGGCGCACGATGCGTTGCACCCCGGGCCGCAGCGGCTGGTCGGGCTGTTGTTGCTGACTGAAGTGGACAAGCAGGTTCTGCACGCGGCGCAGCCTAGCAGGTTGGCCGCCAACGAAGAAGAACCCACGATGAGTGCTTGGCGCGGAGGCTCTCGATGCGCACAATGCTCGCCCTCATTGATCATCCCCGCCCTGCGCCAGGAGCCTGCATGTCCACCATCGATGTCCGCCACGCCCACGCCCTGCCCGACGCACAGGCGCGCACCGCGATCGAACAGGTTGCCGCCAAGTTGTCCGAGCGCTTCGGCCTGAAGTCGTCCTGGACTGCCGACGTACTGAATTTCTCCGGCAGCGGCGTGGACGGTGCGATCGAACTGCAGCCGGGCGCCGTGCGCGTGACCGCCAAGCTGGGCTTCCTGCTGTCGGCGATGAAGGGCATGGTCGAAGGCGAGATCCAGCGCGTGCTGAAGGAAAAGCTGGGCTGAACCCCGGCGGCGGCCATCACGGCCGTGCAACGCCAACGCGCGCTACTCTCGGGGGCAGGCCCAACTCCCACGGGAAGTGCGATGAACCAGTACGAAAACGATGACCGCCGCAACAACGACGCCTCGTTCGGTGACCAGGCCGAGCGCTTTTCGCGCAAGCTGAGTGACTCGGCGCAGCAGGTCTGGCTGGCCGGCCTGGGCGCTCTTGGCCGTGCACAGGCCGAAGGCAGCCGCTTCTTCGACGGCCTGGTGAAGGAAGGCGAAGCCTGGGAAGCCCGCCGCCGTGAACGCAACGGCGAACAGGGCCCGGGCTGGCGCGACAACGTTGAAACCTCGCTGGACGAGGCCCGCGAGAAGGCCTCCGGCACCTGGAACAAGGTTGAAAAGGCGTTCGACGATCAGGTGCAGGGCGTACTCAAGCGCCTGCACGTACCCACCGCCGACGAGGTGACTGCGCTGGAGGCTCGCATCGATGCGTTGCAGGCGCGCCTGGCCAAGCTGGAGAATCGCGACGCCTCGGGCACTGATGCACCTGCACCGGGCAGCCATCAGTCGCCAGGCAGCGTGCCCTGACCGGCCATTGTTGCAATGCAATAAATTTTGATTGACAATCGCGAGCAACCCGCCAATCGCTTCGGCTGCCGTTTGTTCCCTCCCCTCACGGCTTCAGGATTGGCGGGTTTTTCGTGCCTGCGGTATTCCGAACTGCGCGTTCCATCACGCTTCCTGTCAGGAACATCCTGACTCAGCGGCACGGCGCGACCTTTACACTGTCGCCTTCGCATTCGCCCCTTCCGCGCACCTCCTGCATGCTCCCTTGGATCCTGGCCCTGCTGTCGGCCCTGTTTACCTGTTCCCTGGCCGTTGTCTATCTGTGGTGGATCAAACGGCGGCAGAAGGAGATGCAACTCGGCCTGCAGGCCCTGGCTGGCATGCACTGGCGCGAATTCTCGGTACTGGTCAAGCGCATGCTGCGCGAGCAGCGCGGCCTGCGCGAACTGGATGGCCCAGGCGAGGAATCCCGTGAGCCCAGCAGCGATTTCCTGCTCAGTGACGGCCCCAACAGCTGGCTGGTGTCGTGCAAGCACGGCCTGGCCTACCGCATCGGCACCGCCGCGGTGAACGAGCTGGGTGCGGCCGCGCGCCTGGCCGGGGCCAAGGGCGGCGTGCTGCTGACCGAAGGCCGCATCGAGCGCGATGGCCGCAGCGCCGCCGAGAAGCAGGCGGTCGAGGTGCTGGACGGCCCGCGCCTGTGGCCGCTGCTGCAACCCTATCTACCGGCGGAAATCGAAACCCGTGTGCGCGCCAGCGCCCGCCGTGAAGCCCTGCGCCGGATCGCCATTGCCGCGCTCGGCGCGGTCACGCTGGGCCTGCTGGTGGGATTGAGCCTGCAAGGGCTGCACGTGCAGGACGCCCCGCCCGTTGCCGAGGTGGCGGTCGCCCCCGCGCCGGTTGCGCCTGCGGTTGAAGCGGCGCCCGAACCGGCGCCGGCCCCCGCCACCATGCCGCCGGCCGCTACGCCTGCACCGGCCGCGCCCTCAACCGATGCGCGCAGCAACCCCAACCCGGATGCCGCTACGCTGGAGCGCTTCCAGGCCGATCTGTCCCGTGCCTTGGCCGGCAAGCCCGGCATCGCCAGCGGTGTCTGGTTGACCCGGCAGACGCTGGCGATCAACCGCACCGGCGAGCTGGACGCGGTGTGGCCGCAGGTCTGCGAGGAAGTGCTGCACTACCCCGCCCTGCGCAACGTGCGCATCCAGCTCAATGCCCGACCCGGTGTGGATGAGCCGGTGCGCTGGCGCCAATGCGCCACGTATTGATGGGGCAGCATCCACGCATGGCGTGGATCTACCAGGGATTCACACGCGTCGGATAATCCCAACCGGGATTCAGTAGATCCACGCCATGCGTGGATACGCCTCTAGCGCGCCCCAGGCGCGAAGCGCGCAACCAGGTCCCAGGCATCGCCGAGGAACACCTGGCGCACGCGGGTGATCGGCTGCTCACCGCGCCAGGTCAGGCGCTCGATCACCAGACAGGCGGTACCGGGCTTCACATCGAGCAGCTTGGCGGTGACAGCATCCGCGCCCCAGGCACTGATGCGGTGCTGGGCGCGGGTCCACGACACGTTCTGCAGCAGCCAGCTGCCCGGCGCGGTGGTGCTGAAATCGACCTCCAGCACCTCGGGCACGCCGACGGGGCTGATCAGGCGATGCTCCAGCGCCAGCGGGCGGCCATCGGCCAGGTGCAGGCAACGCATCGCCAACAGCATTTCGCTGCCGGCCAGTTCCACTTCGCCGGCATTGCCCACTTCAGCCAGGCGCATCTCGCGCTGCAGCAGCCGGTAGCCGTACTGATGCCCGCGCGAACCGACCTCCATCGCAATGTCCGGAATTTCCAGCGCCACCTGCTCCAGGTGTGGCGGCTGTCGCGCCACGAACGAACCCGCACGACGGCGACGTTCGATCATGCCGCTCTCGGCCAGCGCGGTCAGCACCTTGTTCACCGTCATCCGCGAGCAGCCGTACTGCTCCATCAGCTCGTGTTCGTACGGAATGCGGAAGCCCGGCGCCCATTCTCCGCTGAGGATGCGGCTTTCCAGATCGCTGCGGATACGCTGGTTGAGCGTGGCGGACTTGCTGGCCTTCACGTAATGGGGTCCCGGTGGCGGAGGCGATCAGCCCAGCACGCCCTTCAGGGCGGCGGCGAAGGCGGTGGTGATCGCCTCGCGCCGCAGGTGGCGGCCCTCGGCCACGCATTGGCGGCCATGGCGCCAGACCGATCGCAGCGCGCCATTACGTGCGGCGAACACCCAGCTGTCAAGCCATGCGTCATCCTGTCGCGCCTGCAGCGCCGGGTGCGCGGCGTCCAGTTCGACCAGATCGGCACTGGCACCGACCTGCAGGCCAGCGGCCACGCCCAGCGCCTGCGAACCACCATGCAGTGCGCCTTCGAACAGGAAGCGGCCGGTGCTGCGGGTGGCGTCCGGGGCCAGCACATTGCGCCCACGCAGGGTCAGGCGTTGGCCGTATTCGAGCAGGCGCAGTTCTTCGGCGGCATCGATCAGCACGTTGGAATCGGAGCCGACACCGAAACGTCCGCCCTCGCGCGCGAACGCCTGCATCGGGAACAGACCGTCGCCCAGGTTGGCTTCGGTGATCGGGCACAGGCCGGCCACCGCCTGGCTGGCCACGATGGCGGCGCGCTCGTCGTCGGTGATGTGGGTGGCGTGCACCAAGCACCAACGCGCATCGACCGGTGCGTGGTCGTACAGCCACTGCACCGGGCGCTGGCCGCTCCACGCCAGGCAGGCCTCGACTTCACGCACCTGCTCGGCGATATGGATGTGCACTGGTCCGTCGGTAAGCGGCAGCAATGCACTCAATTCCTCGCCGGTGACCGCGCGCAGGCTGTGCGGCGCGATGCCGAGCACTGCATCCGGCAGCGCGGCCAGTGCCGGCTTCGCCGCGTCCAGCAACTGCGCGAACCCCTCCACATCGTGGATCAGGCGACGCTGAGCGGGATTCGGCGCTGCCCCGCCGAAATCGGCATGCGCATAGAACACCGGCAGCAGGGTCAGGCCGATGCCGGTCTGATCGGCCGCCGCCGCGATCCGCGCACTCATCTCGGCGCGGTTGGCATAGGCGCGGCCGTCGGCATCGTGGTGCAGGTAGTGGAATTCGCCGACGCGGGTGAAGCCGCTTTCCAGCATTTCCATGTAGGCCTGGGCGGCGATGGCCTGCACCGCGTCCGGGCGCAGATGGGCCAGGAAGCGGTACATCAGTTCGCGCCAGCTCCAGAAGCTGTCACCGTCACCGCCGCCGATCTCGGTCAGGCCGGCCATGCCGCGCTGGAAGGCGTGGCTGTGCAGGTTGGGCAGGCCCGGCACCAGGATGCCGACGCGGATGTCACCGTCCTGCGCGCCCTGCCCCGTGCTGATCGCGGTGATGCGGCCGTCCTGAACCTGCAGGCGGACATCACGGGCCCAGCCCTCGGCCAGCAAGGCGTGGACGGCATGGAAACTGAGCAGGGAACGCGAATCGGACATGGCTGGACAACCCGAAATGGACGCCTATATTGTATAGACATATAAGCACAGCCGCGTTGTGGATGCCATGCACGTCGAAACCCTCTGGTCCAACGTCCACCTGATCACCCTCGATGGCGAGGGCCTGGGCGTCATCCGCGATGGCGTGCTGGCCTGCGCCGACGGCCGCATCGTCCATGTCGGCCCGGCCGGCAGCGACGCCCACCTGAAGCCGACCACCCGCATTGACGGCGAGGGCCGCTGGATATCGCCGGGCCTGATCGACTGCCACACCCACCTGGTCTACGCCGGCAACCGCGCCAACGAATTCGAGCAGCGCCTGCAGGGCGTCAGCTATGCCGACATCGCCCGTGCCGGCGGCGGCATCGTCTCCACCGTGCGCGCCACCCGTGCCGCCACACCGGAACAGCTGGCCCGCGAAAGCCGGCCGCGCCTGCTGGCAATGCTCGCCGAGGGCGTGACGACCCTCGAGATCAAATCCGGCTACGGCCTGACCCTGCCCGACGAGCGCAAGCAGCTGCAGGTGGCACGTGCATTGGGTGAGGAATGCCGGGTCAACGTGGTGACCACCTTCCTCGGCGCGCACGCAATTCCGCCGGGCCGCGAAGCACAGGAGTACACCGACGAGGTGTGCGACGTGATGATTCCGGCCATCGCCGCGGAAGGCCTGGCCGAAGCGGTGGACGTGTTCTGCGAGAACATCGCGTTCTCGCCGGCGCAGGCGCGGCAGGTCTTTGAAGCGGCCCGCGCCAACGGGCTGGCGGTGAAGATCCATGCCGAGCAGCTGAGCAACCAGCATGGTGCTGAACTGGCCGCCAGCTTCGGTGCACTCTCGGCCGACCATATCGAACATCTGGATGACGCCGGCATCGCCGCGATGGCCGCCGCCGGCACCGTGGCCGTGCTGCTGCCGGGCGCGTTCTATTTCACCCGCGATACCACCCTGCCGCCGGTCGCTGCATTGCGCGCCGCCGGCGTGCCGCTGGCCCTTGCCACCGACAGCAACCCCGGCACCTCGCCGCTGACCAGCCCGCTGCTGGCGATGAACATGGGCGCGACCCTGTTCCGCCTGACCGTGGATGAGTGCATCGCCGGCTTCACCCGTGAAGCGGCGCGCGCACTGGGCCATGGCGAGCGTATCGGCCGCCTGGCCGTCGGCATGGACTGCGACCTGGCGATCTGGGACATCGACGCCCCCGCCGACCTGGTCTATCGCATTGGATTCAACCCGCTGCACGCGCGCGTGGTGCGCGGACAGCCCGACCTGCCTGCCTCCTGGAGCAACACATGAGCAACACCCTGGTTCTTCGCCCCGGCCATGTCACTCTCGCCCAGTGGCGGCAGGTCTATCGCGGTGCGCCGCTTGCACTGGACCCGGCCGCGCTGCTGGTGGTGCGCGCCAGCGCTGCGGCGGTGGCCGCCATCGTCGCCAAAGGCGCACCGGTGTATGGCATCAACACCGGGTTCGGCAAGCTGGCCAGCGTGCGCATCGAGCGCGAAGACCTGGCCACCCTGCAGCGCAATATCGTGCTCTCGCACGCTGCTGGCGTGGGCGAACCGATGCCGGCCAGCGTGGTGCGGTTGATGATGGCGCTGAAGCTGGTCAGCCTGGCGCAAGGCGCATCGGGCATTCGCGAGGAAACCCTGCTGCTGCTCGAAGCGATGCTGGTCAAGAGCGTGCTGCCGGTAGTACCGGCGCAGGGTTCGGTCGGCGCCTCGGGCGACCTCGCGCCGCTCTCGCACCTGGCCAGCGTGATGCTGGGCGTCGGCGAAGCGTTCATTGGTGACGAACGCCTGCCCGCAACCGACGCACTGGCGCGTGCCGGCTTGCAGCCGATCGAACTGGGCGCGAAGGAAGGCCTGGCGCTGCTCAACGGCACCCAGTTCTCCACCGCCTATGCGCTGGCCGGCCTGTTCGAGATCGAAACCGTGTTCCAGGCGGCACTTGTCACCGGCGCGTTGTCGGTGGAAGCGGCCAAGGGCTCGGACACCCCGTTCGATCCGCGCATCCATGCCATCCGTGGCCAGCGCGGCCAGATCGCCACAGCGGCCACGCTGCGCACCCTGATGCAGGGCTCGGGCATCCGCGAGTCGCACCGTGACAACGACGTACGCGTGCAGGATCCGTACTGCCTGCGTTGCCAGCCGCAGGTGATGGGCGCAGCGCTGGACATCCTGCGCCAGGCCGCGACCACCCTGGAAATCGAAGCCAACGGCGTGTCCGACAATCCGCTGGTGTTCACCGATACCGGCGAAGCACTGTCTGGCGGCAACTTCCACGCCGAGCCGGTGGCCTTCGCCGCCGACATGCTGGCGATGGCGGTGTGCGAGATCGGCTCGATCAGCGAGCGCCGCCTGGCGATGCTGGTGGACCCGGCGCTGTCCGGCCTGCCGGCGTTCCTGACCCCACGCCCGGGCCTGAATTCCGGCTTCATGATTCCGCAGGTGACTGCCGCTGCGCTGGTCTCGGAAAACAAGCAGCGCGCCTACCCGGCCAGCGTTGATTCGATCCCGACCTCGGCCAACCAGGAAGACCACGTGTCGATGGCCGCACACGGTGCGCGGCGCCTGATGCAGATGGCCGAGAACGCGGCCAACGTGATCGGCATCGAACTGCTGGCCGCGGCGCAGGGCTGCGACTTCCATGCGCCGCTGCGCTCCAGTGCCGCGCTGGAAACCGTGCGCGCCACGCTGCGTGCGCAGGTGCCGACGCTGGAAGAAGACCGCTACTTCCATCCGGACATGGTAACCGCCACGAATCTGGTGCGCAGTGGTGCGCTGGCGCAGGGCCTGACCGACCTGCTGCCAACCGTGGAACCACAGGCATGAATACCCATCCCGAATGGCTGACGGTGCACGAGGGCGACGCCCCCCTCATCGTCAGCTTCCCGCATACCGGCAGCGAGCTGCCGCACGACCTGATCGGCGACTACCACTCGCCGTGGCTGGCACGCCGCGATGCCGACTGGTGGGTGCACGAGCTGTACGACTTCGTGCGCGGCATGGGCGCGACCACGGTTCGCTCGGCGATCTCACGTTCGGTGATCGACCTCAACCGCGATCCCAGCGGTGTGTCGCTGTACCCGGGCCAGAACACCACCGGCCTGTGCCCGCTGACCACCTTCGACAACCAGCCGCTGTACCACGCGGGCCGCGAGCCGGATGACGCCGAGATCGCGCGGCGCCGCGACACGTATTTCCTGCCCTACCACGATGCGCTGGCCGCACAGATCACCCGCCTGCGCGCGCAGCACGGTACGGTGGTGGTGTACGACGCGCATTCGATCCGCTCGCATATTCCGCACCTGTTCGATGGCGAGCTGCCGCAGTTCAACCTCGGTACCGCCGGGCCGTCCGGCGCACCCGACACGTCCTGCGACAACGCCTTGAGCGATGTGGTGGAAAACCTGCTGAAGATCAGTGGCATGAGCCAGGTGCGCAACGGCCGCTTCAAGGGCGGCTGGATCACCCGCCACTACAGCAACATCGCCGGCGGCGTGCACAGCCTGCAGATGGAGCTGGCCTGCCGTGGCTACATGCACGAACCCCTGCCGGACCAGGTGGACGAACACAGCTGGCCCACCCCGCTCGACCCCGACCACGCCGCACCACTGCGCCACACCCTGGCGCAGGTGCTCAATGCCTGCCTTGAATTCGCTACGAACCGGAGCGCCGCATGACCCGCAACGACCCGTCCCGCACCATCGCCGCGCCGACCGGCACCACGCTCAACGCCAAGAGCTGGCTGACCGAAGCGCCGTTGCGCATGCTGATGAACAACCTGCACCCGGACGTGGCCGAGCGGCCGCAGGAGCTGGTGGTGTACGGCGGCATCGGCCGCGCCGCGCGTGACTGGGAGAGCTTCGATGCCATCGTCGAAACGCTCAAGCGCCTGGACGACGACCAGACTCTCCTGGTGCAGTCGGGCAAGCCGGTGGGTGTGTTCCGCACCCATGCCGATGCACCGCGCGTACTGATCGCCAATTCCAACCTGGTACCGCGCTGGGCCAACTGGGACCACTTCAACGAGCTGGATAGGAAGGGCCTGGCCATGTACGGCCAGATGACCGCCGGCAGCTGGATCTACATCGGCGCGCAGGGCATCGTGCAGGGCACCTACGAGACTTTCGTGGAAATGGGCCGCCAGCACTTCGGTGGCGACCTGACCGGGAAGTGGCTGTTCACCGGCGGCCTCGGCGGCATGGGCGGTGCACAGCCGCTGGCTGCCGTGATGGCCGGCGCCTCCTGCCTGGCCGTCGAGTGCCGCAAGAGCAGCATCGACATGCGCCTGCGCACCGGCTATCTGGACACCTGGACCGACAATCTTGACGAAGCGCTGCGCCTGATCGAGGCGTCGTGCAAGGCCGGAACGCCGAAGTCGGTGGGCCTGCTCGGCAACGTTGCCGACGTGCTGGCCGAACTGCTCAAGCGCGGCGTGAAGCCGGACCTGCTGACCGACCAGACCTCCGCGCACGACCCGGTGAACGGCTACCTGCCGCAGGGCTGGACCGTCGAGCAGTGGGACGAGAAACGTGTCTCCGCCCCCAAGGAAGTGGAAAAGGCTGCGCGTGCCTCGATGGCCAACCACATCCGCGCCATGCTCGGCTTCCACGCGCTGGGCGTGCCGACCGTGGACTACGGCAACAACCTGCGGCAGATGGCGCTGGAAGAAGGCGTAGCCAATGCCTTCGATTTCCCGGGTTTCGTGCCGGCGTATATCCGCCCGCTGTTCTGCCGTGGCATCGGCCCGTTCCGCTGGGCGGCGCTGAGCGGCGATCCGGAAGACATCGCCAAGACCGATGCCAAGGTGAAGGAGCTGATTCCGGACAACCCGCACCTGCACCGCTGGCTGGACATGGCTGCCGAGAAGATCAAGTTCCAGGGCCTGCCGGCACGTATCTGCTGGGTCGGTCTGGGTGATCGTGATCGACTCGGCCTGGCGTTCAACGAGATGGTCGCCAACGGTGAACTGAAGGCGCCGGTGGTGATCGGCCGTGACCACTTGGACAGTGGCAGCGTCGCTTCACCGAACCGCGAGACTGAAGCGATGGCCGACGGCTCCGATGCGGTCTCCGACTGGCCGCTGTTGAACGCCCTGCTCAACACCGCCAGCGGCGCGACCTGGGTGTCGCTGCACCACGGCGGTGGCGTGGGCATGGGCTTCTCGCAGCATGCCGGCATGGTGATCGTGTGCGATGGCACCGAGGCAGCGGCGAAGCGGATTGGCCGCGTGTTGTGGAACGACCCGGCGACCGGCGTGATGCGCCATGCCGATGCGGGCTATGAGATCGCGATCGACTGCGCGAAGGAGAAGGGGCTGGATCTGCCGGGGATTCTCGGCTGATCGCAGGGGTGCCGGCCACTGGCCGGCACTACCGCAAGGCACCTGTAGAGCCGAGCCATGCTCGGCTCAGTGCTTCCAGGGTCACGACGCCTGACCGGAAGGCAGCCGAGCATGGGCTCGGCTCTACATGATTCGACTTGATCGGATCACTTCCGGGCCAGCGGTTTAACATCAATCGCATAGCGTGGAAACGCAGGTGTGGCGAACTCCCTGAGCATGTGCAGGTGCGGCTGAATCTTTAGCTTGCGCACATTCTCAATGGTGAATTCTCCGCCGCAAACCAACGCTGGCTCAAAGCCAAACATCTCATCCGCCAGCAAGTTCCCACAAGTGTTCACAGCCCTATCGAAGAGCAGTTCTTCATCCCCATCCATCAGATCAAAATCGTCGAGCTCCGCACAGGCGAAGAAGGCCTTGATGCCACCGTCCTGTCGTGCAAGAGACTTCGGCCTCAAACAGTTCTGAAGAGCAAACACTTCACTGCTGACTGGATCGATGTTCAAGCCCGCACCTGATGCTTCGCCGCACAGGTAGAGGCGTCCAAACCCGCTTCTGGCAAACACATGGTAGGTATCGATCTGTGTAAATGGAGTACCGGCCAACCACGCGCGCATCAGGCCGTCGTAGTCCTCGGGATTCACCGTCCACAGGCGTCCGTTGCCATAGTTCGCCCATCCATCCCGACGCCAATAGCTCAAGAGCGATTCGGGCAAGATGCCCGTCCACTTGGAGAAGCTGGTCTCTGGCACCGGATCGTGTTCAGTTGCCTCTCCGAAGCTCTCGATGAAGAGCGCGAAATCCTCATCCTCCTCCATTAACCCTCCCATGCAAGGCTATCTCGTCGGTTTGGACTGAGGCGTTCTTATATCTGGTGCCTCATCCGTCGCGAAGAGCTGTTTACGACAGGCCATTGGAAATTCACGCATTCACATAGGCGCCCGCCTCCGCTTGACCCGTCGACCGCCGCTGAGCAACATGCGCCATCACCGCTGATGGATCACCGCGATGTACCGCACCTTTGCTGCTGCATTGCTCTGCGCCCTGTTCGCTGCTCCACCCGCTTCTGCGCGTGGGCTCCCCGTCGGCCTCTCTTCACAGCTCGAAGCCCAACTGCAGACCAACCGCAAGCGCTACGGCATCGCCGGGCAAGCGGTGCTGGTCGCCCACAACGGACAGGTGCTGTACCAGGGCGCCAGCGGCGAGCGTGACCCGGCCTCCCACGCACCGGCCACCGTCGATTCCATTTTTGCCGCGCAATCGATGGCCAAGCTGCTGACCAGCACGCTGGTGATGCAGTTGGTCGATCAGGGCAAGGTGGATCTGGATGCGCCGGCCAGTCGCTATGTGCAGGACCTGCCCACTGCATGGCAGGCGATCCACGTGCGCGATTTCCTCAACCACAGCTCAGGTATCGGCGAGTACTACGACCGCGTGGACAACCGCTGGGTGAGCAAGGGCTACCCCGGTGTAGCCCCTGATCTTGCCGCTGCACTGAAGGTGGCCGGCGCGGCACCAATGCAGTTCGCCACCGGCAGCCGCGTGCAGTACACCCAGGCCAACTACCTGGTGCTGACGGCGTTGCTGGAAGCGCACTATCGCAAGCCCTACCCGGCCATCGCGCGCGAACGCATCCTGCAGCCATTCAAGATGACCAGCACCTCATGGGGCGTCACCAGCGTGCCAGCCACGCGCGCGGCGGTGCCTTACATCGGCAGGGACGGCCAACTGCAGCCCGCCAATGAAGACCCTTGGCCGGGCTACGGCTGGGGCCATGCCGATCTGCAGACCACCGTAGGCGACATGAACCGTTTCCTGCAGGCGCTTGCGACCGGCAAGCTGGTGCGCACGGCGACCCTGGAAAAACTCTGGCAGCCGCAGAAACTGGCCGGTGGCGGCAACAATTTCTTCTCCACGGGATGGGACACCACCCGCAGCGACGGCTACACCCAGGTTGGCCACGATGGCGGCACCCGCGTTCGTGCGCGGTTGGCCTACAAGGGCACGTTGGCCAGCGGTTACTGGGTGTTCGTGTATCTGACCAACGGCAGCGCCCGCAATGTCTGGTCCAGCACGCTGGTGGAGAGCGCGATGGCGGTGGCCGCGCCGCAGGAGTTTCCTCACGCTGTGCTGTCCGAACAGTTGATCGGCTACGCGCTGGATGACAGCGCCGATGCGAAACCGCTGATGCGTAGCTGGCTGCGCGACAGCAATGGCGTTCCCACCGGCGAACTGAAACGTGCGATCAATGGTGATGGCTACGCCATCCGCGAGAGTCTGGGTGCCAGCAAGGCACTGAAGGTGTTCGCGCTCAACGCCGAGTTGTATCCGGATTCGGCCAATGTGTGGGACAGCCTGGCCGAGTGCCATGCGGCATTGGGCGAAAGGGAAGCGGCTGATCGGCTGTATGCGAAGGCCAAGGCGCTGGCGAAGCCCTCGCTCTAAACCCTGCTGTAGAGCCGAGCCCATGCTTGGCTGCTCTTCGTTGCGATCGCAGGAGACCCGCACGCGCTGCGCGCGATAGCCGAGCATGGGCTCGGCTCTACATGGATGTTGCGGGCGGCCATACGCGAGCGACGGGTGACGTACCGCTCGCGACCTGTTAACTTGCGCGCCACTTTCGTGGTTTACAGCATTCCCGCATGTCGCTCTCGTCGTACCGCCCCACCCGATCACTGCTGTTCCTGGCCGTTTCCCTCGGCCTTTCCTCCACTGCCGCCGCGGCCCCGCAGGCCACCACGCTGGATGCCGTGCAGGTCACCGCTGCCGCTGATGCCAGTGCCCAGGCGCGCGAGGCACTGAAGCGCGTACCCGGCGCCGGCAACGTCATCGACGTGGCCAAGGCCCACAGCCGGCTGTCCAGCAATGCCGATGTGCTGGCCTACCAACCGGGCATCAGCGCGCAGTCGCCGGGCAACGAGGGCACCAAGATCTCGATCCGGGGCTCGGGCATCAACCGTGGCCCGGGTGCGCATGCGTCTGGTATTGCAGTTTCGATCGACGGGCTGCCGCTGACCGGACCGGGCGGCACGCCCTACGAGCTGCTGGAACCGCTGTGGCTGTCACGCGTGGAAGTGCTGCGCGGCGCCAATGGTTTCGAGCGCGGCGCGCTGGCGCTGGGCGGTGTCATCGACTACGTCAGCCGCAGCGGCCGCGATTCGGCCGGCGTGCAGCTGCACTACGAAGCCGGTAGCCGTGGCTACCAGAAGCACGGCATCAGCTGGGGCGGCGTCAATGGCGATGTCGATTACTTCCTGGCCTACGCCGATACCGAGTTCGATGGCTATCAGCGCCATGCGCGCGGCGACGGCAAGGGCGCGATGGCCAACATCGGCTGGCAGATCACCCCCGATCTGCAGACGCGTTTCTTCGTGCGCTACCGCGAAACCAATCATGAAACGCCCGGCCGCCTGACCCGCGATCAGATCCGCAACGATCCGCACGCCGCGAATGCGTCCAACCTGGCCATTGATGCGCGCCGCCCGCAGCCGGGCAGCACCTGGGTGGGCAATGTCACCACGCTGCAGATCGATGAGGACTCCTCATTGCAGGCCGGGCTGGTCTATCACACGTACCCGATGGACTTGAACGAGAGCCTGTACCGGCAGCAGCTGGACTACGCCAACCTCAACGCCACGTTGGACTACCGCCGCCGCCACCAGCTGTTCGGCCTGGACAGCGAAACCACGGTCGGTCTGCGCGTCACCCACGATCTGGACGCCGACGTGCGCGAGTCGCTGCGCTTTGCCAGCAACGGCTATGCCGCCGGTACGCGCACGCGTGACTTCCGCCACCACGGCACCGACAGTACGCTGCACGTCGGCAATACCCTCACCTTCAACGACCGCCTGCGCATGCAGACCGGGCTGGCACTGATCAACACCCGTCGCGATGTGCAGGTGACCTGGCCGAGCAGCGGCGGCCGCCTGCGCGACCACGACTGGGACTACGCGCCGCGACTGGGCTTCACCTGGCAGCACAGCGCGCAGACGCAGTGGTTCGGCAACCTCAGCCGTTCGTTGGAGGCGCCGCACCCGTGGTCGATGATCTGGGGCTCGAACCAGTACTTCGGGCCGGGCAATGGCCCGTCTACCGGCCGCCAGCGCGCGCCGGTGCCGATGCAGAACCAGACCGCCACCACGCTGGAACTGGGCGCGCGCGGTGACGCGGCGCTGGGTCGCTGGGAACTGACCGGCTACTACGCCCACGTGAACCATGAATTGTTGAGCGTGGAGCTGCAGCCGGTACCGAACCTGTTCATCGCAGAGAACAACGCCAGCCCCACCGTGCACCGTGGCATCGAAGCCGGATTGGACAGCACACTGTGGCAGGCCGCGCCGGGGCGCCTGTCGTTGCGCCAGGCGTACACCTTCAGTGATTTCCGTTACCGCCAGGATGCGCGCTTCGGCAGCAACCGCCTGCCGGGCCTGCCGCGCCACAGCTACCAGGCCGAGCTGCGCTTCGATCATGTCTCCGGCCTGTACGCCGCGCTGAACAACGAATACGCCTCGCGCATCGCGGTGGACTACGCCAACAGCTACTGGGCCGACAGCCACGTGATCTTCGGCAGCCGCATCGGCTACGAGGCACCCGGTGGTCGCTGGCAGGCCTGGGCGGAGATGCGCAACATCGGCAACCGCCACTACGCCGCCACGGTCACGCCGGGCTACGACGACGCCGGCAAGGATGTCGCGCGCTCGACGCCAGGCGAAGGCCGTGGCGTCTATGCGGGCGTGCGCTGGCGCTTTGACTGATGGCCGCAGGCGGCGCCGGGTCTGACCCGGCGCCGTCGTTCCAGGGTCAGCCGATACGCCAGGCCGGCAGGCGTTCGCTGCGCTTCCAGATGGAAGGCGCGAAACCAATCAACACCAGCGCCGCCAGCCACTTCGGTGAGGTAGTGAGCAGTGTCGAGGTAAGCGAACCATCGCCGGGGGGGGCCATTTCCTGCCACGGGTTGTAGCCCAGGTAGACGACGCTACCAGCCCACCACAACAACGCCAGGCCGATGCCCACCAGCAACAGAGCCAGCGTGCGGCAGGTCCAGCGCTGCGACGTGGTGCCCCATTCCCGCGACGCCGCGATCAGCAGGCCCACAACCAGCAGCGACACCAGTGCCACCAGGCCGATATCGACTTTGTGCCCGATACGCTCATAACTGCAGGCGCGGCATTGCGCCTCTTCCGCGGCAGTGGCGGCTTCGGCGCCATCGGCCTGCCCGGCTGCGGGCTGCGCCAGCGCTGCAAACGGCATCAGTACTGCCAGCAGCGTCACCATGATCCAACGAAACAACGTCCTGTTCCTGCGTGCAGCGACATCCATGCGCTTGTCCTTGTCAGGGTTGGTTGAAGCCGGGCCAAGTTCCGGGCCTCGGCGCGGATCATAGCGCAGTGCTGGCCGGCAACGAAAACCCCGGACTGAGCCATGCGCGCGAGCTGCTACAGCCGCCGGAACCTGGGCCGGACTGACTTCGCCCGGTGCCAGCGCCGTGCGAGCCATGCCCCGCTGCGGCGATCGATTGGCCGGTCAGCGCGCGGGCGCCGAAACGCCTGGCTGTATCACGCCGGCCGCGCCTTGGTCACCGCTTCGATGCGATGGCCCGCAGGGTCGACCACGAACGCCGCATAGTAGGAGTCACCGTAATCGGGGCGCAGTCCGGGCGCACCGTTGTCAGTGCCACCGTTGGCCATGGCTGCTGCGTGGAACGCATCCACGGCCGCTGCGGACACCGCAGCGAACGCCACGTGGAAACCGGGGCCCGGCGCTGCTGCGTCATCACGCAGCTTCAGGCACAACGCGTCCTCATCTTCGACCAACCCGTAGCCGATCGCGGTCTCGTCCTCGAAAACCCGGCGAAACCCCAGTGTGGCGAGTGCGGCATCGTAAAAGCGGCCTGCGGCGTCGAGGTCACGGACGCCGAGGGAAAGGTGGTGCAACATGCAGACATCCTTGCCGGGCACGCAGTCGTGCGTTCAGGCCGATTCTAGCGTGCAGGTGGCGCGACTGCCTTCAACAGCTGCGCGGCCACCTGGTCGAACGGGGCGATGTCCTGCAGTGCGCGGCACATCGCCACCGCACCTTCCACACTGGCAATCACCAGATTGGCCAGCCCACCCGCGGCGACCGGATCGTGGCCGTCGGCGATGAACGCTGCGGCCAGATGGGCCTGCCAACGTGCGAACACTTCAGCAGCTGCTGCACGGGGCTGGCTCGGCACTGCCTCCACCGGCTCCTCCACGGCAGCGGCCAGTACCGGGCAGCCCGCCCGGAACCCGGAGCGCAGCAGGCGCTCGCGCCACATTGCCAGGAACTGCTGCAGGCCCTGCACCGCCCCGCCCTTCAGCAGCTCCACCAGCAGCGCTTCCACCTTGTCGCCAGCCATGTGGGTGGCACGCGCCAGCAGCTCCTGCTTGCCGCCGGGAAAATGGTGGTAGGTGGAGCCCAGCGGCGCCTCGGCCAGCTTGGTCACCTCACGAATGCTGGTGGCATTGAGGCCTACCCGCGCCAGCATCTGTGCTGCGGCATCAATCACCCGTTGCGGGGCATCAGAGGGTCGTGGGCTCACGGCGATCGCCTTGCTAAGACAGTCGTCATAGATTAGCGTACCGGCCGTTCTATAACAGTCGTCATAGCCATGAATCTCTGGTTCCGCCTGCTCCATCTGCTGCTTTGCAGCCTGTTCCGGCCGAAGCTGGAGGCCCCGTTCGGGGTCTCGCGCCTGCAGTTCCGTGTGCTGCCCAACGACCTGGACAGCAACCTGCACATGACCAACGGCCGCTACTGGAACATCTTCGATCTGGGCCGGCTGGACCTGATCCTGCGCATGGGCCTGGGCCGGGTGGCGCTGCGCGAGAAGTGGGCGCCGATCGTCGGTGCCGGCACCATCCAGTTCCGCCGCGAACTCAAGCCGTTCCAGCGCTTCACCCTGGAAACGCGCCTGGTGGGCTGGGTCGGCTCGCGCGGCATCATGGAGCAGCGCGTGCTGATCGGGCCCGAGCAGAAGATCGCCACCCGTGCGCTGCTGGTCACCGGCATCTACGACCGTCGCGCGCGCCAGTTCCTGGGCATGCCGAAGATGATGGAAGCGATCGGCGTGGTCGCACCACCGTCGCCGTCGCTCAGTGCAGCCGCCGAGGCGTTGCTGGCGGCCGATGCCGCGTTGAAGCTGGACGATGCCTGAGGCACGTCACCCTACCTTCGGCATGTTCTTGGTCACGCAATGGATGCCACCTCCGCCGCCGGCGATCGCATCAATATCCACCTGTTCGATCACGCGGCCGGGATACATGTCCTCCAGCAGTTCACGGCAGTAGCCATCGGCTGCGTCGTCACCGAACTGCGGCGCGACCACCGCGCCGTTGATCGGCAGGTAGTTGATATAGCCCGTCGCCAGATCGTCGTTGTCGCGGGTATGCACGTTGTCGCGCCCGTCCAGCGGCGGCGGCAGCGTATGCACCTGCAGGCGACGGCCATCGGCATCGGTGGCCTCGCGCAGGATCTGTAGATGTTCGCGGGTCAGGTCGTAGTCGTAGGACTCCGGATCATTGTCCAGGTTGGCAATCACTACACCCGGGCGCACGAAGCGCGCATAGAAATCCACATGCGCGTCGGTGATGTCCTCGCCGGCGATGCCGGGCAGCCAGATCACCTTGCGCAGGCCCAGGTGATGCTTCAGCTCGGCCTCGATCTCCGCGCGCGACCAGTCCGGATTACGGATGCGGTTCACCCAGCAGCTTTCGGTGAGGATGGCGGTGCCATGGCCATCGACTTCGATGCCACCGCCCTCGCCCACCAGATCGCTTTCCAGCAGCGTCGCGCCGGTCACCTGTGCCAGCCAGGGCGCCACCGCGCCATCGTTGCGTGCGCTCTGCTTGCCTCCCCAACCGTTGAAGTTGAAGTCGACCAGCCCCAGCCCGCCCCTGTCGTTGGTGACGAAGCAACCGCCGTAATCGCGCACCCATATGTCATCCAGCGGCACCTCGAGGAACTCGATGTTGTCGCGGCCGCAGCGGTCCTGCGCCTGCTTCAGCTGCTCCGGGCGGCACAGCACGCTGACCGACTGGTGGCGGGCGATGGTACGGGCCAGCCGCGCCACGGCGGTGTTCACCGCATCGGCCTGCGCGCCCCAGACCCGCGGTTGCGCGGCAAAGGCCAGAAAGACACGTTCCTGCGGCCCGTGCTCGTCCGGCATGCGCCAGGGGCCCGCAGCTGGCTCCGCTGCGGATACGCGAGCCGGCAGCCCCGCCAGACCGAGGGCGGCCAGGCCGCCAAGACCGGCGGCGCCCGCCAGCTGGGTGAGGAAGTGACGACGGCTGCTCATGACGGGCTCCAGGGCCGGTGTGGAATGGAAGCTATGCTGCGCTTGCCCATCCATAAGAACAAACGATAGATTCAGCCATCAATTGAACAGTTTTACTTACCTGAAATGCTCAAGCATTGGCCACCGCTGAACGCGTTGCGTGGTTTCGAGGCCGCCGCCCGCCTGGGTAGTTTCCACAGGGCCGCCGAGGAACTGCATCTGACCCAGTCGGCCATCAGCCAGCAGATCCGGGGCCTGGAAGCCTCGCTGCAGCAGCCGTTGTTCTTCCGGCAGGGCCGCAGCGTCACCCTCACCGACGCCGGCATCGACCTGCTGGAAACCACCCAGTCCCTGCTGCGGCAGCTGGCCAGTGGCATCCGCCGGCTCGATCAGTACCGCAAGCCGAATCAACTGATCGTCAACACCAGCCCGGCCTTTGCGCGCCATTGGCTGGTGCCACGCCTGGCCGGGTTCCATCGCCTGCATCCCGGTGCCGACCTGTGGCTGCTGACCAGCGAGGAAGCGCCGGACATGACCACGCAGACGCTGGACGTAGCGGTACGCGATGACCTCGACTCACAGGCGCAGTGCCAGCACCGCGTGCTGCTGCAGGACCGCCTCTATCCGGCCTGCCATCCGGCCCTGCTCGCCACACCGGTGCACGAACGACTGACCCTGCATGGCGAGCGCGAAATGGATTGGAGCCAATGGCAGGTGCAGGGCGGCACCGATGTCGGCCAGCGCCGTGAGGGCATGAATTTCTCCGAGCCCGGGCAGCTGCTGGATGCCGCATGCCAGGGCCTGGGGATTGCCCTGGTCAGCGAGCTGCTGGCGGCACGCGCCTGCGAGCAGGGCCTGCTGCAGCCGCTGGATGAGGCACGCGTGCGTGGTCCGCGCTGGAGCTGGCTGGTGCATGAGGACAGCACCGCCGATCCGCTGGTGATCAGTTTCTGCGAGTGGCTGCTGGCGAGTCTGCCCGCGGGAGCTACTTCTGCTGCAGCGCGCGCTTGACCGCCGCTTCGGCCAACGGCGCCATCACTGCATAGCCCTTCGCCGTGGGATGCACGCCATCCTCGGCCAGCTGCGGATCGAGGCCACCAGCCGCATTGGCCATCGGCGTGTAGTAGTCCAGATAGACCAACTGCTTCGCCTCGGCATAGCGCTTCAACGCCGTATTCAATGCGCGCACCTTCGGCGCAGGCGTGATGCCCGGCATCCACGGGTACTCGCTCACCGGCAGCACGGAGGCCAGCACCACGGCGATGCCATGTGCACGGGCCAGCTCCATCATCGCGTGCAGGTTGTCTTCGATCATCGCCTGCGTGGACGGGCCGGTGTTGCCGGCGATGTCGTTGGTGCCGGCCAGGATCACCACCACCTGTGGCTTCAGTGCCAGCACGTCCTGCGGGAAACGCACCAGCATCTGCGCCGTGGTCTGGCCACTGATGCCGCGGTTGAGCCAGCCCTTGCCGGGGAAGAAACCGGCACTGCCTTCCCTGCCCCAGCCCTCGGTGATGGAGTCACCGAAGAACACTACGCGTGGCTGGCCCGGCACTGCCGCAGGCAGTCGCGCGTTCGCGTCACGATAGCGTTGCAGCTGCGGCCAATCGGCCAGGCGCTGCTGCATGAAACGAATTTCGTCGGGGCGCAGCTGGTCGATCGGCGTCTGCAGCAGCGGATTGACTGCGACGGCTTCTGCAGCGCCCAGCGGAGAAGCCAACGCGAGGCCCAGCGTCACGACGGTGGCAGCGGCAAGCTCAACAGATCCACGCATGCGAGTACTCCTGAAATCATCTTCCGCAGTCTAACGCCCCGCCCTGTGCTCAGCGTGCAGCCGCACGCGCCGCCACACCCGTGACTTTCGCCGGCATCCACATGCCCGGCGTCCAGCCGCTGGCAGCGAGGATCGCCTTCGGGTTGTCCTGCTGGATCAGCGCACGCACCGCATCACGCTTGTCCTTGGCCTGCAGGTAATAGGCCTTGGCGATGCGGTAGCCCACCCAGTACCCGAGGTCGTAAGGCTCCTGCGAGCCCGGCTTGTAGTTGTACAGCCATGGCGACAGATCGGTGCTGTCCAGATCCAGCGCGAACGCGCTTTCGATATGCACTTCCCGGCCACGGGTCCAGGCCGCGTGGCGCCCGTTGCCGACGTTGCCGGAAATCAGTTCGGCGATGAACTCGGCGATGCCCTCCCCCAGCGAAACACGCAGCACCGTCGCATGCGGGTCGCCCGGCTCGAAGTCGGTCAGGCCCGTCTGCTGGATGTGCACGTACTCGTGCGCAATCACGTGCACGAAGCGGTCCTGCACATTGGGATTCATGAAATCGGCTGCGCACAGCGCTTCCAGGCCGATGATCACCCCGCTTTTCGAGGTCAGCCCGACCGGACGGCCACGGCCCACCGCGATGGTCACCGGCGGAAACACAGCCTGCGGGTAGATCGCCTGCAGGTTGGAAAACACCTGCGTCAGGCGTTGTTTCACCGCTGGCAGTTCGGCCAGGCAGCTTCGTCCCTGCGCATACAGTTCCGGCTGGTTGGCGATGGACTCGGCAATGCGCTCGGGGGTGACCCGGCGCGCCTTCGCCAGTTCGGCCAGGCCCGCCGAACCCTCGGCCATGTATCCACGCAACTGCGCAACGCTGGGTTTGCCACCTGCGTTGTCGTACAGCGCGTAGAAGCGACTGACATCGTCAGTGACAATCTGAGGCCCGGCCGGTACCGCCGCCGTGGCCATGCCAACTGCCCCGGCACAGGCCAGGGCCAACAGGCCGCGCAGGATCATGGACATCGCTCCGTCCTTGGTGGAGTGCAGGCGAAGCGCGCAATCTATCACCCCGGCCCGGCCGCCGCAGCAAGCAGATGCGGGCACTCCGGCGCTGTGCCAGACTCGATTCGGCACCTGCCACGGAAGATGGAGCACCCCGCGATGATGATCGTTCCCGCGTACTGGGCTGAAGCCCGCCTGCAGGCCCGCTTCCGTGGCCGGCCGGTGGTGGTGCGCCGCTTCGGCTGGTCCGACGAAGGCCCTGCAGAGGCGCAGGTGCACGCCGACCGCCGCGCCAACGAAGCCCTCAATGCCATCCTCGCCGGGCAGGCGCTGCCGCGCCGCGAAGTGCGCAGCAACTACGGCGTGGAGGGCGTGCCGATCCGCGAGCAGATCGTGCAGCGCGACGGCGACGTCATCATCACCCGCAACAGCTATGGCGCACTGTGCCTCAACAGCCCGGACGTGCTGTTCGCCGACATCGACCATGCGCAGCCGCCAGCCGGCTGCGTGATGCCGGCCATTGTTGCGGCGGTCGTGCTGCTTGCCGGCGCCGTCACTGGCACGCTGCTGTGGCACTGGCTGGTGGGGCTGGTGCTGGGCGTGGCGGCGGTAGTTCTGGTCAATGCCGCATTGCTGTTGCGCCGCAGGCAGCGTCTGGCCGCCGCCGGGGGTGCCGAAAGGCTTGCGCTGCGGCGCGTGGAAGTCTTCAGCGAACAACACCCCGACTGGCATCTGCGCGCTTACTGCACGCCTGCGGGACTGCGCGTGCTGGCGATGCATGCCACCTTCTCGCCCGAGGACGAGCAGCTGCAGGCGTTCTTCAAGGCACTGGGCACCGACACCTTGTACGCGCGCATGTGCCGACTGCAGCACTGCTTCCGTGCGCGGCTGACACCGAAGCCGTGGCGCGTCGGCCTGCGTTATCGCATCCGCCCGCCGGTGGCCGCGTGGTCCGCCGAACAGGCCAACAACCCGGATCGTCTGGCCTGGATTGCCGAGTACCAAAAGAAGAGCGCCGGCTTCGCGGCCTGCGCTTATCTACGCAGTTTCGGCGATACCACCCGGGTGCATGCCAAGGCAGAACATGTGCGCGACCTGCATGACCGGCTGTCGCGCGCGCAGGACCGCCTACCGCTGGCGTGAGGGCGGGTACTCAGTCAGCGCTCTGCACGAACGGCTGCCCTGCCAGGGTAGTGCCCAGCCGCACCGCGATCTGTTGACCGTCCTTTTCGAAGATCGTCGCACATTGCTTTCCATCCTTCTGGCATCCGACTTCCGGAAAGCCGTCCAGCGACTCCGGCGCGCCCTGCGCAGGTTTTGCCCGCCAGCCTGCGGCATCCAGCAGGCGCTTGGCCTTGGCGTAAGGCATGCCGGCGATGATCCCCAGCTGCGCCAATTCGGTGGGCAATGGCTGCGCACCTGCAGTTGAGACCAGGACCAAGGACAACGTTGCAGCAAGAAGGATGGCTTTCATTGCACCGACCTGGAACGAGCTATCAGGTTCAGCCTAGACCATTTGCGCGGCGTGCGAATGTGCCGGTAACACGTCGTTACCGAGTCTCCACAGTTGATTGCATAGCACCTGCAACTGTTTACAGGCCAACGGATAGCCGAGCGTGGGCTCGGCTCTACAGCAGGATGCAGGAAGGCCGCCCGAAGGCGGCCTTCTGCAAAGCGGTCGAGCAGGCTCGACGCTACTTGGCGTTCTTCACGTAGGTGTCGAACCAGTTCAGCATTTCCGCCACCAGCTGCTCGTTCGATTCCAATGCGGTGTACCAGTGCGGTTCGTTCGGCAGCATCACCAGGCGGGTGGTGCCGCCGTTGCCGCGGATGGCCTGGTAGAGCTTGCGCGACTGGAACGGCTCGGTGCCCGGGTTGGCGTCGTCCTCGCCGTGGACCAGCAGCAGCGGCAGCTTGATCTTGTCGGCATAGAAGAACGGCGAGGCCTTCAGGTACACGTCCTGCGCCTGCCAGACCGAGCGGCGTTCGTTCTGGAAGCCGAACGGGGTGAAGGTCTTGTTGTACGAACCGCTGGTCGCCACACCGGCCTTGAACAGCTTGGTGTGCGCAATCAGGTTGGCGGTCATCAGGCCGCCATGGCTGTGACCGGTCACGCCGATGCGGTTGCGGTCGACCACGCCCATGTCCACGGCCTTGTCCACCGCCGCCTTGGCGTCGGCTTCCAGCTGCTCCAGGTAGGTGTCGTAGGCGTTCTTCGGGTCACCCACGATCGGGAACGAGGCGTTGTCGATGATCGCGTAGCCGGCCAGCAGCATCAGGCGGTACGGCTGCAGGCGGGTGAAGGTCTGCTGCGAACCGGATACCTGGCCGGCCTGCGCGGCGTTGGCGAAGTCGGCCGGGTACGCATACAGGATCGCCGGCACGCGCTGGCCCTCCTTGTAGCCCGGCGGCGTGTACAGGGTGAACGACAGGTCCACGCCGTCGGCGCGCTTGTAGGTCACCAGCTGCTTCTTGATCTGGCGCACTTCCGGGGTCGGGTCGACCAGCTTGGTCAGCGCGGTCGTGGTGGACGCGAACTGCGCCTCGCCGGCCTTCGCGTCGGCCACCGCCTCACCCTGCTGCCGAATGAAGGCATTCGGCGGATCGATCACCGACTGGTGCCAGGTCAGGTAGCGCCCCGGCGTGTTGCTGAAACCGAGGAACTGTTCGTAGGCATCGGCACTGCTGCGGAACAAGCGCTCGCTCTTCAGCGTGCCCAGGTCCAGGCGGTCCAGGAACGGACGGTCGCCCTGCGGCGACGCGCCACGGCCGCTGAGGAACACATGGTTGCCCTCACGGCGCACGACCTGCGCGCCATTCGGCAGGCGGGTGAAGACCAGGTTGCCGGGGTTGCCGTACAGCTCATCGCTGGACATGTCCCACAGCAGGCGGCCTTCCTTCTTCGGCTGGTCCACATCGACGATGCGGGTCTGCATCCAGTGGCGGTTCTCGTCGTTCTCGAACTGGAACGCCACGGCCGGATCGGCGGTCCATGCGAAGCCTTCGAAGCGCTGTGCGGTGCGGGTGATCTCGACCGGCTTGCCGTTGAACGGCGCCTTCAGCATCAGCACGCGATCGCGATGCGGCACGTTGACCTTCCAGTCGCCCTTGTCCAGCGCTTCGGCATAGACCAGGGTGGCCGGATCGGTGGCACGCCAGTCGAAACCGCGCGGACCTTCCGGTACGCCGTGCACCGGCACGCGGTCGGCCAGCGGCAGGCTGGCGATCGGCGTGGACTTGCCGCTGGCGATGTCCAGCACGGCCACGTCGTTGGCGAAGCGCTGGTAGGTCACCGCATGCGAATACGGTGCCTTGATCGATTCGGTCAGCACGTGCACGCCATCGGGCGCGGCGCTGACTTCATTGAACAGCGCCGGTTGCCCGACCGGGCGCACGCGGTTGGCGACGGTATCGACCACGGCCAGCTGCGAAGTACCGTAATAGGCGAACAGCTTCTCGTCATGGACGCTGGTCAGCGTGTCGCGGGCTTCGTAGGTGCTGCTTTCGCCGCTGCTGCCCAGCGACTCCTGCGCATCCGGACCGGTCGGCACGCCGCCATTGGACGGCGCCGGGCCCTGATTGGCCGGGACCAGCTTCACCAGCAGATTCTGGCTGCCGCCCAGCCACTGCACGGTGTAGCCGAAGATCGGGTTCAGCTGCACGTTCGGCACCTGCTTCACCTGGCCGGTGGCCGCATCGCCCACCCACAGCTGCACGCTGGTATCGACCGCATTCTGGAAGGCGAAGTGGCTGCCATCGGCCGACCACAGCGCGCCGGTGGCGCAGCCCTGCGGCAGGTTGACCTTGGTCTCCTTGCCGCTGCCGATATCGACCAGGGTGAAGTCGGCCACGCAGGCCGGAATGCCGTAGCCACCGGGGGTGTCATGGCGGCTGCGGTTCTTCGGTTCCAGGCGCACGCCGGCCAGCTTCAGGTACGGCTGGGCGACGCGGCTGATTGACGGGTAGGTCTGCGCGGTGGTCAGCAGCAGGCGCTGGCCGCCCGGGGCCACGTTCGGCGCCGGCGGCGGCGGTGCTTTCAGCACCTTGAGCAGGTGTTCCGGCGGCTTGGCGTAGTCCGCAAGCGCCGGGCCAGCGGCCAGCAGGCCGACGGTGGCGACGGCAACGGCCGCCGCCAGAGAGGTTCGACGGATCAGCATCCTTATCCCCTGGAGTGTGAATGGGTACCCGGAATCGGGCATGGACCCGAATCTAGCACCGCAGGGGTTGTCGTGAATGGGCCGGAAGGGCTAGTGGCCGGATGGGGCAAAGTGCAGCTCCGGGAGGTGCCGGGGAACTGCCGGCACCTGCCAGGCATGGCTTGGCACTACTGCTGCGCGTGCAGGTCCCAGGTGGCCAGGTAGTCGGGGTCGACCACGATCATGCCACTGGTGTGCATGCGGTACTCCCCGGGCTCGGCTGGCTGGTACTGGTCCAGCATCGGCGGCAGGTAGCGCTCGTGGCCATCATTCTCGTCGGCCAGCACCACGCCCTCGTCGGCGCTGATGCGCAGCACCGTGCCGGCATACTGCTCCAGCCCCTTTACCTGGCCGTCGCCGCCATAGCGGGTCACCCCTACCAGTACGACCTTGCCGATCATTTCCTCGACCTTGGCGTCGTCCAAGGGCGGCAGCATGGGAGTGAATTCGTCGCTCATCGGTGCACCTCCGTAGCCTGCAGGACATCGTGGATGAGGTTTCCGCTTCGCAGTGCGCGTCGCTGGCAGCCGAGCAGGTGCCCGGCCTGAAGCCTCTGCATCGAGAGTGCCAGTACGCCCATGAACCCAAGGGTTCCTGGAGCACGATGCTGCCATCGCAGGCGGAAGGGACAGGTGAAGGCCGAACTCGGTCCTCGCCGATCAGGGGGTTGCACCTGCACCACGCTAGAATGCCCCCATGCGCACCGTACATGCCCTCCGCTACATCACTCCCTTGCGGGAAGGTGGCTCCCTGCCGGCCGTGGTCGAGACCGACGACGACGGCATGGCCGTGCTGAAGTTCCGTGGCGCAGGCCAGGGCCCGAAGGCGCTGATCGCCGAGCTGATCGCCGGCGAAATGGCGCGCACGCTGGGCCTGCCGATTCCGGAAATCCTGTTCGTGGAGCTGGACCGCGAGTTCGCCCGCACCGAACCGGACCCGGAAATCCAGGAGCTGATCCGTGCCAGCGAGGGCCTGAACCTGGGCCTGGACTACCTGCCCGGTGCGATCAACTACGACCCGGCGGCGATGCCGGTGGATGCCGATCTGGCCTCGCGCATCGTCTGGTTCGATGCGCTCACCAGCAATGTCGATCGCACCACGCGCAATCCGAACCTGATGGTGTGGCATCGAAAGCTGTACCTGATCGATCACGGTGCGGCCATGTACTTCCATCACGACTGGGCCAACGCCGGCGATGCCTGCGAAAAGCCGTTCGTGCTGATCCGCGACCACGTGCTGCTGTCGTTCGCCAGCCGCATCGCCGAGGTGGATGCCGAACTGGCCGCGCGCCTGACCGATGCCGAGATCGAGCGCATCGTCGGCCTGGTGCCGGACAGCTGGCTGGTCAACGAGCCGGCATTCGCCAGTCCGCAGGCCTATCGCCAAGGCTACATCGACTATCTCAAGCATCGCCTGAAAGTGCGTGCGGTGTTCGTGCAGGAGGCCATCCGTGCCCACGCTGCACACATATGACTACGCGGTCATCCGCGTGGTACCGCGGGTGGAACGCGAGGAATTCATCAACGTCGGGGTGATCGTCTCCTGTCCTGGCGCGCGTCATCTGGAGGCGGCCATCGAGATCGATCCTGCGCGCCTGCGCGCCTTCGCGCCGGCGCTGGACCAGGAGGCGCTGCAGCCGTGGCTGGATGCGATCGTGGCCATCTGCCGCGGCGACGCCAGCGCCGGCCCCATCGCGCAGCTGCCCGCGCGAGCGCGCTTCCATTTCCTTACCGCCAAGCGCAGTTCGGTTGTGCAGATGTCGAGCACGCATGTGGGCCGCACTGCGGACCCGGCGGGCGTGGTGGAACACTTGATGACGAAGATGGTGCGGGTGCCGCGCTGATGCGCCCGTCTCTCACTTCCTGGCGCGCGCCCGGTACCAGGCAATGAGTGCACAGGCTACCGCAGCGGAAATCAACACCCACCCGGCTGCTGCCTGTCCATGCAGGTAGCCTTGTGCATACGCAGCACTGGTACCTTCGCTGGCCATCGCCGGGACACCCCTGAGTATCACGTGCACCCCGCGCAGCAGGAGCACCATGCTGGCGACCAGACACACCACGGGAAGGAATCGGCTCATGGCCCGATTCTGGTCCGCCAACTGCCCCAGCGTCAACATCGCTGCAGCACAGTCGCTCGGGGCTACAACGGCACTCTTCGCGCGATGTAGTTGACCACGTTGCTGATCGCATCCGGATCGACATTGGCCAGGCCAACGATCACATAGCCCTGTGCGGGCATCACCACGATGGCACTGTTCGATCCGGGCGCACCGCCTTCGTGGCCGTACTGGTGCTCCCTGCCCTTGCCCTGCACCACGAAGCCGAATCCATACCAGCCCTTGTGGTTCTGCGCCGTGGTGGCCTGCTGCAGCAATGCAGGTGAGACCAGCTTTCCACTGCGCAATGCCTCGGCGAACTTCACCATGTCGCCCACCGCGCTGTAGCCACCACCGGCTGACATGCCGCGCCAGGGCAGCGACTTCGTTTCACGGACCCATTGCCCGTCCTTCTTCGTGTAGGCGACGGCACGCTGCGGGACGTTCACTGTTTCCGGTTCGAAGCCGGTGCCCATCATGCCCGCCGGGCGCAGGATGTGTTGCTCCACATAGGCGTAGTACGACTGCCCGGAGACGACCTCGATGATCCGCCCAAGCACGATGAAGCCATAGTTCGAGTAGCTGTCCTGGTTGCCTGGCGTGAATTGCGGCGCATCCTTGGCAAAGTGCCGCACGTAGTCATCCAGCGTCTTCAACGACGCGGAATACTGTTCGAAATCGTCGCCGAAGAAGTCGCCCAGGCCACTGGTGTGTGACAGCAGCTGGCGAACGGTTACGCTGTTGGCAACGGCCTTGTTCGGATAGTCCGGCAGGCAACTGCCGATCGTGTCATCGAGACTGAGCTTGCCGTCCTGCACCAGCTGCAGGACGGCCACTGCGGTGAACATCTTGTTGGAGGACGCAAGGCGGAACTGTGTATCCACGTCCACTGGAATGCCAGCGGTGCGATCGGCATCGCCACCGCGCCAGTCCAGCAGCACCTTGCCATTCTGCGCCACCTGCAATGCACCCGACAGCGCGTCCTGCGCCCGCAGCGCCTCCAGCCTTGCCGCGGCATCAGCCATCAGCGCAGGCAATGCAACCCGTGCCGGCTTGTATTTGTCTGGCGTTTCAGTGCCCTCGATCTGGAACTGCTTCACGTGCGACGGGTTGGCCGGGTCCATGACCGCCGTCACCCACATCGCACGTTCGCTCAGCTGGCCCATCACCAGCACCTTCGCCTGGCTGGGCGCGCGCTCGAGTGTTTCCAGAACGCTCAGCGGGCCCGTGCTCTCGCGGAACTCGAGATAGTCCTTGGGCGTGCTGCCCTCCTGCTTGGCATATCTGTCGGCGAATGCCTGCAACCCCTCGAGGCTGCCCGCATTGAAGGCGGCAAGCCAGTCATCGATGGCATCCCGCGCGCGTGGATGTTCCCGCTCGGAAGATGCTGCGCCAACTGCCGGAAATGCCGAGGCGGTCACCAGGACCAAACAGGCCAGCGCATTGCAGAGAAACAGGCGTCCAACAGCCCTCATGGCAATTCCTTTGCGGGTATCCCTGGGCGCATCCTAGACGATGGATCGGCCCGCCGCATCCACGCTAGGGACGCTGCCGCACCACCTCGACGGTGACGTTGAATGCCTCGATGCTATGCCATTGGCCCCGTTCGTACGGCAGCGATTCCACCCCCATGCCGATCTGATACCTCACCGCATCCGGACCTTCGCGCCAGTAGTAGGGTGCGCCGTTGCTCCAGCCACAACAGACGTAGCGCAATGCAGGCAGGCCGAATGCCGTGTGCAGATAGGCTTCGACCTGCGCCGCTTGCGCGCCTGAAACACGATAGTGGGCCTCCATCGGCTTGATGTAGGACACGTCATCCTGGCTGCAGCTTACATACTGCAGTTCCGGAGGCTTCCGGCCCATTGCCTGCAGGAAATCCTGGCATTCAGTATCAGGTCGCGCCAGGCCATCCGCGCGCCCTTGCACCTCCCACTCGGCCAACGCCTGCGCAGGCGTCTGCTGCGCAAGCACGCTGGCGCTGGAAAATGACGCCAGCAGCAGGACGCGGGCGGCATGCTGCGGCAACGGGAGAGACATCACGGGGCGAGTCCTTCGCATGGGAGCACAGGAATGCTGATCGATGCCACGCTATCGCCTTGCCATCGTCTGCTCTGTGAAACGCGCCACGCAGAAGTCCAGGAAGCTGCGCAGCTTGGGCGTCAGCTGGCGGTCGCGCGGATACACCAGGTTGATCCACGTCGATACCGGCACGTGGTCCGGCAGCACTTCCACCAGTTCACCACGCGCCAGCGCAGCGGCAAGCATTTCGTAGGGCTGCAGGATCAATCCCAGCCCACCCACGGCCGCTGTCAGCAGCGGCTCGGCCTGGTTGACCATGAAGCGACTGGACACCGGCACGGTCAGCACGCTGCCATCGGCATCGCGGAAACTCCAGCGTGTGCGGATGATCGAATGCGCGAAGCCCAGGCACTCGTGGCGGCTCAGGTCATTGGGATGGGTGATGGCCGGGCGCGAAGCCAGGTAGTCCGGCGAGGCACATAGGACGAGCGGATACGGCCCCAGCCGTCGCGCCACCAGCCCGCTGTCGGCCAGGTCACCGGTACGGAACACCAGGTCGTAGCCGTCCTCGACGATGTCCACCAAGCTGTTGGACAGATTCAGATCGACCTGCACATCCGGGTACTGCTGCATGTAAGCCACCACCGCCGGGCCCAGTGCGTGCACGCCGAAGGTGACCGGCGCGCTGATGCGCAGGCGCCCCATCGGCCGTCCACGCGCCACTTCCGCCAATTGCTCGGCGCCCTCCACTTCCTCCAGGATCACCCGCGCCCGCGCAAGGTAGGCCTGGCCGAAGTCGGTCAGGCTCTGCTTGCGCGTGGTGCGGTTGAGCAGGCGCATGCCCAGGTGCTGCTCCAGCGCCTGGATATGCTTGCCGACCAGCTGCGGCGACAGGTCCAGTGCCTCGGCAGCGGCGGCGAAGGAGCCGACCTCGGCCACCTTGGCGAAGGTCCGCAGGGGAGCGATCAGGTCCATTGCAAACAATTGTTCTTCAATGAAACACCAGATTACCCCTTATTCTGGATGCAGACTACGCGCACAGTAGCCGTGACCCTTTCGCCGACGCCCTCGTCGGCCCTTCCTCGGAGCCCCCATGAGCCAGATTGTCCGCATCCACGAATATGGCAGTGCCGATGTGCTGCGCATCGACGATATCGACGTTCCCGCCCCCGCCCCTGACGAAGTCCAGATCCGGGTGAAGGCAATCGGCCTGAACCGCGCCGAGGTGATGTTCCGCAACGGCGCCTATCTGCAGGAAGCGCAGTTCCCCAGCCGGCTGGGCTATGAGGCCGCTGGCGTGATCGAAGCGGTCGGCAGTGCGGTGAGCGGCTTCACTGCTGGCGATGCGGTCAGCGTGATACCGCCACTGGACATCGCGCGCTGGGGCACCTATGGCGAGCTGGCCAACGTGCCGGCACGACTGGTGGTCAAGCACCCACAGGCGTTGGACTTTGAAACGGCGGCCGCGGTGTGGATGCAGTACGTCACCGCCTGGGGCGCGCTGCTGGAACAGGCTCATCTGGCCGCCGGGGATTTCGTCATCATTACCGCCGCCAGCAGCAGCGTCGGCCTGGCCGCCATCCAGATCGCCAATGCAGTAGGCGCCACGCCGATCGCGGTCACCCGTGGCCCGGGCAAGCGCCAAGCCTTGCTCGATGCCGGTGCCGCCCACGTCATCGCCACCCAGGAGCAGGATCTGGTGACCGAAGTGGCGCGCATCACCGGCGGTGCCGGTGCCCGTGTGGTGTTCGATCCGATCGGTGGCCCGCAGTTCGTGCCGCTCACCGAAGCGATGGCCCGTGCCGGCATCCTGCTGGAGTACGGCGCGCTGAGCAGCGAACCCACGCCGTTCCCGCTGTTCAACGTGCTGGGCAAGTCGCTGACGCTGAAGGGCTATCTGTACTCGGAAATCGTTTCTGACGATGCCGCACTGGCCCGCGCCAAGGCGTTCATCGTCGATGGCCTGGACAAGGGCACGCTGGCGCCAAAGATTGCCAAGGTGTTCCCGTTTGCGCAGATCCAGGAGGCACACCGTTACCTGGAATCGAACGAGCAGATCGGCAAGGTGGTGGTGACGGTGTGATCCAGCGTCATGCAATGGGGGTGGATCATCGCCCCCATTGCGGTTACCTGGGCAACGCAAACGCCATCACATAATCGCCGTTCGGGGTTTCCATGAAATGGTGGCCCCCGGCCATGATCACCACGTACTGGCGCCCACCCTGCTCGTACACCATCGGGTTGGCCTGGCCGCCGGCAGGCAGCTTGGCATGCCAAAGCTCCTTGCCGGTCTTCAGGTCGATGGCGCGCAGCAGGTCATCTGTGGCGGCGGCGATGAAGATCAGGCCGCTGGCGGTGATCACCGAACCACCATTGTTCGGCGTGCCGATCTCGATCGGCAGGCCGGAACGGATGCCGAACGGTCCGTTGCCGCGCGCACTGCCGAATGGACGGTCCCACAGCAGCTTGCCGGTACGCAGGTCGATGGCACGGATACCGCCATAGGGCGGCTGCTTGCACAGCAGGCCGGTGAACGGCAGCCGCCAACCAGCGTTGACCTGGATGCCATACGGCGTGCCCACCTGCGGGTCGCCCGCGCCTTCTGCACCGCCCTTGTCGAACCGGATCTTCTCGCGTGGCAGCCAGCCCAGCCGGTCGGCCTCGGCGCGTGGCACCAGCCGGTTGTAGTTGGGCATGTCGTTGTAGTTGGCCACGATCACGCCGCGGCGCGTATCGATGGACACGCTGCCCCAGTCCGAGCCGCCGTTGTAGCCAGGGTACTCGATGGAATGGCGCTCGCTGCTCGGCGGCGTGTAGAAGCCTTCGTAGTACGCCTTGCGGAACTGGATGCGGCAGACCAGCTGGTCGATCGGGGTGATGCCCCACATGTCGCGCTCGGTCAGGTCATGTTCGCGGCGCAGCGTGTGGTACAGCGAAAACAGCTGGGTGGGTGAACGCTGCTCGGGTTCGACGCCGCCGACCGGCACCTTGCGCTCTTCGGCGGCGGTAAGCAGCTGGCCGTTGCGGCGATCGAGGATATAGAGGTCGCCCTGCTTGGTCGGCAACAGGATCGCCGGCACCTTGCCCGCCGCCGTCGGGTAGTCGATCAGGCTGGCCTGCGAACCCAGGTCGTAGTCCCACACATCCTTGCGCACCGCCTGGAAATGCCAGACCGGCTTGCCGGTGGCCACGTCGATCGCCACCAGCGAGGTTGCATAGCGGTTCTGGCTCTCCGTGCGCGAGCCACTCCAATAGTCTCCCGCAGAATTGCCCAGCGGCAGGTAGACCAGCCCCAGTGCTTCATCACCGGTGGCGGTGGTCCACATGTTGGGTGTGCCGCGCGTATAGGTCTGCTCGCGCGGCGGCAAGCCGCTGCGCTCGGGCTGGTCCATGTCCCATGCCCAGCGCAGCTTGCCGGTGATGGCATCGTAGGCCTGGATCACGCCCGAGGGCGCATCGCGGCGCTGTCCGTCGAGCACCTGATGACCGGTCACGATCACGCCGCGCACGATGGCCGGCGGCGAGTTGATCGACACGTAACCCGGTGGCACCTCGCCCATGCCCAGGGTGATGTCGACCTGGCCGTTGTTACCGAAATTCGCGCAGGGACGGCCGCTGTCCGCGTCCACCGCGATGATGCGACCGTCCAGCGTGCCTTCGATGATGCGCGCCCAGCATGCCGGACGACTGCCCGGTGCAACACTGCGGGTGATGCTGGGCGGCGGTTCCGGCAGCGCCAGATCAGCGGCGACATCGGCCAATGCCGCATCAGCAACGGTCGGCGTGCTGGGCTGCTCGTAATAGCTCACACCGCGACAGGCAGCGGTATAGGGAATCGAAGCATCCTTCACCTTTGGATCGAACCGCCACAGCTCCTTGCCGCTGGCGGCGTCGAGTGCGATCAGGCGGTTGCGCGCGGTGCACAGGTACAGGCGATCGCCAATCTTCAGCGGCGTGGTTTCCGCGCCCCAGCGCTTCTTCGGCATATCGCCGGTACGGAACTGCCAGGCCGGCTGCAGCGTGGCCACATTGGCCGGGGTGATCTGCTGCAGCGGCGAATAGCGGGTGGCCGCATTGCTGCGGCCCCACGCCGGCCAGTCGCCCTCGGCGGGCTGGTCAGCCGGCTGCAGGCCCGTGGTATCGCGCGTAGGTTCCAGTCCGGCGCTGACCGCGCCTTCCGGGAACGGCAGGTGCCCGTCCACTTCACCATGCGGCGCAAAGGCCAGGCCGAAGGCAGCTACGAACACCAGCATCAGCACGCCCGCCACGCTGCGCGACAGGCGCTTGGACACCGGTTCGCGCAGGGTCGGTGCCAGCAGCGCCACCACGATGCCCAGGGCCGTAACGAGGCCCAGGCGCGGCACCCAACGCCAGTAGTCGCTGCCCGACTCCCACCAGGTCCACAGCAGTGTGCCGATGAACACCAGCGCGTACAGCAGCGCGCCGCTGCGACGGTTGCCGAACAGCAGGAGGCCGCTGGCCAGCAGGCCGAGCCCGGCGATGGCGTAGTACGCCGAGCCGCCAAGGCTGAGCAGCCATGCGCCGAGCCCGCCGATGACCAGGCCGAGCACGACCAGCAACAGCGACAGCACGGTCACCAGCGGATGGCGCGGGGTTCGGACAGGAGCAGGATCGGACGGCGGCGTGACGGACATCGTCGATCTCCGGGGGCAGCATGCGCCCTTATCCCACCGCCGGCGTGAAGCGCGCGCGTATGTGTGGCGTCCGGATACGACGACGCCGGCACAGGGCCGGCGTCGTCGGGTACCTCAGGCTCGCGGCAGGATCACTCCTGAGCGGCGTCCTCGCTGTTGGCCGCAGCCGGGGCGCCGTCGGTCGTGGCCGGGGCGGCAGCCGCCACCTCGTCCTCGTCCTCGTCGATCGAGGCATCCATGCGCTCCACCGCCTGCAGCTTCTCGTCCTTGGACAGGCGGATCAGGGTGACGCCCTGGGTGTTGCGGCCGACGCGGCTGATTTCCGAGCCACGCGTACGCACCAGGGTGCCGCCATCGGAGATCAGCAGGACTTCGTCGCTGGAGCCCATCAGCACCGCGGCGACCAGCTTGCCGTTGCGCTCGGTGGTCTGGATGCCGATCACGCCCTGCGTACCACGGCCCTTGCGCGGGTAGTCCGGCAGCGGGGTGCGCTTGCCATAGCCGTTCTCGGTGGCGGTGAGGATGTACTGCACGCTGGCGTCGTCAGCGCCGTCGATCACCGCATCGCCATTGGCGGCGGCTTCTTCGACACCGTTGTCGTCCTCGTTCTCGTCCTCGATGCCACCGGCACTTTCGGCCACGATCAGGCTGACCACTTCCTCGCCGGCCGGCATCTTGATGCCACGCACGCCGGTCGCGGTACGGCCCATCGAGCGGACCTTGTCCTCGCCGAAGCGCACGGTCTTGCCGTTGGAGGCGAACAGCAGGATGTCGCGCTCGCCGTCGGTCAGGCCGACGCCAACCAGCGCGTCGCCCTCGTCGAGGTTGATCGCGATCTTACCGCGGGCCAGACGGAAGGCGAACTCGCCCAGCGGGGTCTTCTTGACCGTACCGTTCTTCGTGGCGAAGAACACGAACTGGCCATCGGCGTACTCGCGCACCGGCAGCACGGCCTGCACGCGTTCGCCCGGTTCCAGCGGAATCCAGTTGATGATCGGACGGCCACGAGCGTTGGAACCGGCTTCGGGCAGCTGGTAGACCGGCAGCCAGAACACCTTGCCCGAACTGGTGAAGGTCAGCAGCGTGTCATGCGTGTTGACCAGCCACAGCTGTTCGATGAAATCCTCTTCCTTGGTCGCCGCCGCACTGCGGCCACGGCCGCCACGGCGCTGCGCGCGGTACACGCTCACCGGCTGGCGCTTCACGTAACCGGCGTGCGACACGGTGACCACCACGTCTTCCGGCGCGATCAGGTCGAGGATGTCCAGGTCTTCTTCGCTGTGGCGGATCTCGGTACGACGCTCGTCGCCGAACTCGGCCTTGACGCTGACCAGCTCTTCGCGGATCACCTGCAGCAGGCGGTCGGGGTCTTCCAGGATGTGGATCAGCCCGGCGATCACTTCCAGCAGCTGCTTGTACTCGTCGGTCAGGCGGTCCTGCTCCAGCCCGGTCAGGCGGTGCAGGCGCATTTCCAGGATCTGGGTGGCCTGGATCTCGGTCAGCTGGTAGCCGCCCTCGATCAGGCCCACGCCCTTGGGCAGGTCTTCCGGACGCGAGGCTTCGGCACCGGCGGCGCCCAGCATCGCACCGACCAGGCCCGGCTCCCACACGCGCGCCAGCATGCGCTCGCGTGCCTCGTTCGGGTTCGGCGAGGTCTTGATCAGTTCGATCATCTCGTCGATGTTGGCCAGCGCGACGGTCAGGCCTTCCAGCACGTGGGCACGGGCACGCGCCTTGCGCAGCTCGAACACGGTGCGGCGGGTGACCACTTCGCGACGGTGGCGGACGAACGCCTCCAGCATCTGCTTGAGGTTCATCAACTGCGGGCGGCCATCGACCAGCGCCACCATGTTGATGCCGAACACCGATTCCATCTGCGTCTGCTGGTACAGGTTGTTCAGCACAACCTCGGCAGATTCACCGCGCTTGATCTCGATGTAGATGCGCATGCCGTCCTTGTCGGACTCATCGCGCAGCTCGCTGATGCCTTCGATCTTCTTTTCCTTGACCAGCTCGGCGATCTTCTCGATCAGACGCGCCTTGTTCACCTGGTAAGGAATCTCGGTGACGATGATCGATTCGCGGCCGTTGTCGGCCACTTCGATATCGGCCTTGGCACGGATGCGCACGCGGCCACGGCCGGTGCGGTAGCCGGCGACGATGCCGGCGGTGCCATTGATGATGCCGGCGGTCGGGAAATCCGGGCCCGGGATGTATTCCATCAGGCCGTCGACGTCGATTTCCGGGTTGTCGATCAGCGCGATGCAGGCGTTGATCGATTCGCTCAGATTGTGCGGCGGGATGTTGGTCGCCATGCCCACCGCGATACCGGCCGAACCATTGACCAGCAGGTTCGGGAACCGGGTCGGCATGACCGTCGGCTCCAGTTCCTTTTCGTCGTAGTTGGGCTGGAAATCGACGGTTTCCTTGTCGATGTCGGCCATCAGCTCATGCGCGAGGCGCGACATGCGCGCTTCGGTGTATCGCATCGCTGCGGCGGAGTCGCCGTCGATGGAGCCGAAGTTACCCTGGCCATCGACCAGCATGTAGCGCAGCGAGAACGGCTGTGCCAGGCGCACCAGCGTGTCGTACACCGACTGATCGCCATGCGGGTGGTACTTACCGATGACGTCACCGACGATACGTGCCGACTTGAAGTAGGGCTTGTTGCTGTGCGCGTTCAACTCGTTCATCGCGAACAGCACGCGGCGATGCACCGGCTTGAGGCCGTCGCGCGCATCCGGGAGCGCGCGGCCCACGATCACGCTCATGGCGTAATCGAGGTAGCTCTTGCGCATCTCGTCTTCCAGGTTGACCTGGATGATTTCCTTGGCGGTTTCTGCCATTCGGGTTCCGTTGTCTGGTAGCGGTCCAGTCCGGCGCAGCCCTCTGCGGGAGGGGGTCGTGCCGGAACCTCGATTCAACCTGTGGATACTACCACAACAGGCCGTTTTCCGCCTCCCTTTACGGGGATTTTACCGGCACAAATCAGGAACTTAGGGCCCCATACCGCCCCTGTAGCGCCGAGCCCATGCTCGGCTGCGGCGGATTTGCTGGCTGAGCCGAGCGTGGGCTCGGCTCTACAGACATCCGCGACCCTGCCCGCCTCAGCCGCCGAAGGCGGCGCGCATGTTGTCGGCGGTCGGGTTCAGGATCACCCCGCGCTCGGTCACGATGGCATCGATCAGCTCGCCCGGAGTGACGTCGAACACCGGGTTCCAGGCGGCAATGCCTTCGGCCACGGTGCGGGTCCCGCCCACGCCATACAGCTCGCCCGGGTCACGCTGCTCGATCTCGATCTGGCTGCCGTCCACGGTTTCCATGTCCACGGTCGAGGACGGCGCCACCACCATGAACTTGACCCCGTGATGGCGGGCGGCAATGGCCAGCTGGTAGGTACCGATCTTGTTGGCGGTATCGCCGTTGGCACAGATACGGTCGGCACCCACGATCACCCACTGCACCGCACCGGTCTTCATCAGGTGTGAGGCGGCCGAATCGGCAATCAGGGTGGCGTCGATGCCATCCTGCTGCAGCTCCCACACCGTCAGGCGCGCGCCCTGCAGCCACGGCCGGGTCTCGCCGGCGAACACGCGGGCAATGCGGTGCTGGGCCATGCCGGCACGGATCACGCCCAACGCGGTACCGAAGCCGGCGGTGGCCAGCGAGCCGGTGTTGCAATGGGTCAGCACGCCGCTGCCGGCCTCGATCAGGCCGGCGCCCAGCGCGCCCATGTGGCGGTTGGCCGCCAGGTCTTCCTCGGCGATGGCCTGCGCCTCCGCTTCCAGCGCGGCCTTCCAGTCGGCGCCAGCGGCGTTCAGGCAGCGGCGCATGCGCGCCAGCGCCCAGGCCAGGTTGACAGCGGTCGGGCGCGACGCGTTCAAGCGCTGCAGCGCCGGCTCCAGCTGCTGCAGCGCATGCGCGCCATCAGCGGCCTGCACGTCACGTGCGGCCAGCACCACGCCCCAGGCCGCAGCAATGCCGATGGCCGGCGCGCCACGCACGGTCAGCGCGTGGATGGCGGCGGCAACCTCGTCACTGTCATGGCAGACCACGTGCTCGACCACGAACGGCAGCTTGCGCTGGTCCAGCAGTTGCAGGGCATCGCCGGTCCAGAGGATCGGGCGGATGTGGTCGTAACGGGCGTAGTCGATGTCGGAGGCAGTGTTCATGGCCCCATTGTAGGGCCACGCCCCGCGCGGTTGGAGCCTGCCCCGGCTCAATTCACCGAGAATTCGGCGCGGCAGCCGCCGTCCACCCAGATCCCGTTGCGGTTCCAGCCCCAGGTGTTGCCTTCCTCGCACGGGGTGCTGGACAACTGTTCGGTGACGACGGCGCCGACCGAAATGCTCGCGCCACAGAAGCGGCGCTTCTTCGACTTCGACTCGCAGGTCAGGCGGCGTGGCACGTCGACAAAACGGCCGTCCTCGTCCGCCACTTCGAAATCGCCCTGGCAACCACGGCTGGTCCAGACTTCATTGCGCTTGTAGCCCCAGCCCTGCCCTTCGCGGCACGGCAGCACCGAGAGCTGGCGCAGCAGGCGCACCGGCGCACCGTCCAGGCGCACCGGGCAACTCTGCGGGCGGCCATTGGATTCGCAGCGCACCACACGGCGGACCAGGCGCTTGCCTTCCGTTGCCGCAGGCGCTGCACCTTGCGCTCGACGCGCACGGAACTCGGCCCGGCAGCCCAGGGTGACCCACACGCCACTGCGGTCGGTGCCCCACTCACTGCCTCGGATGCAGCTGTTGCTGGACAGCTGGCGCACAAGGTCGATGCCATTGCTGACGTCGATATCGCAATGCACCCAGCCCATGTCGCGCGATTCGCAGGTCACCACTTCGCCGTCATAGCCCGCCTGCTGGGCCGACGCCGATGACGGCAGCCAGGCACCCCAGAGCGCGATGGAGTACACCGGTGCAGCGACAACCGCAAACCACTTGACCAAAGCCTTCCCCAGCAGGAATGGATGAACTGCGTGCCAGTGTCCGGCATCTGCCGTGATAAGAGCATCATCCCGCTTACCGAAGCAAGCGCAGAAACGCGGAATTCCGTTCAGTCTTCGATGTTCAGGAACGTGCGCACCGCGCTCACGCGTGGGCGAAGTCGTAGGCCAGCACATCGGCGATACGCGGCGTGCGGTTCATCGCCATCAGCAACCGATCGACACCCACCGCCACGCCGGCGCAGGCAGGCATCGCGGGCAATGCGGCCAGCAATGCTTCGTCCAGTGCCGGCTGCACCTGGCCGCGCTCATGGCGGCGCTGCAGGTCGCGCTGGAAACGCGCACGCTGCTCGTGGGCGTCGTTCAGTTCGTGATAGCCGTTGGCCAGTTCCACTGCACCCAGGTACAGCTCGAAACGCTCCGCCAGCGGCGGCGTACCTGCGCGGATGCGTGCCAGTGCGGCCTGGCTGGCGGGCCAGTCATGGACCACGGTCATCACTGTGTCATCGAAGTGCGGCTGGATGCGATGGGTCATCAGCAGATCCAGCCAGTCATCGCGGGTCAGCCCGACCGGGTCGATGTGCACCTCGCCCAGCGCGGCACGCAGCGCAGCCTCATCGGCATCGAACGGATCCACGCCCACGTACTGCTGGAACAGCTCGCGGTAGCTGAGCACACGCAGCGTCGCACTGCGCCCGACCAGGGCCAGCGCCTGGCCAACCAGCTCGGCGGTTTCCTGCACCAGGCGATGGTGGTCCCAACCGACCCGGTACCACTCCAGCATGGTGAATTCCGGATTGTGGCGGCCGCCCGCCTCGCCATTGCGGAACACCCGGCCCAGTTCGTAGCAGTCACCCACGCCCGCCGCCAGCAGGCGCTTGAGCGGATACTCCGGCGAGGTGCGCAGCCAGCGGCGGCGTCCGCCGGCATCGACATGGCCGGTGAAATCGGTATGGAAGCTGTCGATGTTCGGCTCGGTGTTGCCGGCCACCGACAGGATCGGCGTCTCCACCTCCAGCACGTCGCGCTCGGCGAAGAAGCGGCGCACCAGCGCATTGAGCGCGGCGCGCTGCTGCAGCATGCGCAGCAGGGCCTCGCTCACAGGATGCCCTCCGGGCGCGGGTGGTCCAGCGGCAGAGTCAGCAGATCGCGGGTGTCATCGATGTAGCCGCTGGCCAGGTACAGGCGCCGGGCCAGTTCGTTGTGGTGGTTCACTTCCAGGCGCAGGCGGCTGACGCCACGCCCGCGAGCGCGCTGTTCGCAGATGGCCAGCGCCTGCTTGCCGCGGCCACGACCGCGCGCGCGATGGCTCAGGTACAGCTCGTCCAGCAGCATGAAGTGGCCGCCCTGCTCCAGGCTGAAACCCATCGCGATCACTGCGTAGCCGACCACCTCGCCCGCCTCGTCCAGCCACAGCAGCACTTCGCCATTGCGCGGGTCAGCCAGCAGCGCATCCACACCGCGACGCACGCGCGCGTCATCGAAGTCGATCCTGTCTTCGGCGTAGAACTCGCGCATCAACGCGATCAGCAGCTCTTCGTCAGCTCGGGTAGCCAGGCGGAAATCCAGCGGGGCGGTCTGCATCGGTGTTCCTTTGTGTTTCATGCCGGGCGCAGGGGCACCCGGCGGGGTCATCATTCGTGTTCGGCAAGATAGGCCAGCAGGCGGTCTTCGTCCCACACCGGCACGCCCAGCGACTGTGCCTTGTCCAGCTTGGAGCCTGCCTCGGTACCGGCCACCACAAAGCTGGTCTTCTTCGAGACGCTGCCGGAGACCTTGGCGCCCAGCGCCTCCAGGCGCTCCTTGGCGGCATCGCGGGTGAGCTGCGCCAGGGTGCCGGTCAGTACCACGGTCTGCCCGTCCAGCGGGCCAGCCACGATCTCGGCCAGCGCCGGCGCCTTGGCCAGGATCTGCTGCATCGCCTTCTCGGCGGCCAACAGCATCGCGCCATGGCCTTCGGCGTCCAGCCACTCCGCTAGACCGCGCGCAGTGTCGTCCGGTAGGCCGGCGTTGACGAACTGGCCATGCTCGGCGTCGAGCACCGCCTGCGCGCCAGGCAGCGCAGCCACCAGCTTTTCCGCGCGCAGGCGGGTAATGCCGGGGATCTCCGACTCGACCAACAGCTGCGCCAGATCCAGGCCCTCGCGCAGCTTGGCACTGGGCGCGTGCACATCGCTGATGCGCACCTGGCCAACCTGCAACAGGTCATCGATGGCCTGCTGGTTGCCCTGCTGCTCGAAGAAATGGCCGAGCGAGCGCGCCACTTCGCCACCGATGTCCGGCACACGCTTGAACAACGGCCACGGCAGATGGCGGATCAGCTCCAGGTCACCGAACCACTGCGCCAGCGCCTTGGCCGTGCTTTCGCCCACATGCTCAATGCCGAGCGCGAACAGCAGGCGCTCCAGCGTGGCATCACGACTGGCGTCGATCGCCGCGATCAGGTTGTCGGCCCACTTGGTGGCGATCTTCTTCGTGTTCCATTCGAAGCTGGCCGGCTGCACCAGCGCCCGCGCACGCCAGCCCGGATCGTTGCCGTCCAGCTTCAGCACCGCATTGAGCACCGCACCACTGCCCTCGGCGGGCAGGTGCAGCTTCAGCGCAGCGGCCAGTGCTGACGGATCCTCGGCGTCCAGTACCAGTTTCAGGTGCAGCAGCTGGTCACGGCTGAGGCGGTACAGGTCGGCCACGCTCTTGACGATGCCGGCGTCGACCAGGGTTTCGATGTACTTGTCACCCAGGCCATCGATGTCCATCGCGCGGCGCGAGGCGAAATGGGCGATGGCTTCCTTGCGCTGCGCCGGGCAGGACAGTTCGCCCGAACAACGCCACGCCGCTGCCCCCTCCTCACGCACGATCTCCGAGCCACAGACCGGGCAGCGCGTCGGCATCTGCCACGGCGCCGTGCCCTGCGGGCGGCGGTCGAGGATGACGCTGACCACTTCGGGAATGACATCGCCAGCACGGCGCACGATCACGCTGTCGCCGACGCGCACATCTAGGCGTGCGATCTGGTCGGCGTTGTGCAGCGTGGCGTTGGACACGATCACGCCGGCCACCGCCACCGGCGCCAGGCGCGCGACCGGCGTGGCCGCACCAGTGCGGCCGATCTGGATCTCGATGGCCTCTACGGTAGTGCTCTGTTCCTGCGCCGGGAACTTGTGCGCGATGGCCCAGCGCGGCGCGCGCGAAACGAAGCCCATCGCCTGCTGACCCGCACGGTCATCGAGCTTGTAGACCACGCCATCGATATCGAACGGCAGGCCATCGCGGCGCTCACCGATGTCGCGGTAGTAGCCGAGCAGGCCGTCGGTGCCGTCCACCACCTTGCACAGCTCACTGACCGGGAAGCCCCAGGTACCGAGCTGGGCCAGGGTGCCCGAATGGGTGTCCGGCAGTTCGCCGCCCTGCACTTCGCCGGTGCCGTAGGCGAAGAAACTCAGCCTGCGCTGCGCACTGATCTTCGGATCGAGCTGGCGCAGCGAGCCGGCCGCGGCGTTGCGCGGATTGGCCAGCACCTTGCCACCGTGCTGGCGTGCACGTTCGTTGTAGGCCTCGAAATCGGCGCGCGCCATGTAGACCTCGCCGCGTACCTCCAGCACATCCGGCCAGTCCTTGCCGTGCAGGCGCTTGGGAATGTCACCGATCTCGCGCAGGTTGGCGGTCACGTCCTCGCCGGTACTGCCATCGCCACGGGTCGCGCCGAGCACGAAATGACCCTCTTCGTAGCGCAGGCTGATCGCCAGGCCGTCCATCTTCGGCTCGGCCGAGAACCGCAGGCTGCGACGACCCAGGCGCTCATCGATGCGGCGCACGAAATCGGCCACTTCTTCATCGCTGAAGGCATTGGACAGCGACAACATCGGTACCGCGTGGCGCACCTCCGGGAAACGGCCGGAGGGCCGCGCACCGACCTGCTGGGTCGGGCTGTCGGCACGGGCCAGTTCCGGGTGCTCGCGCTCCAGCGCTTCCAGCTCGCGCACCATCCGGTCGTAGTCGACGTCAGGGATCTCCGGCGCGTCCAGCTCGTGGTAGGCGCGGTTGGCCTGGGCGATCTGCCGGCGGAGGTCTTCGGCGCGTTCGGCTGGGCTGGGGCTCATCGGGATCCGGTGGTTCTGGGATGGCCGGGAATTCTACCGCGCCCGGCCGTCAGGCCCGGTAACGGCCCCGCTTCTGTAGCGTCGAGCCATGCTCGACTGCCCCCCCCTCCGCTCTGGCAGGTGCCAACCGTCTCCCTCGTTCCGGTAGGTGCCAACCTTCTCCCCGCTCCGGTAGGTGCCAACCTTGGTTGGCACGTCTGTAGTCGAGCACGGCTCGACGCTGCAAATGCAGCTTGCCGCCCACCCTCACCGGCGCTAGCGTGCGACGGTCTGCCCTTCGGAATCCTGCCCGTGCCCCCGCCCGCTTCCCGTCGACGCTTCCTGCAACTGGCCGGTGCTGGCCTCGCCGTCGCCGGCAGCGGGCTGCCGCAGCTCGGCCATGCCCAACCCGCGACAGCCGCCGCCCCCGCCCCCGCCCCCGCCGAAGGTGCGGTGCTGCTGAATTTCAACGAATGCCCCTACGGTCCCTCGCCCGCAGCCCAGCAGGCGGCACGCGACAGCATCGCCGGTTGCGGCCGCTACCGTTTCGCACTGGCCGGACAGGTGCGCGACGCCTTCATCGAACAGGCACGCATTCCGGCTGATCACGTGCGGTTGTATCCGGGTTCCAGCGAACCGCTGAACCGTGCCGCCGTGCTATGGACCGGCCCGCTGGCGGGACTGGTAGTCGCCGACCCGACCTTCGAGACGCTGGGCGAGGTCGCCGCCGCACACGGTGCGCACGTGCAGAAAGTGCCGCTGCGCGACGACGGCGCACATGACCTGCGTGCAATGGTTGCCGCCGCGCATGCACGCCCGACCGGACTGCTGTATGTGTGCAACCCGAACAACCCGACCGGCTCGATCAGCCCACCGGATGAGCTTGCCTGGCTGCTGGCCCACAAGCCCGCCTCCACCCGCGTGCTGCTGGACGAGGCCTACCTGCAGTACAGCGAGCAGCCGAGCCTGATTGCGCAGGTGGCGCAGCGCGACGACCTGATCGTGTTGCGCACGTTCTCCAAGCTTTATGGCATGGCCGGCCTGCGACTGGGCGTGGCGGCCGCGCATCCCGACCGCCTGCGCGAACTGGCCAGCCTGGGCGACAACCCGCTGCCCGTGCCGGCACTGGCCGCTGCACTGGCCAGCCTGCGCGATCCGCAGTTGATTCCTCAGCGCCGCCTGCAGAATGCCAAGGTGCGGCAGGCCACCATCGCGTGGCTGGGCAAGCGTGGTTTCAGCTGCGTGCGGTCGGAAGCGAACTGCTTCGTGGTCGACGTCCGGCGCGATGGCAGCGCGTTCGCCAAGGCAATGGCCGACAACGGCGTGGTGATCGGGCGAAGCTGGCCGATCTGGCCACAGCGCGTGCGCGTGACCGTCGGCACCGAAGAGGAGATGGCCGCGTTCCGCAATGCGTTCGCGAAGGTGGCCGGCGTACCGGCCTGACCCTGTTGGTGGGGGCGAACCCTGGTTCGCCCCATCCACGCATGGCGCGGATCTACTGTTGTGGGTGCCAACCGTTGGTCGGGGTGGGTGCCGACCGTTGGTCGGCACGCCATGGCGCTTACCAGCGCGGGGTCTTGGTCAACGGCGGAGCCTGGTGCTGACGGTCATAGGCGCGCAGCTCGTCACGGATGTGCGCGATGCGCTGGCGCCCCAGGGCGTTGCGGCTGTCATCCAGCACAACGCCATCCAGCAGCTCGGCCATGCGCTGCACGGTCGGCAGCATTTTCTCCCAGGCATCCAGCGCGGTCAGCGGCGCCGGCAGGGTCAGGAAGAAGGCGATGGCCGGGGTCTCCATGGCACGGATGTTGGCCATGTCGAAGCTGCCCGGCTTCATGATGCTGGCCATCGAGAAGATCGGGCCGCGCTCGGGGTGGCCTTCCACCAGGCGGTGGAACACGTTCATGTGGCCGAACACCAGGCCGGTCTTTTCGGCCGCCACCACGATGTCTTCGCCACGCAGCTGTTCGCCGGCCCGAGCGGCCACGAACAGCGAGACGATCTTGTCGAAGTCCTGGGTGGCGCGCTTGCCGAGGTCGCTGGCGCCCGGATCGGTTTCGCCCAGGCCGAGTTCGGCCTGCTCACCTTCCGTGCCCATGCCCGGTTCGACGCGGCCATCGGCCACGGTGACGCCGTCTTCGCCCAGCACCGGCTCGCGGCGCTCGCCGCTGTTCGGTTCCGCGCTTTCCACGCGGCGGCCCTGGGGCTTCTTCTTCGGACGGCCAAACAGGAAGATCGCGGCGATCAACAGCAGGCCGGCGGCCAGGATGCCGATGCGCAACAGTGCCGTGTCGGACATTCGATAGGTTCTCCGGCTAGTTCATTCAGGTAACTAGGATGGCACGTCAGGCCGCGCCCGCCAATCGCGCGGCTTCTTCCAGGTCCACGCTGACCAGGCGGCTGACGCCCGGCTCGCGCATGGTCACGCCCGACAGCTGGTGCGCGGCCTCCATCGTCGCCTTGTTGTGGCTGACGAACAGGAACTGCACCTTCTCGCTCATTTCCTTGACCATGTTGGCCAGGCGGCCGACGTTGGCTTCGTCCAGCGGCGCATCCACCTCGTCCAGCAGGCAGAACGGTGCTGGATTCAGCTGGAAGATGGCGAACACCAGCGCCACCGCAGTCATCGCCTTTTCGCCGCCGGACAGCAGCGAGATGCTGGACACGCGCTTGCCCGGCGGGCGCGCCATGATGGTCACACCGGTGTCGAGCAGGTCTTCACCGGTCAGCTCCAGGTAGGCGTGGCCACCGCCGAACAGGCGCGGGTACAGCGCCTGCACGCCGGCGTTGACGCGGTCGAAGGTGTCCTTGAAGCGGCCACGGGTCTCGCGGTCGATCTTGCGGATCGCATCTTCCAGGGTTTCCAGCGCCGTGGTCAGGTCGGTGTGCTGCGAATCCAGGTAGTCCGAGCGCTGCGACGCCTCACCGTACTCGTGGATGGCGGCCAGATTGACCGGCTCCAGCCGGCGCATGCGGCCATCGATCTGGTGCACGGCCTGCTCCCAGTCGCCCAGGCGGGCATCCTCGGGCAGCGCATTGAGCACGTCCTGCAGTACGAAACCGGCCTTCTCCACCGCCCCCTGCAGGGTCTCCGCGCTGAGCACCAGCGCCTGCTGGTCCAGCTTGCGCTGCGAAATGCGTTCGCGCTGGGCCAGCGCCTGTTCGTCGCGCTGGTGGCGGGTCTGTTCGTAGTTGCGCAGTTCGGCATCGATGCCGTCCAGCAACGTGCGCGCCTCGGTCAGCACGCGATCGGCGCGCACGCGCTCTTCCAGTGCATTCTGATGTTCGGCCTGCAGCGCTTCGACCGGCGAATCACCTTCATCCAGCTGCGAATGCAGTTCGCCCAGGCGCGAATCCAACTGCCCGCGCTGGGTACCCATGCGCTCCAGTGCCTGGCTCAGTGAGGCCAGCTGCGCCCGCTGCGATTCCAGGGTCAGGGCCAGCGAGTGCGACCGCTCGCGCACCGCACGTGCAGCGTCGCGCGCCAGGTCGCGGGCCTCGGTCAGCTGGCGGCGCTCGCCCTCCAGCCGCTGCCGGGTCGATTCCAGGTCGCCCATGCTGCTGACCGCGTTCTCCAACCGCGAGCGCGCCTCACGCGCCTGCTCGTTGTTGGCTTCCAGCGTGTCCTGCAGCTGCTTCAGCTCACCTTCGATGCGGTCGATGCGCGTGCGCGCGGCCTCCACCTTGCCCTGCTGGCCCTGCAGCTGGCCGGCCAGTTCAGAGACCGCGCGATGGGCCTGGTACAGCGCACGCTGCGCGTCTTCGCGCTGCTGTTCGGCGGCCTGCAACTGCTCACGGAAGCCTGCCAGCTGTTCCTCCAGCTCGGCCTCGCGGTCCTGCAGCTGCTCGATCTGCTCACGCAGTTCGTTGATCTCACGTTCGCGCAGCAGCGCGCCCTGCTGGGCCGCACCGGAACGCGATACGCGCAGCCAGCCCTGACCCAGGCGCTCGCCACTTTGGGTGATGATCGAATCGCCTTCCGGAAGGCTGGCCTGCAGCGCCTTGGCTTCGGCCAGATCCCTGGCACCGTGCAGGTGCGCCAGCAGGCGCCGGATCGCTGCCGGGCCACGCACGCGTGCAGCCAGCGAGGTCGGCGCGACCTTCAGGTCCGCGCCATCGTTGGCGACCAGTGCAATGTGGCCCTCGCCCAGTTCGCCCAGCGCGTCGACCAGGCTGGCCGGGTCATCGACCAGCACGCCTTCGATCAACTGGCCCAGCGCGCTTTCCACCGCGTTTTCCCAACCGGCATCGACATCCAGGCGTTCGCCGACACGTGCCGCCGAGTCCAGCCCACGCGCCTTCAGCCAGGCCACGGCAGCGCCCTGCTCCTGGCCCAGCGCGGCCTGCTGCAGGGTTTCCAGCGAGGCCAGGCGGCCACGCAGGCCGTTGACCTGCTTGCGCAGTTCGGCCAGTTCGTTCTGGCCATTCCGCTGCTGCTCCTGCACGGCCGCCACGCCCTGCTTGCGCAGCTCGACGTCTTCGCTCAATTCATCCAGCGCGGTCTTCTGCGTGTCGTGCTGCAGGTGCAGCTGCTCGAAGGCTTCTTCCAGCGCATCCACGTCCAGGCCGGCGCGTTCGGCGGCCAGGGCCTCGCGACGCCGGTCGGCGTCGAGGATCTGCTTGTCCAGGTAGTCCACGCGCGTGCGCTCGACATCGCCGGCGCGCGAGGCTTCCGAACTCTGCGAGGTGTGCTGTTCCCAGCGCTGCTGCCAGCTGGCCAGCCGCTCTTCAGCCTCACGCAGGCTTTCCTGCTTGATCTCGTTTTCTTCCTGCAGTGCTTCCAGCTGCGGAGTGGCGGCCTCCACCGCCTCGCGCAGCACCCTCAGTTTGGCCTCGTCGCCGCTGATGTGCTGGCCCAGTTCAGCCAGCGCCTGCTGGGTTTCATCGCGCGCCTTGTGCAGGCGCTGCGACAGCTCGCGCTGGTGCTGGATCTGCTGTTCCAGGCGCGCCAGCGTGCTGCCGACCTGGTAGACCGCCGCCTGCGCGGTGTTGAGCGCATCGGCGGCCTCTTCGCGGCGTACCCGCGAGGTCTCGATGCGGGCCTCGGCATCACGCTGGTCAGCGATCAGCTGTTGCAACCTGGTTTCTTCCTGCGACAGCCCTTCGCGCAGCTTCGACAGGCGCCCGTCGAGGCCACGGAATTCCAGCGCCTTCCATTCGGCATCCTTGACCCGGCGCTCTTCCTGCAGCGCCTGGTACTGCTCGGCCTGCTTGGCCTGGCGCTTGAGGTGCTCCAGCTGCTTGCTGATCTCGTCGCGCAGGTCGCCCAGCCGGTCCAGGTTCTCGCGGGTGTGGCGGATGCGGGTCTCGGTTTCCTTGCGGCGCTCCTTGTATTTGGAGATGCCGGCCGCCTCTTCCAGGTAGACGCGCAGGTCTTCCGGGCGTGCCTCGATGATCTGGCTGATCATGCCCTGCTCGATGATCGAGTAGCTGCGCGGGCCCAGGCCGGTGCCGAGGAACAGATCGGTGATGTCGCGGCGGCGGCACTTGGTGCCGTTGAGGTAGTAATTGCTGGTGCCGTCGCGGCTGACCGTGCGCTTGACCGAGATTTCGTTGAACGAGGCGTACTCGCCCGAGATCGTGTGGTCGGAGTTGTCGAAGATCAGCTCGACCGTGGCCTGCGAGACCGGCTTGCGCGCGTTGGACCCGGAGAAGATCACGTCGGTCAGCGAGTCGCCACGCAGGCGGCTGGCCGAGCTCTCGCCCATGACCCAGCGCACGGCGTCGATGATGTTCGACTTGCCGCAACCATTGGGCCCCACCACGCCGGTCATGTTGGTCGGCAGGTGCAGGGTGGTCGGATCGACGAACGACTTGAAGCCGGACAGCTTGATCGTGGAAAGACGCATAGGGGTTCCGGACTGGGGCCGGCAAGCGGCCTGCGTTTACCCTCCAAGCCATTGATCCTGTTGGGATCGATGCCCGTGGAACGGGTGTGACGCCCTGAGTATACCGATGTGGCCGTGTTCTACGAATGGGCGTGGAACATTGTCCAGCCCCACCCCGTCGGCCAGAGGTGGCCCGACACCACGAAACGGAGCCATAAAACAAAACGGGCACCCTTGCGGGCGCCCGTTCTGCGGTGATGCCAGGCCTTGCGGCGTGGGATCAGGCTTCGGCGACGACGACAACCTTGACGGTGGTCTCGACGTCGGCGTGCAGGTGGATCAGCACGTCGTACTCGCCGATGTTGCGGAAGGCGCCTTCGCCCAGGATGACTTCGCTCTTGCTGACCGGCAGGCCGGCAGCGGTGAAGGCATCGGCGATTTCGCGGGCGCCGACCGAGCCGTACAGCTTGCCTTCGGTCGAAGCGTTGGCCGGGATGGTCACGCTCGCGCCGTCCAGCTTGGCCTTGCGGGCGTCAGCTTCGGCGTGGATGGCCTGGGCCTTGGCTTCGTACTCGGCGCGCTTGGCTTCGAACTCGGCCTTGTTGCTCTCGGTGGCCGGCACGGCCTTGCCCTGCGGCACGAGGAAGTTACGGCCGTAGCCCGGCTTCACGTCGACCAGGTCGCCCAGGTTGCCGAGGTTGGTGACTTTCTGCAGGAGGATCAGCTGCATGGTATTGCTCCAGATGAGTTATTCGTTAGCGAGGCGATGCCCCGCAACAAAGGCTGTCCGAATAGCTGGCACAGCGGGGGCGGCACCGGGCCGCCCCGCCGGGCATCAGACGTCGTGGTTGTCGGTGTACGGGATCAGGGCCAGGAAGCGAGCGCGCTTGACGGCGGTCGCCAGCTGGCGCTGGTACTTCGACTTGGTACCGGTGACGCGGCTCGGCACGATCTTGCCGTTCTCGGTCAGGTACTGGCGCAGGGTGTTGAGATCCTTGTAGTCGATCTCCTTCACACCTTCAGCCGTGAACTTGCAGAACTTGCGGCGACGGAAGAACTTGGACATGGGAAGGCTCCTTAGGCGGCAGAAGCGGCGTCGTCGCCGGCTTCGTTGTCAGCGGTGGTGGTGGACTCGCCTTCTTCGTCGTCACGACGACGGCGCTCACCGCGCTCCGGCTTGTCACCCTTCTCGTCCTTGCTCTTCATGATCAGCGACTGCTCGGTGTCAGCCTCGTCACGCTTGATGACCAGGTTGCGCAGCACGGCGTCGTTGAAGCGGAAGCTCTCGGTCAGTTCGTTCAGAACGGCCTGGTCGGCTTCGATGTTCATCAGCACGTAGTGGGCCTTCACCAGGTTCTGGATCGGGTACGCCAGCTGGCGGCGACCCCAGTCTTCCAGACGGTGGATGGTGCCGTTGCCGTTCTCGACCAGCGACTTGTAGCGCTCGATCATGGCCGGGACCTGCTCGCTCTGGTCCGGGTGGACCATGAACACGATTTCGTAATGACGACTCATGTTTTTTCTACCTTTCGGATGTGGCCTCGCGGCCGGACAGCCCCCCGCCGTTGAGACCGCGGTGGGGCAAGGGTTCCCGCCGGGTAGGCAGGAAGCCGCGCATTATGGCGCAGATGGGGTGGCCGGGCAACCAGCGGGCCACGAGGCAACCTGAACCGGGGGGAGCACCCGGTGCCAACCAAGGTTGGCTGCTACCGGGCCCCGGGCGATCCATGACTCCGCCGGGAGCTATCCCAGGTCGACGTGAAGGCGATGCTGGCCGCATTCCAGGCACTGGAACAGGCAGCCGACCATCATCCCGTCCCGGCTCAGGTGCGCCAGCACCCAGTCGGCGTCGCGTGGATTGACCGCCGCCACATCGGGCCGGACCTGGTCGAGGATGGGCAGCAGGTCTTCGCTGCCGGCGAAGCCGAGGAAGGCGCAGGGCCGTTCGCAATGGCTCAACCAGACCGATTGCTGCCAGGACGAATAGCCCGGGGTGCGCTCGCAGATCTCCAGCAGCAGCTCACGGGCGATGGTCGGCGGCGGGTCGGCCGGATCCGGCGAAACCCCTTCAATATCGCTCCAGCCGGTGAATTCACCCTCGCAACTGGCCGCCGCCCTGCCGTCGGCAATACACCACGGGCACAGATACTCCGGCCGCAGGTGCGTGTAGAACGGCCCCCGGTAACGAAGCATCCGCGCCTGACCGCAGCAGTCACAGATTCCTTCGACCTCGTCGAAGGAGAGGGCGTAGGCGTTGGGGTGATAGGTGAAAAGCGGTCGTTCCATCCGTGGGGTCCCTGCCGAGCCCAGCGTGCCGGCCAAGGTCGGCACCTACCAGAGCACGCCTTGGCAGCGCAGGGCCATGCCCGGCGGCCGGCCGTCAGGCCTTGTCGGCGTCGGTGGTGAAGCTTTCACCGCAGCCACACTCGGCGGTGGCGTTCGGGTTGCTGAACGTGAACGTCTCGCTCAGGCCGTGCTTGCCGAAGTCGATCACGGTGCCGTCCACCAGCGCCAGGCTCTTGGCGTCGACGTAGATCTTCACGCCGTCCTGGTCGAACACGGTATCGCCCTCGCGCTCGTCGCGGGCCAGGTCGGTGATGTGACCCCAGCCGGAGCAACCGGTCTTGGTCACGCCGAAACGCAGGCCCAGCGCGCCGGGGGTCTGGGCGACGAAGCGCTGCACGCGCTCGAAGGCAATGGGGGTCAGGCTGACGGCCATGGGGCTACTCCAGAGGTACGGGGACATTATAAGGAGCCGTTGCCGCGAAAAATGCCTCGCAAGCAGAACGCTGCAACCGGTAAACTCCCGTGTTCACAGATCGAGTCGATCAGCAGAGGATTCAAGTCATGACGGTGGTCAGCGTTGAACATGCGCTTGCCGGGAAGATCCCGGAAGGCGGCGAAGTCACGGTACGCGGATGGGTGCGCACGGTGCGCGGTTCAGCGAATCTGGCTTTCGTGAATGTGAGCGACGGCTCCTGCTTCGCCCCGATCCAGGTCGTGGCCGGCGACAGCTTGGCCAACTTCGACGAGATCAAGCGCCTGACCAGCGGCTGCTCGGTCATTGCCACCGGCACCCTGGTGAAGTCGCAGGGCAAGGGCCAGTCGTTCGAGATCCAGGCCAGCGCACTGGAAGTGGTCGGCTGGGTCGAAGACCCGCTCACCTACCCGATCCAGCCCAAGCCGATGTCGCCTGAGTTCCTGCGCGAAGTGGCACACCTGCGCCCGCGCACCAACCTGTTCGGCGCGGTCACCCGCATCCGCAACTGCCTGGCCCAGGCCGTGCACCGTTTCTTCCACGAGAACGGCTTCAACTGGATCAGCACCCCGATCATCACCACCTCCGACGCCGAAGGCGCCGGCCAGATGTTCCGCGTGTCCACCCTGGACATGGTGAATCTGCCGCGTGACGAGAAGGGCGCGATCGATTTCAGCCGCGACTTCTTCGGCAAGGAAACCTTCCTGACCGTGTCCGGCCAGCTGAACGTCGAGGCCTACTGCCTGGCGCTGAGCAAGGTCTACACCTTCGGCCCGACCTTCCGCGCCGAGAACAGCCACACCACCCGCCACCTGGCGGAATTCTGGATGATCGAGCCGGAAATCGCCTTCGCCGACCTGGCTGAAGACGCACGCCTGGCCGAAGAGTTCCTGAAGTACCTGTTCCGCGCGGTGCTGAACGAGCGCAGCGACGACCTGGCCTTCATCGCCGAGCGCGTGGACAAGAACGCGATCACCAAGCTGGAAGACTTCATCAACGCGCCGTTCGAGCGCATCGACTACACCGATGCGGTCACCCTGCTGCAGAAGTCCGGCAGGAAGTTCGACTTCCCGGTCGAATGGGGCCTGGACCTGCAGACCGAGCACGAGCGCTGGCTGACCGAGGAACACGTCGGCCGCCCGGTGGTGGTGACCAACTATCCGGAGCACATCAAGGCCTTCTACATGCGCCTGAACGACGACGGCAAGACCGTCGCCGCGATGGACGTGCTGGCCCCGGGCATCGGCGAGATCATCGGCGGCAGCCAGCGCGAAGAGCGCCTGGACGTGCTGGATGCGCGCATGGCCCAGTTCGGCCTGGATCGCGAGCACTACAGCTGGTACCGCGATTTCCGCCGCTATGGTTCGGTGCCGCACGCCGGCTTCGGCCTGGGCTTCGAGCGCCTGGTGGTCTACGTCTGCGGGCTGTCCAACATCCGCGATGCGATCCCCTACCCGCGCGCCCCCGGCAGCGCGGACTTCTAAGCCCCACACGACCACGGAGGTACTGCCCCATGACCCTGTTCTTCGCCCTCTGTTTCGTCGGCGTTGCAGTGGCCGGGTTCAGTGCCTTCGTGATCTTCTGGCCGCTGACCCTGGTGCATGTGCGCGACCGCCATCCGGCGCTCGCCGAGCGCTTCGGCAGCGGCGCCTTCCTCAAGCCCGATGCCCTGGCCTGGTTGCTGCGCCGCGACTATCGCAATCAGCCGGACCGCTCGCTGTCCGGGCTGGCGACGCCGGCCTGGGTATCGCTGCTGACCTTGCTGGCCGGACTGGGCATGGCCGCCCTGCTCTGGCTGGCCTCGCTCTGGTAACACATCCATGAATGACATCACCGCCTCGCGCGACAGCTGGTGGCTGGCCAGCCTCGGCAACACCCTGATCTGGGCGCGCCTGCGCGTGCGCCCGGCCGGCACCGCCGAAGTGCTCGACAGCGATGGCAACACGCTGAGCTATGACAGCGAAGACACCGCCCGTTCGCAGCTGTTCGACGCCGAGTTCGTCGAGTACGACGGCCTGGACGAAGAAGACGCGCTGGTGCGCGGCTTCAGCCTGCACGAAGTGCAGCCGCCGCAGGCCGACAGCGACGAGGGCCTGCGTGGCCGCATGATCCAGTCGCTGGGCGGGCGCGCCTGAACCCAGCATGTTCACCCCGCGCGCCTTCGCCGAGACCGACCTGCTCTGGCTGGACCGCCTGCTGGCGCGCGATCCATTCGTCACCGTGCTCACCCCCGGCAGCGATGGCCTGCCGGAGCTGACCCGGATGCCGGTACTGTACCGGCGTGACGGCGAACAGATCGAACTGCGCGGCCACTGGGCCCGCGCCAACCCGCAGTCGCGCCACAGCGGCGCGGCCAAGGTGCTGGTCGACGGCCCGCACGGCTATGTCTCGGCCAGCTGGTACCCGGACAAGGAACCTGCGGCGCGGGTGCCGACCTGGAACTACGCCGCCGCCGAACTGCGTGGCCAGCTGCAGACCTTCGACGACACTGATGCGCTGGCCGAACTGGTCGGTACGATCAGCGACCGTTTCGAAGCCAGTGTCGGCCAGGCCTGGCAGTTCGATGCCACGCGTGCCGAACACGGCCCGGAGCTGCGCGCCATCGTCGGCTTCCGCTTCCAGGTCGAGCAGGTGCAGCTCAAGCTCAAGCTGAGCCAGAACCATCCCGACGCCAACCAGCGCGCCGTGATCGCCGAACTGGAACAGCTCGGCACCCCCTCTTCCACCGAGTTGGCGCAGTGGATGCGCTGGCACCGCGAACAGGCCGCCCGCAGCGACTGAACGCCCCAGATTCCCGCGACGACGCAGCCGGATGGCTGCGGCGCGCCCCCACCCGACGCCAGGGACCCGTACATGAAAGACATCCACAAGCTGCTGCAGAACAACCGCGACTGGGCCGACCGCATCGAGAAGGAAGACCCCGAGTTCTTCCACCAGCTGGCCAAGCAGCAGCACCCGGAATACCTGTGGATCGGCTGCTCCGATTCGCGCGTGCCGGCCAACCAGATCATCGGCATGGCCCCGGGTGAAGTGTTCGTGCACCGCAACGTCGCCAACGTGGTCGCCCACACCGACCTGAACTGCCTGAGCGTGGTGCAGTACGCGGTGGACCAGCTGAAGGTGAAGCACATCCTGATCGTCGGCCACTACGGCTGCGGCGGTGTGCATGCCTGCCTGCACAACACCCGCGTCGGCCTGGCCGACAACTGGCTGCGCCATGTGGGCGACGTGATGCAGAAGCACACCGGCATCCTCGATGCGATCGAGACCGATGAGCTCAAGCACGCTCGCCTGTGCGAACTGAACGTGATCGAGCAGGTTGCCAACCTGTGCCGCTCGACCATCGTGCAGGACGCCTGGGCCCGCGGCCAGAAGCTGATGGTGCATGGCTGGGTCTACAGCCTGAAGGACGGACGCGTGCGCGAGATGGGCATTGACGTCGGTTCGCAGGAAGAGCTGCAGCCGGCGTATGAAAAGGCCCTGTCCTACATTCCGCGCAAGGGCAAGCGCGACTGATCCCTTACGGATGACCACCATGCTCGCTTCGCCGATCAACCTGCACGCCTGGATCGAAGAAAACCGCCACCTGCTGAAGCCACCGGTGGGCAACAAGATGATCGACAACGGCGACTTCATCGTGATGGTGGTGGGCGGGCCGAACTCGCGTACCGACTTCCACTACGACGAAGGCCCGGAGTGGTTCTACCAGCTCGAAGGCGAGATGGTGCTGAAGGTGCAGGAAGACGGCGCGGTGCGCGACATTCCGATCCGCGCCGGCGAGATCTTCCTGCTGCCGGCAAAGGTGCCGCACTCGCCGCGGCGTCCGCCCGGTGGCATCGGCCTGGTGGTCGAGCGCAAGCGCCTGCCGCATGAGATGGACGGTGTGATCTGGCATTGCGAACACTGCAACCACAAGCTGCACGAAGAGTACTTCCCGCTGCAGAACATCGAAACCGATCTGCCCAAGGTGTTCGCGCGTTACCACGCCAGCCTGGAGCTGCGTACCTGCAGCCAGTGCGGGCACGTGGATCCGCTGCCGGTGCCTGCGGCGGGCTGAGCACCTGCCCCTGTAGAGCCGAGCCCATGCTCGGCTCTACAGGTTCGGCGGCAGGCACGCCGCCAAGCGCTACACTGGCGGTCCCGTTGCAGCCTGTTGCCCGACCATGTCCGACCTGCTCAGCCGCACCCACGCCATCGCCCTGGACGCCGCCGATCCGCTGCGCCCGCTGCGCAATGAATTCCTGATTCCGCGCCATGGTGGCGGCGAGCAGACCTACTTCGTCGGCAACTCGCTGGGGCTGCAGCCGCGTGGCGCACAGGCGGCCGTGCAGGAAGTGATGAAGCAGTGGGGCGAGCTGGCCGTGGAAGGCCACTTCACCGGCCCGACGCAGTGGCTGTCCTACCACCGTCTGGTGAGCGCGCAGCTGGCCCGCGTGGTCGGAGCATTGCCCAGCGAAGTGGTGGCGATGAACACGCTGAGCGTGAACCTGCACCTGATGATGGTCAGCTTCTACCGGCCAACGGCCGAGCGCCCGGTGATCCTGATGGAGGCCGGTGCATTCCCGACCGACCGTCATGCGGTGGAAGCACAGATCCGCTTCCATGGTTTCGACCCGGCCGAGTGCCTGGTGGAAGTGCAGCCGGACGAAGCCAACGGCACGATCTCACTGGCCGCGATCGAGCACGCCATTGCCGAACACGGCCCGCGCCTGGCGTTGGTGCTGTGGCCGGGCGTGCAGTACCGCACCGGCCAGGCTTTCGACCTCGATGCGATCACCCGTGCTGCCCGCCTGCAGGGCGCACGCATCGGCTTCGACCTGGCGCACTCGGTCGGCAACCTGCCGCTGCGCCTGCATGACATCGCACCCGACTTCGCCGTGTGGTGCCACTACAAGTACCTCAACAGCGGCCCTGGCGCGGTTGCCGGCGCCTTCGTGCACGAGCGCCACCATCGTGACACCAGCCTTCCGCGTTTCGCCGGCTGGTGGGGCCATGAAGAGTCCACCCGCTTCCAGATGGCACCACAGTTCACCCCGGCCATCGGCGCCGAAGGCTGGCAGCTGAGCAACCCGCCGATCCTCGGCCTGGCACCGCTGCGTGCCTCGCTGGAGCTGTTCGAGCGTGCCGGCATGGAGGCGCTGCGCAGCAAATCGCTGGCACTCACCGGCATGCTCGAAGCACTCGTACGCGCGCGCCTGCCGCAGGTGCTGGACATCATCACCCCGGCCGACCCGCAGCGTCGCGGCTGCCAGTTGTCGCTGCGCGTGATCGGGGGCCGCGAACGTGGCCGCGCACTGTTCGAACACCTGCGCGGCATCGGCGTGCTCGGCGATTGGCGCGAACCCGACGTGATCCGTATTTCGCCCACCCCGCTCTACAACCGCTACCTGGACGTGCACCACTTCGTCGAGGAAGTGGAAGCCTGGGCCGGCCTCTAAGCCGGTCCCTTCCCCTACTGCTGGACAGTTCGTTGATCGCACACGCTTCCCGCTCGTTGAGCATTATCGGTGCCGGCCTTGCCGGGTCCCTGCTGGCCATCCTGCTGTCACGCCAGGGCTGGCGCATCACCCTGTACGAGCGCCGCGGCGATCCGCGCGTGGCCGACTACGAGAGCGGCCGCTCGATCAACCTGGCGCTGGCCGAGCGTGGGCGCAATGCGCTGCGCCAGGCCGGCGTGGAAGACGAGGTGATGGCGCGCGCGGTGATGATGCGCGGCCGCATGGTGCACCCGCGCGAAGGCGAACCGCAGCTGCAGCGCTATGGCCGTGATGACAGCGAAGTGATCTGGTCGATCCACCGCAGCGACCTGAACACCACGCTGCTGGAACTGGCCGAACAGGCCGGCGCCACCGTGCACTTCCATCGCCGCCTGCACACCGTCGATTTCGATGCCGGCTACGCGCGCTTCATCGATGATCGCGACGACAGCCCGCACGACATCCGCTTCGACACCCTGATCGGTGCGGACGGCGCCGGCTCGGCGCTGCGCGCGGCGATGAACCGCCGTGCGCCGCTGGGCGAGGACATCGCCTTCCTCGACCACTCCTACAAGGAGCTGGAGATCCCGCCGGCCGCAGATGGCAACTTCCGCATCGAGCGCAACGCACTGCACATCTGGCCGCGCGGCCACTACATGTGCATCGCCCTGCCCAACCACGAAGGCACCTTCACCGTCACCCTGTTCCTGCCCAACCAGGGCGAGCCCAGCTTCGCCACGGTCAACACCGGCGTACAGGCCGAGGCGCTGTTCGCGCGGGAGTTCGCCGACACCTTGCCGTTGATCCCGAACCTGCGCGCGGACTGGGAACAACACCCGCCGGGCCTGCTCGGCACGCTCACCCTGGACCGATGGCATCAGCAGGGCCGCGCCGTACTGATCGGCGATGCTGCGCATGCGATGGTGCCGTTCCACGGCCAGGGCATGAACTGCGCATTCGAGGATTGCGTGTCTCTGGCCCGTCATCTGATGGAAGCGGACGACCTGGAAGGCGCGTTCGAAGCCTTCGAAGCCGAGCGCAAGCCGAATGCACGTGCCATCCAGCAGATGGCGCTGGAGAACTACCTGGAGATGCGCGACCGCGTGGCCGATCCTGCGTTCCTTCTGCAGCGCGACCTGGAGCAGGAACTGCAGCGGCGCTGGCCGACCCGCTTCGTACCGCATTACACGATGGTCACTTTCCTGCACACGCCCTACGCCGAGGCGCTGCGCCGCACCGAACTGCAGCGCGAGATGCTGGCGGCGGCCACTGCAGGTCACCACTCACTGGACAACATCGACTGGACGGCACTGGAAGCGCAGATCCACGCGCAGCTGCCGATCCTGGAGGGCGCGCACTGATGGCTGACAGCTTCCTGTTCTACGATCTGGAAACCTTCGGCCAGGACCCGCGACGCACGCGCATCTCCCAGTACGCCGCCATCCGTACCGACGCCGACCTCAACGAGATCGATACCCCGGTCAGTTTCTTCGTGCGCCCGGCCGACGACCTGCTGCCCTCGCCGATGGCCACCCTGGTCACCGGCATCACCCCGCAGCAGGCCCTGGCCGAGGGCATCAGCGAGGCCGAAGCCTTCGACCGCATCAACGAGCAGCTGTCGCGTCCCGGCACCTGCGCATTGGGCTACAACACCCTGCGCTTCGACGATGAATTCGTCCGCTACGGCCTGTTCCGTAACTTCCATGACCCCTACGAACGCGAGTGGCGCAACGGCAATTCGCGCTGGGACCTGCTGGACATGCTGCGACTCATGCGCGCGATGCGTCCGGACGGCATCCAGTGGCCGCTGCGCGAGGACGGCGCCACCTCGTTCAAGCTCGAGCACCTGGCCGAGGCCAACAACGTGCGCGAAGGCGACGCGCACGAAGCGCTGTCCGACGTGCGCGCCACCATCGGCATGGCACGCCTGTTCAAGCAGTCGCAGCCGCGGCTGTGGGAGTACGCGCTGAAGCTGCGCGACAAGCGCTTCGTCGGCAGCCTGCTGGACGTGACCGCGATGAAACCCGTGCTGCACATTTCCATGCGCTACCCCGCCAGTCGCCTGTGCGCGGCGCCGGTGCTGCCCTTGGCCGTGCATCCCACCATCAGCAACCGCGTGATCGTGTTCGACCTGGATGGCGACATCGACGACCTGCTGGCACTGCCGGCCGAGGTGATCGCACAGCGCCTGTACATGCGCGCCAGCGAACTGCCCGAAGGCGCGGCGCGGGTGCCACTGAAGGAAGTGCATCTGAACAAGGTGCCAGCACTGATCGCCTGGAACCACCTGCGCGCCGATGACCACGCGCGACTCGGCCTGGACGTGGCCGCGATCGAGGCCAAGGTCGAGCGCCTGCGCGCGTTCGCCCCGCAGCTGGCCGAGAAGGCGCGCCAAGTCTACAACCAGCCCCGTGCGGCCACCGTGGCCGACGTCGATGCCTCGCTGTACGACGGCTTCCTCGGCAATGGCGACAAGCCGCTGCTGGCGCTGGCCCGCACCACAGCGCCGGAACAGCTGGCCGCGCTGGAAGGCCGCTTCCGCGACCCGCGCCTGCCCGAACTGCTGTTCCGCTACCGCGCGCGCAATCATCCCGACAGCCTCGCGCCGCCTGAACGCCAGCGCTGGCAGGATTACCGCCGCCAGCGCCTGCTCGGAGACGGCGGCCTGGGCGAACTCAATCTGCCCCAGTACCAGCAGCAGCTCGATGCACTGGCCGCCGAAGCGCCCGACGATGCGCGGCGCCAGGCCCTGCTGCAATCGCTGCGCGACTGGGGCCAGCAGCTGCAGGAGACCTTGTGAGTACCTATTTCTCGGACGCCAGCTTCAAGTTCCTGCGCAGCCTGGCGCGGCATAACGAAAAGGCATGGTTCAACGATCACCGCCAGCAGTATGAAGAACACGTGCGGCAGCCGTTCCTGCGCCTGCTGGGTGACCTGCAGCCGGCGCTGGCCGAGGTCAGCGACCACTTCCGCGCCGATACCCGTGGCGTCGGTGGCTCGCTGTTCCGCATCCACCGCGACGCGCGCTTCTCCAACGACAAATCGCCGTACAAGACCTGGCAGGGTGCGCGCCTGTTCCATGAGCGCCGCCGCGAAGTGGCCGCGCCTTCGTTCTACGTGCACCTGCAGCCCGGCGAGAGCTTCGTCGGTGCCGGCCTGTGGCATCCAGAACCGGAGACCCAGCGCCGCGTGCGCCATTTCATCCTCGACAACCCGGGCAGCTGGAAGGCGGCCGCGCATGCTCCCGCGCTGCGCAAGCGCTTCGACTTCGAGGAGAGCGAAAAACTGGTGCGGCCTCCGCGCGGCTTCCCGGCCGATTTCGAGTTCATCGACGACCTCAAGCATCGCAACTGGGTGATGTGGCGCTCGCTGGACGACGCCACCATGACCGGCCCTCGCCTGCTTTCCACGCTCGGCAGGGATCTGGCAGCGCTGGGCCCGTTCGTCGACTATCTGTGCGCGGCGCTGGACCTGGAATTCTGATGCCGTTGGCGCACCAACGCCGCACGCTGGGCCGCACCGGGCTGGCGGTTTCGCCGGTGGGCCTGGGCTGTTCCGGCTTCTGGGGGCATCGCCGGTTCCCGGAACAGTCGGCCGCGCACGTGGTCGAGCATGCACTGGCACAGGGCGTCAACCTGTTGGACACCGGTCACAACTACTCCGGTTTCCACGCCGAGCCGCGGCTGGGCCGCATCCTGCGCCCGTTGCTGAAGCGATACCCGCGCGAGTCGCTGGTGATCTCCAGCAAGGGCGGCACGCTGACCGGCCAGGCCGGCATCAGCGGCGCCGAGCAGCGCAATTTCTCGCCCGCCGCCATCACCGCCAGCTGCGAAGCCTCGCTGCGCAACCTCGGCCTGGATTACCTCGATATCTACCAGCTGCACGGTGCCAGCCAGCACGACATCAACGATGACCTGCTGGCCGCACTGCAGCGGCTGCGCGAACGCGGGCTGATCCGGCACACCGGCATCAATACGCACACGGCGTCGACCCTGTGCTGGATGATCGACCATCCCATGCTGTTCGATGTGGTGCTTCTGGACTACAACGCCCTGCAGCAGGACCGTGAACCGCTGATAGACCAGTTGCACGCGGCGGGCATCGGCGTGCTCGCCGGCACCGTGCTGGCGCAGGGCCATCTGCTGCCGTCACGCGCCCGCCTGCCGCGCCCGGCCGACGCCTGGTACCTGGCCAGAGCCTGGCTCAAGCCAAGCAGCCGCGCACTGATGCACAGTGCACGCCGGATGCGCCACGCCATCGCTACCATCCGCAGCCAGCGCCCCGCCCAGACCGCGTTTGCCTACGCCCTGGGCCATCCCGGCGTGGCCAGCGGCATCCTCGGCACCACCCGCACCGTCAGCCTGGACGAAGTGCTGGCGACGCGGCTTGAGACACTGACCGCAGCCGAACGCCAGCAGCTGGTGAACGCCTTCGGTGATGGGCGCGGATCACCCAGTCATTGAGTCTTCACCCCATGCCGCTGCGGTTGCGGCAGTCTGTGCGGCATGAAGAAACTCACTGTACTCGTTGTGCTGCTGGTCCTGGCCTTGGCCGCCTGGTGGTTCGGTGGCCCCTACATGACCGTGCGCGGGCTGTCCCAGGCCATTGAACAGCGCGACACCGCACGCCTGGAGCGCTATGTGGATTTCCCGCGCGTGCGCAGCAGCCTGCGGGCGCAGCTCAACGACTACCTGGTGCGCCAGGCCGGCCCGGATGTGGCGGCCAGTCCCTTCGGTGCCCTGCTGTATGGGTTGGGCGACCAGCTAGGCGGTGCCGCGGTGGACACCATGGTGACCCCGACCGGTATCGGCGCGATGCTGCAGGGCCACGTGCTGTGGAAGCGCGGCCGCAATGAACTGCAGGGCGGCGATGCCTTCGGCCCGACCGAGCCGGCGCGACCGCTGAAGCATGCCGAGCATCATTTCGAAGCGCTGGACCGCTTCGTGATCGATGTCGATCGCGGCCCCGGCCAGCCGCCGATGAAGGTCGTGCTGGAGCCGCAGGGCCTGCGCTGGAAGGTGGTGGACCTGCAGCTGGGGATGTCGGGCAGCCCTTGATCGCACCCGGGGCCGGAGGGCGATGCCGACCAAGGTTGGCAACTACCGGGGCATGCGGCTCTGGTAGATGCCCACCTTGGTGGGCGCCGATGCATGGCAGTGCCAACCGAGGTCGGCACCTACCCGGCATGGCTTCAGCCTTCGTTGGCGACGCCGTGCGGTACGTGGCCGGCGGCCACATGCTCGCGGGCGCTGTCGATGTTGTGCTGCGAATCATCGAAGAAGATGTCGGCGCCGAACGCCTGCAGGAACGGGCCCTTGTGGCGGCCGCCGAGGAACAGCGCCTCATCCAGGCGCACGCCCCACTCGCGCAGGGTGCGGATCACCCGCTCGTGCGCCGGTGCCGAGCGTGCGGTCACCAATGCGGTGCGGATCGGTGCGCTTTCGCCGGCCGGGAAGACTTCCTGCAGCGTATGCAGGGCCGACAGGAAGCCGCGGAACGGGCCGCCACTGAGCGGTTCCCGGGCACGTTCGCGCTCGTGGCGGCCAAACGCTTCCACGCCCTGCTCGCGCGAAATGCGCTCGCTCTCATCACCGAAGATCACCGCATCACCGTCGAAGGCGATGCGCAGCTGCCCGGCCGGGCGGGTGATGTCGATCTGATCGGCTGCCGCCGCGGCGGTTTCGCCGGGCGGCTTGGGCAGGATGGTGGCCGCAGCGATGCCATGGCGCAGCGCGCTGCGCACTGATTCCGGGTTGGCCGACAGGAACAGGTCGGTGCCGAACGGCTTCACGTAGGGCCAGGTCGGCTCGCCGGCGGTGAACGTCGCGCGGATGATGCCCAGGCCGTAGTGTTGGATCGAGTTGAAAATGCGCAGGCCGGTATCGGCCGAGTTGCGCGACAGCAGGATGACCTCGACCCGCGGGTTCTCCGGGCTGGCGCCCTGGTTCAACGCCAGCAGCTTGCGCACCACCGGGAACGCCACACCCGGGCCGAGGATGTCGTCTTCGTGCTGACGCTGGAACTCGGCATAGGCCGCCACGCCATCGCTCTCGAACAACGCGTGGCTTTCCTCGAGGTCGAACAGCGCGCGCGAGGTCACCGCGACGGTCAGCAAACGGGGGGAGTTGTCGCCCATCGGTGGGGGTCCTTCAAGCGGTCGGCAAGGCCGGCCGCCTATTGTCCTCAAAAAACGAACTGTTCGCTCAGGATCCGGTCTTCCAGATTGTGCTCCGGGTCGAACAGCAGGGTCACGCGGCGGTCCTTCGACTCGCGGATGGTCACCTCGACCACGTCGCGGGTCTCGTGCGAATCGGCGGTCACGCTGACCGGACGCTTGTACGGATCAAGCACGCGGAAGCGCACTTCGGTATCCGCCTTCAGGATCGCGCCGCGCCAGCGCCGTGGGCGATAGGGCGCCAACGGCGTCAGCGCGATGGTGTGCGAGCCCAGCGGCAGCACCGGGCCATGCGCGGAATAGTTATAGGCGGTGCTGCCGGCCGGGGTGGCCACCAGCACGCCGTCGCCGATCAGTTCAGCCACGCGCTCCTGGCCGTTCAGGTCGATGCCGATATGCGCGGCTTGCCGGGTCTGCCGCAGCAGCGAGACATCGTTGTAGGCCAGCGAACCGGTACTGGTGCCCGATTCGGTCAGCGCGACCATTTCCAGCGGGCGCAGGTTGGCCGGCTCGGCACGGGCGATGCGCGCCTGCACGTCTTCGTCGCCGCGATACTGGTTCATCAGGAAGCCGACCGTGCCCAGTTTCATGCCGAACACCGGCTTGCCCAGGTGTCCATGCCGGTGCAGGGTCTGCAGCATGAAGCCATCGCCGCCCAGTGGGCACAGTACATCGGCCTGCTCGGGCGTGTAGTCGCCATAGCGCGACACCATGGCCGCGCGGGCCATCTGCGCGGGCTCGGTGGTACTGGCCAGGAAAGCGATGCGGGGGGTGTCGCTCATCGGTGGATCCGGGGGGAAGGCATGAGGGAGAGCATAACCGAGCGCCGGGGGTTGGACCTCGCGGGGCGGATGACAGATCGATGGCCGGCGTCGGGTCAGTGATCGCAGAAAAACAGGCGGAAACAGAACGGCCCCGCTTTCGCGGGGCCGTTCCGGTTCACACATGCCAGGCGTGGCCTGGCACTACTTCAGTTACGCGCCGTGGGCAGCCAGCTGGCCCAGGCGCTGCACCGCGACCGAAACGGTCGGGTAGTCCAGGGTCTTCTGCTCGGCCAGTTCGGCCAGCATCGCCAGGGTAAAGCGCAGGCTGTTGTCGTCACGGCCCATCCAGGCAGCGACCTTGGCTTCAGCACTGCCACCCTTGGTGCCCAGCACCTGGCCAGCCAGGTTGCGGTGGTTGGCCGCCAGTTCGTCACGCAGCACGCCACGTGCCACGGCGTGCCAACGACCGTTGACCTCCAGCGCGTCGACCTGCTCGAACAGCCACGGCAGCTGCAGGGCATCGCCCAGGCGGAAGTGGACCTTGGACACGTCCACCGGCTTCAGCTTGCGGGTGCGGGCCAGTTCGATGATGTCGAACGCCGGCTCCAGGAAGTGCAGTTCGGCCAACTGCTGCGCCAGTGCGGACGGCAGGCCCTTCTCCTTCCACTCGGCCACCAGGGCTTCGTAGGTCGGACGCTGCGAATCCGGCAGCACACCCGAAGCAACGCGGATGTCGTTGAACGGACCCTGGTAGCGGTTGACCGCTTCGGTGATGCCCGGCATCGCACCCGGGCGCGACAGCAGCCAGCGCACGAACGAGCGCTGCAGCTTCCAGATCACTTCCAGCGCATCGATCTGCACCGACTCCGGCACCTTGCCGTCGAGGGCATCGATCTGCGCCCACAGCGCGCGTGCATCCAGCGTTTCGCGGCTGATGGTGTAGGCCTTGGCGACCTCGGCGATGGAACGGCCGGTGTCTTCCTGCATGCGCATCAGGAAGGTAGCGCCCATGCGGTTGATGGTCTGGTTGGTCACGGCCGTGGCGATGATTTCGCGCTTCAGGCGGTGACGCTCCATCGCGTCGGCGTACTTCTTCTGCAGCGGGGTCGGGAAGTAGCGCTGCAGTTCCTTGGACAGGTACGGATCTTCCGGGATGTCCGAATCCAGCAGCTGGGCGAACGCCACCAGCTTGGAGTAGGACAGCAGCACCGACAGTTCCGGACGGGTCAGGCCCTGGCCACGTGCCTTGCGCTGGGACAGCTCGGCGTCGGACGGCAGGAACTCGATCTGGCGGTCGAGCAGCCCCTGCTGTTCCAGGGTACGGATGAAGTGCTGCTTGGAACCCAGGCGCTTGACCGCCATCCGCTCCATCAGGCTCAGCGCCTGGTTCTGGCGGTAGTTGTCGTTGAGCACCAGCTCTGCGACTTCATCGGTCATCGAGGCCAGCAGCTTGTTGCGCTGCTCGACGGTCAGCTTCTTGGCCCGCACCACATCATTGAGCAGGATCTTGATGTTGACTTCATGGTCGGAGGTGTCGACACCGGCCGAGTTGTCGATGAAGTCGGTGTTGAGCAGCACGCCAGCCTGCGCGGCTTCGATGCGGCCCAGCTGGGTCATGCCCAGGTTGCCGCCCTCGCCCACTACCTTGCAGCGCAGCTCGCCACCATTCACGCGCAGCGCGTTGTTGGCGCGGTCGCCGACATCGCTGTGCTGCTCGCTGGCAGCCTTCACGTAGGTACCGATGCCGCCGTTCCACAGCAGGTCGACCGGTGCCTTCAGGATCGCGCTCATCAGATCGTTCGGCGACAGCGCCTTGACGTTGTCGTCCAGGCCCAGCGCTTCACGCACCTGCGGGGTGATCTCGATCGACTTCAGGCTGCGCGGATAGATGCCGCCGCCCTTGCTGATCAGCTTGGCATCGTAGTCCGCCCAGCTCGAACGCGGCACGGTGAACAGGCGCTCACGTTCGACGAACGTGGTGGCCGCATCCGGGTTCGGGTCCAGGAAGATGTGGCGGTGGTCGAATGCAGCGACCAGGCGGATGTGGCGCGACAGCAGCATGCCGTTGCCGAACACGTCGCCGGACATGTCGCCGACGCCGACCGCGGTGAAGTCCTGGCTCTGGCTGTCACGACCCAGCGCACGGAAGTGGCGCTTGACCGACTCCCACGCACCGCGTGCGGTGATGCCCATGCCCTTGTGGTCGTAACCGACCGAACCACCGGAGGCGAATGCATCGCCCATCCAGAAACCGTGCGCAATGGCCAGGCCGTTGGCGATGTCGGAGAAGGTCGCGGTGCCCTTGTCGGCCGCCACCACCAGGTACGGATCGTCCATGTCGTGGCGCACGACATCCACCGGCGGCACGATCTTGTTGTTGACGATGTTGTCGGTGATGTCCAGCAGGCCCTGGATGAACAGCTTGTAGCAGGCCACGCCGTTGGCGAAGACCGCATCGCGATCGCCATTCACCGGCGGTATCTTGGCGAAGAAGCCACCCTTCGCGCCGACCGGCACGATGACGGTGTTCTTGACCATCTGCGCCTTGACCAGGCCCAGCACTTCGGTACGGAAGTCTTCGCGACGATCCGACCAGCGCAGGCCACCACGGGCCACGGCGCCGAAGCGCAGGTGGGTACCTTCAACGCGCGGGCCGTAGACGAAGATTTCGCGGTACGGGCGCGGCTTCGGCAGGTCCGGCACCAGCGCCGAATCGAACTTGAAGCTGATGACATGGCCGTGCTGGCCGTTGGCATCGGTCTGGTAGTAGCTGGTACGCAGGGTCGCGTCGATCACACCCATGAACGAGCGCAGGATGCGGTCCTCGTCCAGGCTGGACACGCGGTCCATCAGCTTCAGCAGCGCATCGCGCGCAGCCTGCATCTGTGCGTCGCGGTCACCCTTGCGGGCGTCGACCACGGTCTTGAGCACCTTCAGGGTGGCGTCGTCGCCAGCAGCCAGCACATCGAAGTGGGCCTTCAGCTGGGCCTGGCCGGCAGCGATGTCGTCCTTGCTCTCGTGGCCGGTGGCCGGATCGAAGCGTGCTTCGAACAGCTCGACCAGCAGGCGGGCCAGCAGCGGGTAGCGCGCGAAGGTGCCTTCCACGTAGGCCTGCGAGAACGGCACGCCGGTCTGCAGCAGGTACTTGCAGTAGCCACGCAGCATGGCGACCTGGCGCCAATGCAGGCCGGCAGCCAGCACCAGGCGGTTGAAGCCATCGTTCTCGGCATCGCCGTGCCAGACGCGGGCGAAGGTCTCGCCGAAGGCTTCATCGACGCTGGCGGCATCGATCGCGCCGGCGGTCGATTCGACCTCGAAGTCCTGCACGTACACCGGCGCGTTGTCGACCGACAGGCGGTACGGACGCTCGGCGATCACGCGCAGGCCCATGTTTTCCATCATCGGCAGCGCATCCGACAGCGGAATGTCGTCCAGCTGGCGATACAGCTTCAGGCGCAGGCCATCGCCGCTTTCGCGCGGCACGGCCTGCAGGCTCAGGCGCAGGTCGTCCGGGCCGGTCAGGGCGTCGAGCTGGCTGACATCGTTGGCGGCAACTGCGGTGCTGTTGTCTTCGATGTAGCCGGCCGGCAACGCCTTGCCGATGCGGGCGGCGATGCGCAGGCCTTCGGTCTCGCCATGGCGGGACACCAGCGCTTCGCGCAGGTCGTCCTGCCAGTTGCGCAGCACCTGGGCCAGCTTCTGCTCCAGTTCGGCGGTATCGACGTCGAGCATTTCGCCAGGCTTCGGGCGCACGATCAGGTGCACCTGGGCCAGCGGCGATTCGCCCAGCACCACCGAGCTGTCCACGTACTCGCCGTGCAGCGCGTCCTTCAGCATCGCTTCGATGCGCAGGCGCACGTCGGTGTTGAAGCGCTCGCGCGGCAGGTAGACCAGCGCGGAGATGAAACGGCTGTACTTGTCGCGGCGCAGGAACAGGCGGCTGCGCACGCGCTCCTGCAGGCCCAGCACGCCCATCGCGGTGCGGAACAGTTCGTCCTCGCTGGACTGGAACAGTTCTTCGCGCGGCAGGGTTTCCAGGATGTGGCGCAGGGCCTTGCCGCTGTGGCTGGCCGGAGCCAGGCCGGACTGCTTCATCACGTGCTCGTGGCGCTGGCGCACCAGCGGGATTTCCCACGGGCGACGGTTGTACGCGCTGGAGGTGAACAGGCCAAGGAAGCGCTGCTCGCCGATGATCTTGCCCTTGGCGTCGAATTCCAGCACGCCGATGTAGTCCATGTAACCGGCGCGGTGCACGCGCGAACGGGCATTGGTCTTGGTCAGGATCAGCGCGTCCTTCAGGCCGGACGTGGTGTTCAGGCCCTGCGCGGCCAGCGTCTTGACCGGACGGGCGGCGGACTTGTCCTTGCCGCGCATCAGGCCCAGGCCGGTGTCGTTCAGCGGCGCCAGCACCTCTTCCTTGCCCTGCTTCTCGACGCGGTACTCGCGGTAGCCGAAGAAGGTGAAGTGGTTGTCGGCGGCCCAGCGCAGGAATTCCTGTGCTTCATTGCGCGACGCATCGTCAACCGGCAGCTGGCGGCTGCCCAGGTCGTCGGCCAGTGCCAGCGCCTTGTCCTTCATCGGCTGCCAGTCGCGCACGATCGCACGCACTTCGTCCAGCGCCTTGTTGATGGCCTGCTCGATGGCCGCCATGGCGTCGGCCGGCTGGCGGTCGATCTCCAGCAGCATCACCGACTCGGCATCGCCTTCGCCGACCTTGACCAGCTTGCCGGCCTTGTCGCGGGTGAAACGCAGCACCGGGTGGCCCAGCACGTGGACACCCACGCCCTGTTCGGCCAGCGACATGGTGACGGTGTCGACCAGGAACGGCATGTCGTCGTTGACGATCTGCAGCACGGTGTGCGGCGACTCCCAACCGTTGGCCTTCGCGGTCGGATTGAACACGCGGACGTTGGCCTTGCCGGCCTTGCGGGCACGGGCGAATTCCAGCGTCTCAGCCGCGAGAGCGGCCCACTCTTCAGCGCTGTGGTGCGGGAACTCGTCCGACTCCATGCGCTTGTAGAAGTCAGTGGCAAATGCCACTGCTTCGGCCTGTGCGGCCGCGGGGTAGCGCTTGCGCAAGGCCGTGTACACCGGCTCCAGGGAGAAACCAGCGGTCACTGCGACCTCCGCTTCTGCTGGTTTGGTCTTGTTTTTCACGGTCTTGGCTGCGGTTTTTTGCGGTTTCATGGCAGAGCGATGCGCTTGCTCAGTTGGGAAAATGAAATTGTAGCCCTACCGCACGAAAAGGCCTTGCTGCAGGACGGAATAACCAGATTCGGGTTTGCTGCGGTTTAGACGCCTATTCAGTTCGCACCGGTATGGTGCTGGCGCCCGCTTCAGCACTGCCGACAGGATCGGCAAAGCGTGTTACCGGAAGACACACGCGGCGACACCGATTCGATTCCACAATCCTGAACTGGACGGTATAGTCCACCGCGTGAATCCGGCCTACCTCCCCGTTGCCCTCGACGCACGCGATGAGCGCGTGTTCGATGCCGTGCGCGAGCTGCTGGCCCAGCAGGGCATGCAGATGAGCATGGATGCGGTAGCCCAGCACGCCGGCTGCTCCAAGCAGACCCTGTACTCGCGTTACGGCAGCAAGCAGGAACTGCTGCGCCGGGTGATGCAGCGCCACGTTGGCCACGCCACCGGCGCCATGGTTCGTGCACTCCGCACTGACGACCTGCGTGCCAGCCTGCTCCAGTTCGCCACCGACTTTCTGGAGCACTTCAACCAACCGCACGTGGGCCAGGCCTGTCGGCTGATCGCCGCCGATGCATCCCAGTTTCCCGAAGAGGCGCGTACGCTGTACCGGCATGGTGCCGGCGCGCTGACGCTTCATCTTGCTGAATGGATTGAAACCGTTTGCATGCGAGGCCAGCTCCGGCATGACGACCCGCACTTCATGGCCGAACTGCTGCTGAGCATGATCGCCGGTCAGGATTTCGACAAACAGCGCTTCCATACCCCCCATCGTGATGACGCGCAGCTGCGTCGGCGCTGGGCAGAGTTCTCCGTCGACAGCTTCCTGCGCGCCTTCGCGCCTCAGCCGTCGCCGGCCCCGTCTTCAAACCAACCCCGGAGTTCCTCCTGATGACCGCCCCACTCCGCACCCTTGCCTTGACGTGCGCCGTTGCTGTCGCGCTGGCTGCCTGCAAGAAGCCGGAACAGCAGACGCCCCCGCCGCCGGAGGTGGGCGTGATCGACGCCAAGCCGCAGACCCTGCCGCTGCAGCGTGAGCTGGTCGGCCGCCTGTCGCCGTTCCGCAGCGCCGACGTGCGTGCGCGCGTGCCGGGCGTACTGCTCAAGCGCGTCTACCAGGAAGGCTCCCAGGTCAAGCAGGGGCAACCCCTGTTCCTGATCGACCCGGCGCCGCTGCGTGCCTCGCTCAACGCCTCCGAGGCCCAGCTGGCTTCGGCCCGCGCCACCTACGCCAATGCCAAGGTGGCCGCCGACCGCGCCCGTTCGCTGGCGCCGCAGCAGTTCGTCTCCAAATCCGACCTGGACAACGCCGAATCGGCCGAACGCACCGCGCTGGCCGCGGTCAAGCAGGCCGAAGCGGCGGTGACCTCCTCGCGCATCAGCCTGGGCTATACCGAAGTGACCGCACCGATCAGTGGCGTGGCCAACAAGCAGCAGGTCACCGAGGGCGCACTGGTCGGCCAGGGCGATGTGACCCTGCTGACCACCGTCGACCAGCTCGACCCGCTGTACGTGAACTTCTCGCTGAGCGTGGATGAGCTGACCCAGCTGCGTGCGCAGCAGGCCAAGGGCGCGCTGGCGCTGTCGGGTGACGGCAAGGCCACGGTCAACGTCAAGCTGGCCGACGGCACCACTTACAGCGAGCCGGGCACGCTGGACTTCTCTTCGACCACGGTCGACCCGGCCACCGGCGCGGTATCGCTGCGTGCGCTGCTGCCGAACCCGCAGCAGATCCTGCTGCCGGGTGCCTTCGTCAGCTTCCAGGCCAACCTGGGCGAGCGCAACAACGCCTACCTGGTGCCGCAGCAGGCACTGCTGCGTGACACCACCGGCGGCTACGTGATGGTGGTCGGTGCCGACGGCAAGGTCATCCGCAAGAACGTGAAGACCGACGGTGCGCAGAACGGCAACTGGCTGGTCAGCGACGGCCTGGCCGCCGGTGACAAGGTGATCGTGGCCGGCGTGCAGAAGGTCAAGGAAGGCGCACCGGCAGTCGCCAAGCCGTGGACCCCGGGGCAGGACGCCAACGGCAAGCCTGCCGCAGGCGGCGCCGCTCCGGCGGGCGCGGCACCGGCCGCAGGCAAGGCACCGGCCGACGCGGCCAAGCCCGAGCAGGCCGATGCGGCCAAGCCGGCAGCCACCGATTCGAACAAGCAGTAACGGGAACCTTCCGTCATGCCTAAATTTTTCATCGAACATCCAGTCTTCGCCTGGGTGGTTGCGATCCTGATCTCGCTCAGCGGCGTGATCGCGATCCTCAACCTGGGCGTGGAGTCCTATCCCAACATCGCCCCGCCGCAGGTCACCGTCTCGGCCACCTACCCGGGTGCCAGTGCCGACACCACGGAGAAGTCGGTCACCCAGGTGATCGAGCAGCAGCTGACCGGTATCGATCACCTGCTGTACTTCAGCTCCTCGTCCGCCTCCAACGGCCGTGCACAGATCACCCTGACCTTCGAGACCGGTACCGACCCGGACATCGCCCAGGTGCAGGTGCAGAACAAGGTCTCGCTGGCCACGCCACGCCTGCCCTCGGAAGTGACCCAGCAGGGCGTGGTGGTGGCCAAGGCCAACGCCGGCTTCCTGATGGTGGTGGCGCTGCAGTCCGATACCCCCGCCATCAACCGTGACGCCCTGAACGACATCGTCGGTTCGCGCGTGCTCGATCAGGTCTCGCGTATCCCCGGCGTCGGCAGCACGCAGCAGTTCGGTTCCGAGTACGCCATGAACATCTGGCTGAACCCGGAAAAGATGCAGGGTTATGGCCTGTCGGCCAGCCAGGTGCTGGCGGCGGTGCGCGCGCAGAACGTGCAGTTCGCCGCCGGTGCGCTGGGTTCGGACCCGTCGCCGGAAGGCCAGCACTTCACCGCCACGGTCTCGGCCGAAGGCCGCTTCAGTTCGCCGCAGGAGTTCGAGAACATCATCCTGCGCGCCAATGCTGACGGTTCGCGCGTGCTGCTGAAGGACATCGCCCGCGTTGCCTTCGGTGCCAACAACTACGGCTTCGACACCCAGTACAACGGCAAGCCGACCGGCGCCTTCGCCATCCAGCTGCTGCCGGGCGCCAATGCCCTGAACGTGGCCGATGCGGTGCGCGCCAAGATGGACGAACTGCAGCCCAGCTTCCCGGCCGGCGTCACCTGGTTCTCGCCGTACGACAGCACCACCTTCGTCAAGATCTCGATCCAGGAAGTGGTCAAGACGCTGTTCGAGGCGGTGTTCCTGGTGTTCCTGGTGATGCTGATCTTCCTGCAGAACTTCCGCGCCACCCTGATCCCGACCCTGGTCATCCCGGTGGCCCTGCTCGGTACCTTCCTGGGCATGTGGATGATCGGCTTCACGATCAACCAGCTGACCCTGTTCGCGATGGTGCTGGCGATCGGCATCGTGGTCGATGACGCGATCGTGGTGATCGAGAACGTCGAACGCATCATGACCGAGGAAGGCCTGGCGCCGAAGCCGGCCACGCAGAAGGCGATGACCCAGATCACCGGCGCGGTGGTGGCGATCACCGTCGTGCTGGCTGCGGTGTTCATCCCGTCCGCCCTGCAGGGCGGCGCCGCCGGTGAGATCTACAAGCAGTTCGCCCTGACCATCGCCATCTCGATGGCGTTCTCGGCGTTCCTGGCCCTGGGCTTCACCCCGGCGCTGTGCGCGACTTTCCTCAAGCCGACGCACAACGACAACCCGAACATCATCTACCGCACCTTCAACAAGTACTACGACAAGATCAGCCACACCTACGTGGGCCACATCACCTCGGCGGTGCGGCATGCGCCGCGCTGGATGATCCTGTTCGTGGTGCTGACCGCTCTGTGCGGTTTCCTGTTCACCCGCATGCCGGGCAGCTTCCTGCCGGAAGAAGACCAGGGCTATGCGCTGGCGATCGTGCAGCTGCCGCCGGGCTCGACCAAGGGCCAGACCAACGAAGTGTTCGCGCAGATGCGTGGCATCCTGGAAAAGCAGGATGGCTATGAAGGCATGCTGCAGGTGGCCGGTTTCAGCTTCGTCGGTTCCGGCGAGAACGTGGGCATGGGCTTCATCCGCCTGAAGCCGTGGGAGGAACGCAAGTTCACCGCGCCGGAGTTCATCCAGAACATGAACGGCGCGTTCTATGGCATCAAGGAAGCGCAGATCTTCGTGGTCAACCTGCCCACCGTGCAGGGCCTTGGCCAGTTCGGTGGCTTCGACATGTGGCTGCAGGACCGTAGCGGTGCCGGTTACGAGCAGCTGACCCAGGCCCGCAACATCCTGCTCGGCCAGGCCGCGCAGAAACCGGACCACCTGGTCGGTGTGCGCCCGAACGGCCTGGAAAACGCGCCGCAGCTGCAGCTGCACGTGGATCGCGTGCAGGCGCAGTCGATGGGCATGTCGGTGTCGGACGTGTACAGCACCATCCAGCTGATGCTGGCCCCGGTGTACGTCAACGACTTCTTCTACGAAGGCCGCATCAAGCGCGTGACCATGCAGGCTGATGGCCCGTACCGCACCGGCCAGGAGTCGTTGAAGAGTTTCTACAGCCCGTCCAGCCTGACCACCAATGCCGATGGCACCAACGCGATGATCCCGCTCAACACGGTGGTCAAGTCCGAATGGGTGTCGGCACCGCCGTCGCTGAGCCGCTACAACGGCTACTCGGCGATCAACATCGTCGGCTCGCAGGCACCGGGCACCAGCTCGGGTGAGGCAATGCAGACCATGGAAGGCATCGTCAACGACGATCTGCCGGCCGGCTTCGGCTACGACTGGTCCGGCATGTCCTACCAGGAAATCCTGGCCGGCAACGCGGCGACGCTGCTGCTGGTGCTGTCGATCGTAGTGGTGTTCCTGTGCCTGGCCGCGTTGTATGAAAGCTGGTCGATCCCGGTGGCGGTGCTGCTGGTAGTGCCGCTGGGCGTGCTCGGCGCCCTCGGCCTGTCCATGCTGCGTGGCCTGCCGAACGACCTGTTCTTCAAGATCGGCCTGATCACCGTGATCGGCCTGGCGGCGAAGAACGCGATCCTGATCGTCGAGTTCGCGGTGGAGCAGCGCGCAGCTGGCAAGACCCTGCGTGATGCCACCATCGAGGCGGCACGCCTGCGTTTCCGACCGATCCTGATGACCTCGTTCGCGTTCATCATGGGCGTGATCCCGATGGCGATCTCCACCGGCGCCGGCGCCAACTCCCGCCACGCCATCGGTACCGGCGTGATCGGCGGCATGCTGTTCGCCACCCTGCTCGGCCTGTTGATGATCCCGGTGTTCTTCGTGGTCGTGCGCCGCATGCTGGGCGACAAGCTGGATGAACCGTCCAAGGAGTTCATGGAACGCCAGCGTGATGCGGATGCTGCACACCGCCCGGATCGTTGATCCGGTGGTGAGCTGAAACGAGAAAGGCCCCGGAGCGATCCGGGGCCTTTTTTCTGCTTTTGAATGCATCCCAACCAAGGTTGGCATCTACCAGGGCAACGACATGCCCGACGGCTGGCAATCACCAGAGCTGCGGCATGCCCGGTAGCCGCCAACCTTGGTTGGCGCCGTTCGGGCCACGTCTCAGCGCAGCAGCGCAATCACCACGCACACCACCACGAGAGCCAGCGCAGGCCATTGCATCGGCAGGAAGAAGAAGTGATGGGGTGCGGCCTCGCCCTTCTGCCGGGGCACACGATTGAGCCACAGGCCCAGCAGTACGTTCACCGCTGCGCCGATGCCTGCACCCAGCAGCACCTGGGGCAGTGGAGTGTTGCCCTTGGAGCCTTCATGCGGGAAGAAGTACGCCAGCAGCAGGATGGCTGCGATCGGCGTCACCAGCGTCATGAATCCCCAACCTCGATAGATCATCTTTGCAGACCGCGTAATAAACGACCTGTATTGGAACAGATCGGGTATCGCCCGGCCAAGAAGACCGTGTAGATCCACGCATGGCGTGGATCTACCGGCCGCGCCGCCGTTGCAGCGGCGCGGCCCTTTCCACTCAGCGCAGTCCGGTCTCGTTGCGGGCGATCACCAGGCGCTGGATTTCCGAGGTGCCTTCGTAGATCTCGGTGATCTTGGCATCACGGAAGTAGCGCTCCAGCGGCATTTCCTTCGAATAACCCATGCCGCCATGGATCTGCACCGCCTGGTGGGTGATCCACATCGCGGCTTCCGAAGCGGTCAGCTTGGCCACCGCCGCTTCCGTGCTGAAGCGCTTGCCCTGGCCCTTCACCCACGCCGCGCGCAGGGTCAGCAGCAGTGCTGCGTCCAGCTTGCACTTCATGTCGGCAATCTTGGCCTGGGTCATCTGGAAGGTGCCGATGGCCGCGCCGAACGCCTTGCGGTCCTTCACGTATTCCAGGGTCGCTTCATAGGCGGCGCGGGCGATGCCGATGGCCTGCGAGGCGATACCGATGCGGCCGGCATCGAGCACACTCATGGCGATCTTGAAGCCCTCGCCTTCCTGGCCCAGCACATCCTCAGCCTGCGCCACGTAATCGTTGAACTCGATCTCGCAGGTGGCCGAGGCACGGATGCCCAGCTTCGGTTCGGTCTTGCCGCGACCGAAGCCCGCCTTGTCGGTATCGATGAGGAAGGCAGTGATGCCGCGCGCGCCCTTGTCCGGCTCGCTCATCGCGAACAGCACGATGTACTTGGCCACCGGGCCGGAGGTGATCCAGCTCTTCTTGCCGTTGATGATGAAGGTGCCGTCGGCCTGCTTCACGGCGCGGCAGCGCATGGCCGTGGCGTCCGAACCGGACTGCGGCTCGGTCAGCGCAAACGCGCCGATGGCCTCGCCCTCGGCGATCGCACGCACGTAGGTCTGCTTCTGCGCTTCGGTACCGTGAGTGAGGATGCCATTGCAGAACAGCGAGTTGTTGACCGACATGATGGTCGAGTGGGCAGCGTCGGCGGCAGCGACCTCCACCATTGCCAGCACGTACGCAACCGGGTCCATGCCCGCGCCACCGTATTCGGTCGGCACTTCGATGCCCATCAGGCCGTTCTCGCCCAGCAGGCGGATGTTGTCCAGCGGGAACTCGCCGGTGCGGTCATGGTGCTCCGCGCTCGGGGCGATCTTTTCCTGCGCGATGCGCCGCGCAACGTCCTGCAACATCAACTGCTCTTCAGTAAAGCTGAAATCCACAACACCCTCCCGGGTACATGATGTTATGGGCCGCGCACGGCGTGCCCAGGTGCCCCGATTGTACCGGGGCCCGGCTGCTTCCGTACGCCAGCGACTTGACCGCAGCAGGCCTTCTCAGCGAATATATCTCTATATCGCGATAGGTAGATATTTATGGATCTTGAAGACTGGTCGACCCGCCTGAAGGTGTTCGCCGATGCGACCCGCGTGCGCCTGCTGGCGCTGCTGGAGCAGGAGGAACTGACCGTGGCCGAACTGTCGGCGATCACCCGGCTGGCACAGCCGCGGGTGTCCACCCATCTGGCGCGCCTGAAGGAAGCCGGCCTGGTTCGCGACCGCCGTGCCGGCGTGTCGGCCTATTACCGCTTCGACGAGGCCCAGCTGGACCCGGCGCAGCGTGCATTGTGGCATGCCTTGAGCAATGGAAGCGACGACCCGCTGCTTCGCCAGGACGCCGAACGCGTCGCCGCCGTGCTGGCCCACCGCGCCTCCGACCAGAACTGGGCCGACAGCGTGGCCGGCGACATGGAGCGCCACTATTCTCCAGGCCGGACCTGGGAGGCCCTTGCGCGCACCGCGCTGCCACTGCTGGAAACCGGCGACGTGCTGGACATTGCCTCCGGTGATGGCGTGCTGGCCGAACTCGTCGCCCCGCATGCCAAGCGCTACATCTGTATCGACACCAGCGCACGCGTGGTCGCCGCCGCCAGCGAGCGCCTGCGCCGCCTGCCCAATGTGGAAGTGCGCGAGGGCGACATGCATGCCCTGCCGTTCAAGGACGGCAGCTTCGACCTGGTGGTGCTGATGCATGCGCTGACCTACGCCAGCAAACCGGCGCAGGCGGTGACCGAAGCCGCACGCGTGCTGCGCCCCGGTGGCCGCCTGCTGCTGTGCAGCCTCGCCCGCCACGAGCACAAGGCAGCAGTGGAGGCTTACGGCCACGTCAACCTCGGTTTCAGTGACAAGGAACTGCGCAGGTTCGTCGACAAGGCCGGCCTGCAGGTGTCCAGCCTGGAGACGGTCACCCGCGAAAAGCGTCCGCCGCACTTCGAAGTGATTTCACTGATCGCCAACAAGCCCTGAGCCGAGACCGCCATGCCTGCCCTGCCCTGGTTGCATCCTGATCGTGCCAACGCCCTGCTCGACGCCCTGCGCGAGCGGATCCTGATCATCGACGGCGCGATGGGTACGATGATCCAGCGCCATGGCCTGCAGGAAGACGATTACCGTGGCGAGCGCTTCGCCGATGGCTACGACCATCTGCATGGCCCCGGCTGCGATCACGCAACACCGGAAGGCCATGACCTGAAGGGCAACAACGATCTGCTGCTGCTGACCCGGCCGCAGATCGTCGCCGACATCCACACCGCCTACCTGGAAGCGGGCGCGGATCTGGTCGAGACCAACACCTTCAACGCCACGTCGGTCAGCCAGGCCGACTACCACCTCGAACACCTGGTGTACGAATTGAACAAGGCCGGTGCCGCGGTTGCGCGAACCTGCTGTGATGCAGTGGCTGCGACCACGCCGGGCAAGCCCCGCTTCGTGATCGGGGTGATCGGCCCCACCAGCCGCACCGCCTCGATCAGTCCCGACGTCAATGATCCGGGCTTCCGCAACACCAGCTTCGACGAGCTGCGCGACACCTACCGCGAAGCGATCGAGGGCCTGATCGACGGCGGTGCCGACACCCTCATGGTCGAGACCATCTTCGACACGCTCAACGCCAAGGCGGCGCTGTATGCGCTGGAAGAGGCTTTTGATGCGCGTGGCGCGCGCTTGCCGGTGATGATCTCCGGCACCATCACCGACGCGTCCGGACGCACCCTGTCCGGGCAGACAGCGGAAGCCTTCCATGCCTCGCTGGCGCATGCACGACCGCTGTCGATCGGACTGAACTGCGCGCTGGGTGCCGATGCCATGCGCCCGCACGTGGAAACCCTTGCACAGGTCGCCGGCTGTTATGTCAGCGCACACCCCAATGCCGGCCTGCCCAATGCCTTCGGCGAGTACGACGAAACGCCGGAGGACATGGCCAGTACCCTGCGAGGCTTCGCCGAAGATGGCCTGCTGAACCTGGTCGGCGGCTGCTGCGGTTCCACCCCGGACCATATCCGTGCAATTGCCGAGGCCGTGGCAGGGCTGCCGCCGCGCGCCCTGCCCGGTTCCCAGGAGCAGCAGGCCGCATGAGCACCTCGCCCTACACCCGCCTGTCCGGCCTGGAACCGCTGGTCATTACCCCGGATCTGCTGTTCATCAACGTCGGCGAACGCACCAACGTCACCGGCAGCGCGCAGTTCCGCAAGCTGGTCAAGGAAGGCCGCTACGAAGAAGCGGTGGACGTGGCCCGCCAGCAAGTGGCCAGCGGCGCGCAGATCCTCGACGTCAACATGGACGAGGGCCTGATCGATTCGGAAGCGGCGATGACCCGCTACCTCAACCTGATCATGTCCGAGCCGGACATCGCGCGTATCCCGGTGATGGTCGACTCCTCCAAGTGGAGCGTGATCGAGGCCGGCCTGAAATGCCTGCAGGGCAAGAGCGTGGTCAACTCGATCTCGCTGAAGGAAGGCGAGGCACTGTTCCGCGAACACGCACGCAAGGTCCTGCGCTATGGCGCCGCCGCGGTGGTGATGGCCTTCGATGAAAGCGGGCAGGCCGATACCTGCGCGCGCAAGGTCGAGATATGCACCCGCGCCTACCGCATCCTCGTCGACGAGATCGGTTTCCCGCCGCAGGACATCATCTTCGACCCGAACATCTTCGCCGTCGCCACCGGCATCGAAGAGCACGACAACTATGCAGTGGACTTCATCGAAGCCACCCGCATCATCAAGCAGACGCTGCCGCACTGCCATGTGTCCGGCGGTGTCTCCAACGTGTCGTTCTCGTTCCGTGGCAACGAAACGGTACGCCAGGCCATCCACTCGGTGTTCCTGTATCACGCCATCGCCGCCGGTATGGACATGGGCATCGTCAACGCCGGCGCCATGCCGATCTACGACGAGCTGGAGCCGGAACTGCGCGAGCGCGTGGAGGACGTGATCCTCAACCGCCGCAGCGACGCCACTGAGCGCCTGCTGGAAATCGCCGAGCGCTACAAGGGCAAGAAGGGCGCGGCAAAGACCGAGGACCTGGCTTGGCGCGAGAAGCCGGTGGCGCAGCGCCTGGCGCACGCGCTGGTGCATGGCCTGGACGCCTATGTGGAAGAGGACACCGAACTGGCCCGGCAGGCCTCCAGCCGCCCGCTGGATGTGATCGAAGGCCCGCTGATGGACGGCATGAACGTGGTCGGCGACCTGTTCGGCGCCGGCAAGATGTTCCTGCCGCAGGTGGTGAAGTCCGCGCGCGTGATGAAGAAGGCGGTGGCCTACCTGCTGCCGTACATCGAAGCGGAAAAGGCGCGCAGCGGCGACACCGCCAAGAGCAACGGCAAGATCATCATGGCCACGGTGAAGGGCGATGTGCATGACATCGGCAAGAACATCGTCGGCGTGGTCCTGGCCTGCAACAACTTTGAAGTAGTCGACCTTGGCGTGATGGTGCCGGCACAGAAGATCCTCGATGCCGCCCGTGAACACAACGCCGACCTGATCGGTCTGTCCGGGCTGATCACTCCGTCGCTGGAGGAGATGAGCCACGTCGCCCGCGAGATGCAGCGCCAGGGCTTCGAGCTGCCGCTGCTGATCGGTGGCGCCACTACCTCGCGTGCGCATACCGCGCTGAAGATCGACCCGCATTACAAGGCGCCCACGGTGTGGGTGAAAGATGCCTCGCGCGCGGTCGGCGTGGCCCAGTCGCTGATCTCGCGTGACCTGCGTGAAGCCTTCGTTGCCGCCAACGAGGCCGACTATGCCGAGATCCGCGCGCGCCACCGCAATCGCGGCGATGCCAAGCGCCTGGTCACGCTGGAACATGCACGCGGGCAGAAATTCCAGGGAGGATGGGACAGCTACACGCCGCCGGCACCGAACCAGCCCGGCCTGCACGTATTCGACGACTACCCGCTGGCCGAACTGGTCGACTACATCGACTGGACGCCGTTCTTCCAGGCCTGGGAGCTGGCCGGCAAGTTCCCGGCCATCCTCACCGACGAGATCGTCGGCACTCAGGCCAGCGATCTGTACAAGGATGCCCGCGCGATGCTCGAGCGCATCGTCGGCGAAAAGTGGCTGACCGCCAAGGCCGTGTTCGGCCTGTGGCCGGCCAACAGCGTCGGCGACGACGTGCGCGTGCAGCACCCACAGGGCGAGACCACGCTGCACTTCCTGCGCCAGCAGGTGGACAAGCCGGCCGAGCGCCCCGATTTCTGCCTGGCCGATTTCATCGCGCCGGCCGACAGTGGCCAGCAGGACTGGATCGGCGCCTTCGCGGTGACCGCCGGCATCGGCATCGACGCCCACGTGGCGCGCTTCGAGGCCGACCATGACGATTACAACGCGATCCTGCTCAAGGCCCTCGCCGACCGCTTCGCCGAAGCGTTGGCCGAGCGGCTGCACCAGCGCGTACGCACGGAATTCTGGGGCTACGACCACGCCGAGACGCTGGACAACGAGGCACTGATCGACGAACAGTATCGCGGTATCCGCCCCGCGCCGGGCTATCCCGCCTGCCCGGAGCACAGCGAAAAGCGCTGCCTGTTCGACCTGCTGCAAGCCGAAGCGAACGCCGGCATGGCGTTGACCGAGAGCTTCGCGATGCTGCCCACCGCAGCGGTATCGGGTTACTACTTCAGCCACCCGCAGAGCCAGTATTTCGTGGTCGGCCGGCTCAGCCGCGAACAGGTCGGCGACTACGCACGCCGCAAGGGCGTGGACCGCGCCCAGGCCGAGCGCTGGCTGGCCTCCAACCTCGACTACGATCCCGAATGACACAGAAGGGGGGCGGAGGAGATTAAGTCGTTTGTGCCCCAAACGACTTAATCCCCTCCGTCCCCTTTTTGCTTCATCATTCCGCGATGACTGTCCCCGTTGCCCGCCTCTCCAGCTTCTACCTGTTCTACTACGCAGCGCTCGGTGCGTTCACCCCTTACTGGAGCCTGTTCCTCACTGCGCGCGGCATGAGCGTGACCGCGATCAGCGTGATGATGGGCCTGTGGTATGCAACGCGCGTGGTTGCGCCCAGCACCTGGACCTCGCTGGCGGCGGCCTCGCCACGGCCGATCCGCCTGCTGCGTATCGGCTGCCTGCTGACCCTGATCAGCTTCGCCGCGTTCCTGCTTCCTCTGCCGCAGCCGTGGATGTATCCGGCAATGGTGGTGTTCTGCTTCTTCTACAACGCGGTAATGCCACAGTTCGAGTCGATCACCCTCACCCATCTCGGCAGCGACAGCCATCGCTACGGCCTGATCCGGGTCTGGGGCTCACTGGGCTTCATCGCCATCGTGACCCTGTTCGGCTGGCTGATCGAAGGTGACGGCACCTCCAGCCGCGCCGGGCTGCTGCCGTGGATGATGCTGCCGCTGTTCGTCCTGCTGGTCGCTTCCGCCTTCAGCAATCACTACGCGCGCGGCATCGGCCGGACCGAAGGCGACGCCAGCGGCTTCTGGCAGATCGTGCGCCGCCCTCCGGTACTCGCGTTCTTCCTCGCTGCCTTCATGGAGCAGCTTTCGTTCGGACCGTACTACACGTTCTTCTCGGTCTACATGGACCATCACGGCTACCGCACATCCACGCTCGGCCTGCTGTGGACCATCGGCGTGGTGTTCGAGGTCGGCGTGTTCTTCACCATCGGCCGTTTCTTCCGTCGCTACGACGCCAGCTGGATGCTGCTGATCGCGCTGGTCAGTTCCTGCCTGCGCTGGGCGGTCACCGCGCTGTTCCCGGAGAACCTGCCGGTGATGCTGCTGGCCCAGACCGCGCATGCGCTCGGCTTTGCTGCCTTCTTCGCCGCAGCCATGCAGATGCTGGCGACCTATTTCCCGGGCCGCCTCAACGGCCATGGCCAGGGCCTGCTGTACGGTTTCTCGTCCGGTGTCGGCGGCGTGCTGGGCGCGCTCATTGCCGGCCAGCTGTGGAAGATCGACGATGGCCGCACCGCATTCCTGGCGGGGAGCGGGTTTGCCCTGGTCGGCGCATTGCTGTGCTTCTTCGCACTGAGCCTGCCGTTGATCCGTGCACGCCGCAGCATTGCGCGCGCCCGGTAACGAAAACGCCGGGCAATGCCCGGCGTTTTCATCGTGCAGCAGGTGTAGTTACCAGACCAGGTCGTCCGGCACCTGGTACTGCGGGTCCGCGTACGGATCTTCCTCGGTCGGCGCATCCGGATCGACCTTCAGCGCCACCGAGGCGGCGAACACCGCTTCGGACTGCGCCAGCACGTCGGCGGTTACCAGCAGATAGCGGCCATTGAGCTGCACCACGCCCAGCTCACCGGCATTGAGCGCGGTCAGCTGTTCGGCGGTCACGTAGATGCGCTTGATCTTGCCGCCGTACGGGAAGTGGCGGGCGATGTCCGCCGCCTCGGCGTTGAGGCTCTTGTCCTTCAGCAGTTCTTCCAGCTTGGCCTTCGCCTCGCGGCGAACGCGTGCTTCTTCCTGCTTCAGGCGCTCGGTCTCGATGCGCTCTTCCTTCTCCCGCTGCGCGCGGATGGCATAGGCCTTGGCCAGGTCCATCTCTTCGGCGCTGCGCGGCTTGCGCGGGCCCTGCTGTCCCTGGCCACCGCGCGCATGCCCGCCGGGCTTGCCCGCGCCACCATGACCGTGCCCGCGACGCTCGCCGGGCTTGTGCTCGCCCTTGCCTGCGCCCTGCGGCTTTCCATTGCCGTTGCCACCCTTGCCCTGCGGGCGGCCATCACGACGGGGGCCATCATTCTTGCGCTCGGGCTTGGGCGCGGGCTTGAAGCCCAGGCCCATCAGCTGGTCGCGGAGGGTATCGCTCATAGGATTCGGATCAGTAGTGCGGCGGCGGCGGTTCGCTCGCCGGATCAGAAGAATTCAGTGCGTTGCGGACCTTGCCCAGGTCTTCCAGCAGCACGCGCAGCACATCGGCGTTGCGCATGCCCTGCATGCGGGCATCAGCCAGCGCATCGCTCAGTTCGGCCAGCGCCTGTTCCTGGAAGGACACGCGCATTTCCAGCTCGACCAGGCGCGCTTCCAGCGCCTGCTCGCGTTCAGTGGGCATATCAGACATGCAACGAGCGCCCCCGGCCAATGCCGTAGTACGCAAGACCTGCAGCTTCCACTTCGCCCGGCTCATACAGGTTGCGGCCGTCGAACACCACTGCGTCCTTCAACTGCTCGCGCAGCTTCTGGAAGTCGGGGCTGCGGAACTGCTTCCACTCGGTGACCACCACCAGTGCATCGGCGCCCTGCAGTGCTTCGCCTGCCGTGCTGCAGAACGTGAGGTCGTCGCGCTCACCGAAGATGCGCTGCGATTCATGCATCGCTTCCGGGTCGTAGGCACGCACCGTGGCACCGCCTTCCCAGAGCTGGGCCAGCAGGCGACGGCTGGAGGCCTCACGCATGTCGTCGGTGTTCGGCTTGAAGGCCAGGCCCCATACGGCGAACGTCTTGCCGCGCACGCCTTCGTCCTCGCCCTTGTCGTAATGGCGCTGGATGAGGGCGAACAGGTGGCCCTTCTGTGCATCGTTGACCGCTTCAACCGCATTGAGCAGCTTCGGCTCCAGGCCATACTGCTGGGCGGTACGGGCCAGTGCCTGCACGTCCTTCGGGAAGCACGAGCCACCGTAGCCGGCGCCCGGATAGATGAAGTGCCAGCCGATGCGCGGGTCCGAGCCGATGCCCTGGCGGACCTGCTCGACGTCGGCACCCACGCGTTCGGCGATGTTGGCGATTTCATTCATGAATGAAATCTTGGTCGCCAGCATCGCGTTGGCGGCGTACTTGGTCAGCTCGGCCGAGCGCACGTCCATTTCCACCACACGGTCGTGGTTGCGGTTGAACGGCGCGTACAGGCGACGCATCACCGCCACCGACTCCTCGCTGGTCGCACCGATGATGATGCGGTCCGGGCGCATGCAGTCGGCGACTGCGTCGCCTTCCTTCAGGAATTCCGGGTTGGACACCACGTCGAAGGCGATGTCCGCGCCCCGCGCGGCCAGCTCTTCAGCGATGGCTGCACGCACCTTGTCAGCGGTGCCGACCGGCACCGTCGACTTGTTGACCACCACGGTCGGCACGCTCATGTGCCGGCCGATGGTGCGGGCCACGGCCAGCACGTACTGCAGATCGGCGCTGCCATCCTCGTCCGGGGGCGTGCCAACGGCGATGAACACCACCTGGCCATGCTCGATGGCGGCCGCCGCATCGGTGGTGAACGCCAGCCGCGAGGCGGCATGGTTGGCCTTCACCATCGGCTCAAGGCCCGGCTCATAGATCGGGATGATGCCCTGGTTGAGGCCATCGACCTTGGCCTGATCGATGTCCACGCAGACCACCTGGTGGCCTGCGTCGGCCAAGCAGGTACCGGTCACCAGTCCAACGTAACCGGTACCAAAAATCGCAACGCGCATATCCGTATTCGCTCCTGAATGACTTACGGCAGAACGCCCAGCAGCTCGACGTCGAACGTCAGCGTCGCGTTCGGGCCGATCGGGCCGCCGGGGGTGCCGTTCTCGCCGTAGGCCAGTTCGCCCGGGATCCAGAAGCGGTACTTCGAACCGACCGGCATCAGCGCGACGCCTTCGGTCCAGCCCTTGATCACCTGGTCCAGGCCGAACTCGGCCGGCTGGCGGCCGTAGGAACTGTCGAACACGGTGCCGTTGAGCAGCTTGCCTTCGTAGTTCACGCGCACCTTGCTGCTCGGCAGAGGACGCTCGCCGCTACCCGGGCGGATCACCTGGTACTGCAGGCCCGACGAGGTGGTCACCACGCCCGGCTGGGTCTTGTTCTTGGCCAGGAATGCGTTGCCTTCCGTGCGGTTGGTCTGCGCAGCCTGGGCGGCCTTGGCCTGCATTTCAGCCTGCTTGGCACCCATGAAGGCCTGGATGGTGGCGGTCGCGTCAGCTTCCGTCATCTTCGGCTGGCCCTTGGTCAGGCCGGTGCTGATCGCGTCAAACAGCGAGGCGACATCGATATCGTCCTTCAGCTGCGCCAGCGACGGGCCCACCGAGTAGGAGCCGATCATCTGCGACACCTTGACGCGGTCGACCTTCGGCGGCTGCGAACCCGGTGCCACGCCCGGCACCTGCTGGCCACTGCGGGCCATCACGACCTGGCGCAGGGCGGCATCGGTGGCCTTGGCCTGTTCCTGGGTGATCTGCGGCTGCAGGCCCTCGAACGAGCGCTCAACGGCGGTGCGCAGGGCGGCCACATCGATCTCTTCGGCGATCGGGGTGAACGACTTGGCCACGTCCAGGCCGATGGCATAGCCGAGCTTCTGCTTGGGGGAATTCAAGGTTGCGGTCTCCTTGGCGGCTGCGGGGGCAGCCGGTTGTTGCGACAGAGCGACACCCGAAGTGCCCATCGCCAGAATCAGAACCGACGCCGCGGCGCCGCGCATTCCCATCTTCATTCGCTGCATTCCTGGAAGTGTCTGGGCGCCGACGTCGGCGCGAAAAGAAGCATTGTCGCACGCATGCCGTCGATGTCGAGGCATGCGTGCCGGATATCAATGCGTGGCGGCTGCCGCCAGCGCCTTGTCGATGGCCGCGGTCAGCTGCGGATCGTCCGGCGTCACCTTGCTGGCGAACTGGGCAATGACCTTGCCATCGCGGCCCACGAGGTATTTGTGGAAGTTCCAGGCCGGCGCAACGCCGGTCGCTGCGGTCAAGCGCTGGTACAGCGGCGTGGCCTGGGTACCGACCACATGCACCTTCTCGAACATCGGGAACTTGACGCCATAGGTCAGGGTGCAGAAGTCCTGGATCTGCTTCTCGTCACCCGGTTCCTGGCCCTTAAAGTCATTGGAAGGGAAGCCCAGCACCGCGAAACCGCGGCCGGCATAGCGCTTCTGCAGCGCCTCCAGCCCTTCGTACTGCGGCGTGTAGCCACACTTGCTGGCGGTGTTGACCACCAGCAGCACCTGCCCGTGATAGCGCTGCTGCAGATTCACCTGCTGCTTGCTGGCCAACGGCCGGTATTCCAGATCGAGCAGGTCGGCCGCCAGCGCACTGGCGGAACCGGCGGCACCGGCCACCATCAGGGCCAGCAGGGACAGGCCGCGCAGGCGGCACGGGGAAACGGTCGGCAGGGGCATCAGAGGCGGTCCGCGGTAGCCATTCACAAGGCCCGGCCAGCGCTGGCCGGGAATCGGCCGAACTATAGCACCGGGCTCCGGCACCCCTGATGGCACAGGCCCACACGGGCTTTGCGCTGCGTGGCGGATGCGCTGCCCGGGCGCCATCGATGGCGCAGCGATGACATAGCATGGACATCACTGAATGGAAGGCGGCCCCGGGAAGACCCCTGCGGCAGTTTTATTTCCCTTTTGAATCAATCAAATAAAGGGATATTTCAGCAATCTGACCACCCCTGCCATCAGTTGGGGGCGGCAAGGGGTTGCACGTAGGCGTGCCGGTGTTATAGTTGCATACAACACCAGTCACCTGAGACAGGGGGAAGCCATGAACGTCCGGATCCGTCGCAACCTCACCGCGCCCGCGGCCGTCGCTGTTTCGACCCTGCTCGTGCTGGCCTGGTGGGCCACGCCCACCGCCCCTGCTTCTGCCGCTGCTGAAAGTACGCAGGACGCAACGCTCTCCCCGGCAGGGAACGCCCCCTCCTCCCCCCCTCCCCCGCGTCGGCAGCACAGCGCGCTGTCCATGCCGTATTTCTCGTTCGCCCAGCCGCTGACCCCACGGAGCTGAATATGAGCGACATCCAGTGGAGCGACGGCGCTCCCATCTACCGTCAGTTGAAGGAGCGCGTGATCGCCATGATGCTCGACGGAATCCTCAAGCCGGGCGATGCCCTGCCTTCGGTGCGCCAGGTGGCCGCCGACTATCAACTCAATCCCATCACCGTTTCGCGCGCTTACCAGGAACTGGCCGACGAAGGCCTGGTCGAGAAGCGCCGCGGCCTGGGCATGTTCATGACCGAGCAGGCGGCCACGCAGCTGCGCAGCAGCGAGCGCGACCGTTTCCTCAACGAAGAATGGCCCGCGGTTCTGGAGCGCATCCAGCGCCTGGGCCTGAGCCTCGACGAATTGCTGCCCCAGGGGAAAGTCTGATGAATAGCACTGCAAGTGAGTCGGTCATCACCGCCCGAGGCCTGCGCAAGGCCTACAAGACCACGGTCGCCCTCGACAATGCCAGTTTCAGCATTCCAAGCGGGCGTATCGTCGGCCTGATCGGGCCCAATGGCGCCGGCAAGACCACCGCGCTGAAGGCCCTTCTGGGCCTGACCTCGGTGGAGGGTGAACTGAGCGTGCTCGGCCGCGACCCGCGACTGCACCGCGACGAACTGATGAACGACATCTGCTTCATCGCCGACGTCGCCGTACTGCCGCGCTGGCTGAAGGTCCGCGAGGCGATCGACTTCGTCGCCGGCGTGCACCCGCGCTTCGACCGCGCCCGTTGCGAGCGCTTCCTGGCCAACACCAAGCTACAGCCGAAGCAGCGCGTGCGCGAGCTGTCCAAGGGCATGATCGTGCAGCTGCACCTGGCGCTGGTGATGGCCATCGATGCCCGCATCCTGGTGCTGGACGAACCGACCCTGGGCCTGGACATCCTGTACCGCAAGGAGTTCTACCAGCGCCTGCTGGAAGACTACTTCGACGAACAGAAGACCATCATCGTCACCACCCACCAGGTGGAGGAGATCGAGCACATCCTCAGCGACGTGATGTTCATCCGCGACGGCCGCATCGTGCTCGACGCGGAAATGGACGACGTCGGCCAGCGCTACACCGAGCTGCTGGTCAATGCCGACCAGCTGGACACCGCCCGCGCCCTGAAGCCGATCGACGAGCGCAGCCTGGCGTTCGGCAAGACCGTGATGCTGTTCGATGGCGTGCCGCGCGCCCAGCTTTCCTCCCTCGGCGAGACCCGCATCCCGGGCCTGGCCGACCTGTTCGTCGCCATCATGAAGGGGACCTACGCATGAATGCCGTCAACCACCCCGTCAGCCCGATCGGCACCCTGCGCTGGCTGCTCAAGCGCGAGTACTGGGAGAACCGCGGCGGTTTCCTGTATGCCCCGTTGATCGCCGGCCTGATCTCGCTGGTGATGAGCATCGCCGGCATTGCCTTCGGCCTCTTCGCACTGAACCGTGCAGCGCGCGACGGTGGCGTGCACATCGATGGCGAGAACGTGAACATCAATGGCCTGAACCTGGCCCTGCTCACCCGTGACATCAGTGCCAAGGACCTTGCTGATCTTGGCAACGGCCTGGACCTGACTCTGGTGCTCAGTTCAAGTTGGCCCTTCCTGGTGCTGGCCTTCGTGGTGTTCTTCTACTGCCTGGGCGCCCTGTACGACGATCGCCGCGACCGCAGCATCCTGTTCTGGAAGTCGTTGCCGCTGTCGGACACGCAGACCGTGCTGTCCAAGGTGATCAGCGCACTGATCGTGGCACCGTTGATCGCAGTGATCGCTGGCATCCTCACCATGTTCGGTTTCATGCTGATCATCAGTGCCGTCGCGCTGCTGCACGGTGGCAGCCCGATGACCCTGATCTGGGGCCCGGCCAGCCCGCTGACCCTTGCCGCTGGGCACCTGGCCTGGATTCCGGTCTATGCCCTGTGGGCCCTGCCCACCGCCGGCTGGCTGCTGCTGTGCTCGGCATGGGCCAGGAGCAAGCCGTTCCTGTGGGCGGTGATGCTGCCGTTGTTTACCGGCATCATTGTCAGCTCCACCAAGATGATGCCGCTGTTCGGCCTGACCACCGGCTGGTTCTGGCAGAACATCGTCGGTCGCCTGCTGCTGGGGGGCGTACCCGGCATGGACCTGCTGTATCGCCTCGGCGCCGACGAAGCCTCGCGCCGCGATCTGGACTCGGTCGTCAGTCTGATGTCCCCCGCCTCGCAGCTGAAGTCGCTGGCGATGCCGGAACTGTGGATCGGCGCCGTCGTCGGTGCAGTGTTCATCTTCCTTGCCATCCGCCTGCGCAAGCGCGCCGGCGAGATCTGATCCCATCCATCCGGAGGCATTACCCATGCGTTCCCTGCTCGCCTGTTCTGCGTTGTTGCTGTTGCCGTTGTCGGCGCTGGCCGCCGATGCTCCGAACTGCAAGTTCACTGCTGCCCGCGCGCTGAAGCTGGACGTGGCCGGTGCCAAGACGGTGGTGTTCGAGGTCAACCAGCATGACCTGAAGGTGGTCGCCAGCGCTGGCGGCGGCCAGCTGGACGGCCGCGCCTGCGCGTCCAGCCAGGAATGGCTGGACCAGCTGGTACTGGACCAGCGCAAGGTGGGCGACAAGCTGGTGGTGAGCCTGCGCCGCGACGGCCGCCAAAGTGGCATCAGTCTGGGCAACAGCTACGCCTGGCTGGATATCCGCGGCAGCGTGCCGGACAACCTGCCGCTGCAGTTCAAGGTCGGCTCGGGCGATGCCAGCGTGGAAAACGCACAGTCCCTCAGCGTGGACGTCGGCTCAGGTGACGCGGTGGCCCGCGGCACCCGCGGCAGCATCCACGCTGCAGTGGGTTCCGGCGACCTCAACATCGATGGCGGCAGCTCCTTGAACCTGCTGTCGCTGGGTTCCGGCGACGTCACCGTACGCAACATCAGCGGCGACGCCAGCACCGGTACCGTCGGCTCCGGTGACCTGAAGATCACCGATGTACGTGGCAACGCGCGGCTGGACACGGTGGGCTCGGGTGACATCGAGTTCAAGCGCGTGCAGGGCAACGTTGAAGTGGGCGTGGTCGGCTCCGGCGGCGTCGACCTGGCTGACATCGGCGGCAATGTGCACGTCCGCAGCCACGGCTCGGGCGACATCCACGTCGACGGCGTGCGCGGCACCCTGACCGTCGATCACAGCGGCAGCGGTGACGTCGATCATCGCAACGTCAGCGGCCGGGTCACTCTGCCGCGCAGCAAGTAACTCTCTTCCAGACACTACCAGGGGAACACCATGAACCTGTTGCGCCTGTTGCCCGCTGTGCTGCTGTCCCTGCCGCTGATCGCCTGCGGCGGCACGTCGTCCGCGCCCGACAAGACCGTCGGCAAGAGCGTCGCCGAAGCCACAGGTGGCGTTGGCGAGACCGTCAAGAACGCCATGGACGATGCCCGCAAGGATATCGCCCAGGGCAACATCAAGATCTCGGCGGACAAGCAGCCGCGTGCGGAGATCACCCCGGATGGCCGCCTGCTGATCGCGGGCAAGGAGATCGCTGCCAACGATATCCAGCGCCGCCATCTGCAGGACTACCGCGGCCACGTGGTCGCCATCGCGATGGACGGCATGGATGTCGGCCTGGCAGGCGCCAAACTGGGTGCCAGCGCGGCCGGCGAAGCGCTGAAGGGCATTTTCAGCGGCGACAGCGAAGGTGTCGAAAAGCGCATCAATGCCGAAGCCGAGAAGATCGAAGCCCAGGCCAAGCGCATCTGCGACCGCCTTCCGGCGATGCTGGCCAGCCAGCAGGCGCTCGCACGCGAACTGCCGGCGTTCAAGCCCTACGCGACCATGGACCAGGGCGACGTGGACGACTGCGGCAAGGACACCGTGGTCCAGCGCTAGGCCTGTGACAGATCAGCGCACCCGGCCGGCAGCGGCGTCCGGCTGCCGGCCGTAGTGCGCCGTCCGGCTTACAATGGCGGCCCCGGACGCCCCCGAACCGAATGTCATGAAGAAGCTGTTTCTGCTGCTGACCGCCCTGCTCTGCCTCGGCCTGGTCGGCTGTGACCAGGAATACCGCAACCACCGTGCCGAGCGCGGCAAGCCCAAGATTTCCGTCAGCGAAGGCATGGTCACCGTGCGTCGCCCGCCAGCACCGAACATCATCATCCTCGCCGATGGCACGATGAAGATGGACGAGATCCAGATTCCGCTGGACGACGGACAGAAGCAGATGCTGCAGACCATGTTCGGCAAGCTGCAGGTGCTGCGCCAGAACACCCTGGTGGCCGCACCGGCCGATCCCAACATGCAGCCGGTGAAGATCCAGCCGCCCGAGGGCATGGAAGTGATTCCGACGGACCTGATCCAGCGCATCCCCGAGTTCAAGGATTACACCGACACCTTCGGCAACATCGTCGCCGACCGTCGCTGAAGAAAAACGCCGCCCGAGGGCGGCGTTTCCTTTTGTAGAGCCGAGCATGGGCTCGGCTCTACAGATTACAGAATCCGGATCAACCGCCGCCACCGCCACCGGCCTGGATGCCACCGGCCGTCAGGGCGGCCGGGTCCAGCAGGCGACGCAGCTCGGCTTCGGCCAACCCGCTGTCCTCCAGTGCCACGTCCAGCACCGGGCGCTGTTCCTTGTAGGCACGCTTGGCAATCGCCGCAGCCTTCTCGTAGCCGATGATCGGATTCAGTGCGGTGACCAGGATCGGATTACGCGCCAGCGCCTCGGCCACGCGATCCTCACGCACCTTCAGCCCGGCGATCGCGCTGTCCGCCAACAGGGTCGACACGTTGGCGAGCAGGCCGATGCCATCGAGCAGGTTCACCGCGATCAGCGGCAGCGTGACGTTGAGCTGGAAGTTGCCGGTCTGGCCAGCCACGGTGATCGCGGTGTGGTGGCCGATGACCTGCGCACAGGCCATCACGGTCGCTTCCGGAATCACCGGATTGACCTTGCCCGGCATGATCGAGCTGCCCGGCTGCAGTGCCGGCAGTTCGATCTCGCCCAGCCCGGCCAGCGGACCGGCGTTCATCCAGCGAAGGTCATTGGCGATCTTGATCAGCGCCACGGCCAGCGCATTGAGCTGGCCGGACAGCTCGACTGCATCGTCCTGCGCGGCCAGGCCTTCGAATTTGTTCTCGGCGCTGTCGAACTTGAAACCGGTCTGCTGCTTCAGCGCCTTGGCGACCTGCGCGCCAAAACGTGGGTCGGCGTTGATGCCGGTGCCGATGGCGGTGCCGCCCAGCGGCAGGCGACGCACGCGCTTGAGGCTGTCTTCGATGCGCTCCTGCGCCGAGGCCAGCTGCGCCGACCACGCACCGAATTCCTGCTCGAAGGTGAGCGGCATCGCATCCATCAGGTGGGTACGGCCGGTCTTGACCACCTTGCGCAGGCTGCGGCCCTTCTTGTCCAGGGTCTTGCGCAGGTGCACCAGCGCCGGCAGCAGCTGCTCATGCGTCGCCAGTACCGCCGACACGCGCAGCGCGGTTGGAATCACGTCGTTGGAGCTCTGCCCCTGGTTGACGTGGTCATTGGGGTGCACGGTGGTCTTGCCCGCCTTGCCGGCACGGTTGGCCAGTGTTGCGATGACCTCATTGGCATTCATGTTCGAGGAAGTGCCCGAACCCGTCTGGTAGACATCGATCGGGAAGTGCGCGTCCCAGTCGCCGGCAGCCACTTCGGCGGCGGCGGTCTGGATGGCCTTGGCCACATTCTTCGGCAGGTGGCCCAGCTCGGCGTTGACGCCCGCGGCGGCGCCCTTGACCAGGCCCAGGGCACGGATGAAACCGCGCGGCATGCGCTGGCCCGACACCGGGAAGTTCTGCACGGCACGCTGGGTCTGGGCGCCCCACAGGGCGTCCACAGGCACCTGCAGCTCGCCCATGCTGTCGTGTTCGATTCTGAAACCCTTGCTTGCAGCTTTGCTCATTGCATCAACTCCGCACTACTTCAGTTGGGGAAAGGGAAGCGGCGGCTGGCAGGGTGTCGCTTCCCGGGCTGGCGGCTGCGCCAACGATACTCCCTTGCCCGCAGCGTGGGATGACGAGCGCGGGCCAGATCGTTTCATCCGCAGGGCCGTGTTGTAGAACCGAACCTACGCTCGGCTGGCCCGTGGGCGCTGGATTACCCGGAGCAGCCGCGCGTGGGCTCGGCTCTACAGGGCACGCCTGCCCGGCACGTCGTAGAATATGGCCCCCGCCGCTCGTCCCAGCCCTGCCGACATGTCCGATTCCGCCCTGCTCGCCCTGTCCCCGCTCGATGGCCGCTATGCCGGCAAGGTCGATGCCCTGCGCCCGATCTTCTCCGAGTACGGCCTGATCAAGGCCCGCATCACGGTCGAAGTGGAGTGGCTGCTGGCCCTGGCCGCCGAGCCGGGCATCGTCGAGTTGGCCCCGTTCTCCGACGCCGCCGTCGCCCGCCTGCGCGCCCTGGCCGCCAGCTTCAGCCCGGCCCAGGCCGCGCGCGTGAAGGAAATCGAGCGCACCACCAACCATGACGTCAAGGCGGTGGAGTACTTCATCAAGGAACAGCTGAAGGACGACACCGAGCTGGCACCGGCGCTGGAATTCGTGCATTTCGCCTGCACCAGCGAAGACATCAACAATCTCAGCTACGGCCTGATGCTGGAGCAGGCCCGCCGCGAGGTGCTGCTGCCGACCCTGGACGGCATCGCCAACAGCCTGCGCAGCCTGGCCCACGCCCAGGCCGGCCAGCCGATGCTGTCGCGCACCCACGGCCAGACCGCCTCGCCGACCACCCTGGGCAAGGAACTGGCCAACGTGGTCGCGCGCCTGGAGCGCCAGCGCAGGCAGATCGCTGCCGTCGAGCTGACCGGCAAGATCAACGGCGCGGTAGGCAACTACAACGCGCACGTGGCCAGCTATCCGGACGTGGACTGGCCGGCCTTCGCCGAGCGCTTCGTGACCGGCCTGGGCCTGGTGTTCAACCCGTACACCACGCAGATCGAGCCGCACGACAACATCGCCGAGATCGGCGATGCCGCGCGCCGCGCCAACATCATCCTGATCGACCTGGCCCGTGACATCTGGGGCTATGTTTCGCTGGGCTACTTCAAGCAGCGCCTGAAGGAAGGCGAAGTCGGCTCGTCGACGATGCCGCACAAGGTCAACCCGATCGATTTCGAGAATGCGGAAGGCAACTTCGGCATCGCCAACGCGCTGTTCGAGCACTTCAGCGCGAAGCTGCCGATCAGCCGCTGGCAGCGTGACCTGACCGATTCCACCGTGCTGCGTGCACTGGGCACCGCGTTCGGCCACAGCCAGGTGGCACTGGACTCGCTGGCCAAGGGCCTGGGCAAGCTGGAAGTGAACCCGCAGCGGCTGGACGCGGATCTGGACGCGGCCTGGGAAGTGCTGGCCGAAGCCGTGCAGACGGTGATGCGCCGCCATGGCCTGCCGAATCCGTACGAGCAGCTGAAGGCGCTGACCCGTGGCCAGGGCATCACCGCCGAGTCGATGCGTGCGTTCGTGCAGGGGCTGGAGCTGCCGGCGGATGCGAAGCAGCGCCTGCTGGAGATGACCCCGGGCAGCTACACCGGTCTGGCGGAATCGCTGGCGAAAAAGATCTAAGGGGTTTCCTTTGCGGCGGCGGCCGCGGGCGCTGCCTGCGGCAGGCAACGGCAACAGCATCATAAACGTCAAGAGCGGCTCTGGATTGCTGCTAGCTGGGCGGGTCGGGATGGGCCAGCGGGACACGCCGTGAACCCGTCCCTGGGGGCTCGATGGCGCCATCCATGGCGCCAAC
>NZ_JBQEMR010000008.1:0-134306 GCF_052045015.1 Stenotrophomonas sp. 22692
CGGCATGGATGCCGCGGCCAAGCCCCCAGGGACGGGTTTACGGCGTCCCCCGCCACCGGACCCGCCCCGCCATCCCTCAGTAGCCCAGCTTTTGACGTTGCCTCTGCGGGTGCAGGGCGCAGCCCTGCCGGAATCCAACACCCCTCAGCAGGCCTCAGCCACCGCAGTGCGGGGACGCCCCAGCCATGCCAGCAGCAACCCCGTGGCCGCCAGCAGGCCACCGGCCACCGGGATCGCCGCGTAACCCAGCCCCGAACTGATCACCGCACCACCCAGCGCGGCGCCCACCGCATTGCCCAGGTTGAACGCACCGACGTTGATCGACGACGCCAGGCCCGGCGCCTCGCTGGCCGCCTGCATCACCCGGATCTGCAGCGGCGGCACGATAGCGAAGGTCGCTGCGCCGAACAGCAGCACGCCCAGCGCCGCAGTAGCATGGTGCATGAAGGCCAGTGGCAGCACGAACATGAGTACGGCCAGGACCGCCAGCAGGATGCGCGTGGCGCCATCCAGCGACCAGTCAGCCATGCGCCCGCCGATACCGTTGCCGAGGGTGAAGCCGATGCCGATCAGGGCCAGCGAGATCGCGATGAAGGTATTGGAGGCGCCGGTCAACTCGGTCAGCACCGGCGCCACGTAGGTGTAGAGGGTGAACATCGCGCCCGCGCCGAGGACCGTGGTGCCCATCGCCAGCAACACCTGCGGCTGCAGGATCGCCTTCAGTTCGCGGCGCACGTCCGGGCGCGGACCCGGCGCAGATGCCGGCAGCGCGAAGCCCAGCGCAGTGATCGCGACCAGGCCCAGCACCGCAGTCCCGGCGAAGGACAGGCGCCAGCCCAGCTGCTGGCCCACCCAGGTGGCCAGCGGCACGCCACCGATGTTGGCGATGGTCAGGCCCATGAACATGGTGGCCACGGCAGCAGCCTGCTTGTCCTTCGGCACAAGGCTGGCGGCGACCACCGCACCGATGCCGAAGAAGGCACCGTGATTGAGACTGGTGACCAGACGCGACAGCAGCAGCAGGCCGTAGTTCGGGGCCAGTGCCGAGAGCAGGTTGCCAGCCACGAAGATCGACATCAGCAGCATCAGCGCGGTGCGCTTGCCGAACCGTCCCATCAGCAGCGTCATTACCGGGGCCCCCAGCATCACGCCCACGGCGTAGGCGGTGATCAGCATGCCGGCGGTGGGAATGCCCACGCCCACGCCGTCGGCGATGACTGGCAACAGGCCCATCGGCGCAAACTCGGTGGTTCCGATGGCGAAGGCGCCGACGGCAAGCGCCAGCAAGGCGGCTCTGGAATTCATGGGAGGTTTTCCTGGGGGCGGGAATCGGGAGTGCGTAGCCTGCGCGCTCTGCTGTTCCGGATTAAGCCTCGCCCCGGGAAAACACTGTTGATCCTGGTTCACAAGTGGCGGCAGCAACCCTGCTGCAGATGCAAAAACCGCAGCGCCGGTGTAGAACCGGGCCCCACAACGCAGAACCCCCGGCCAGGCCGGGGGTTCTGAGGGACGCACACGCCAGCGGCGCGCTTACCAGTTACCGGCGCCCGGCACATTGTGTTCGCGGGCGCGGCGGCGCATCAGCAGGTTCAGCCACTCCACCAGCACCGAGAAGCCCATGGCAGCGTAGATGTAGGGCTTGGGAATGTGCACATCCAGGCCATCCAGGATCAGCACCGCACCGATCAGCAGGATGAAGGCCAGCGCCAGCATCTTCACGGTCGGGTTGGCATCGATGAAGCGGCCCAGCGGGTTGGCAGCCAGCAGCATCACCGCCACCGACAGCAGGATCGCGGCGACCATCACCGGCACGTGGTCAGCGATGCCGACCGCGGTGATCACCGAGTCCAGCGAGAACACGATGTCGATGACCGCGATCTGCGCGATCACGTAGCCGAACACGGCCGACGCCTTGGTGGTGCTGGGGTCTTCGTCCTCGCCACCGCTGATCAGTTCCTTGATCTCCATCCAACCCTTGATGATCAGGAACAGGCCACCAACGATCAGCACCAGATCTCGGATGGAAATGCCCATGCCGGCCACGGTGAACAGGTTCGCCTGCATGTGCGCCAGGTACGCCAGCGATACCAGCAGGCAGATACGGGTGATACAGGCCACCGCGATGCCGAGCCGACGCGCGAACGGGCGGCGGTGCTCTGGCAGCTTGCTGACGGCGATGGAGATGAACACCAGGTTGTCGATGCCGAGCACGATTTCCAGCGCGCTCAACGTGAACAGGGTCAACCAGACATTCGGATCGGCAAGAAACTCAAGGGACATGGGAAGTCTTCAACAAGGGGGAATGAGGGATCAGCCGTAATTGCCGGCCATTGCATGCGGGACCACGACCAGCGCCCAGCACAGAAGCACGTTCATCATCAGCACGAAGACCGCCGCCGAGCCCATGTCCTTGGCGCGGCCGGCCAGCTCATGGATCTCGCTGCCGTAACGTTCGATCACCGCTTCGATGGCCGAGTTGGCCAGTTCCATCGCCAGCACCAGCAGCATCGAGCCGATCAGCAGCGCGCGCTCGACCGGGGTCTGGCCCAGCCAGATCGCGACCGGGGTCAGCAGAATCAGCAGGTAGACCTCCAGCCGGAACGAGGACTCGTGCAGCCAGGCGGCGCGCAGGCCCTGCCAGGACCAGCGGGCGGCCTGGACGATGCGGCGCGGGCCGCGGGGCAGATGGCCGAACTGATCAGCCACGGGTGGAACATCCAGCAACAGGGGCGCGGCGCAGCGACCGCTCAGACGCACGGCAGGGAATCATGGGTGCACAGGGATAGGCAGATGGCCGCCATTTTGCCACAAGGCCGCCAGCCGCATCCCGGCAGCGGCCCGGTGAATGGACTGCCTAGGGCAAGCCCCGGCCCGCCCCAGCTTCTATGATGGCTTTCCCCTTCCCTGCTGGAGCGCCTGATGTCCCGTCACCGTACCCGCCTGCTGATGCTGGGCCTGCTGACCGTCGCCCCCCTGGCCCAGGCGCTGAGCCCGGCCAAGCCGCCGCGCGTGCCCGAGCAGGTCTCCAACGTGGCCTGGGCCGGCGACATGGCCCGCTTCGCCAGCGCCGACCAGGCCAACCCGCCGCCACGGGGCGGCATCGAGTTCATCGGCAGCTCCTCGATCCGCATGTGGGAAGGCCTGGCAGCCGACTTCCCCGGCCAGCCGGTGTTCAACCGCGGCTTCGGCGGTTCGGAAGTGCGCGACAGCACCTGGTATGCCGACCGCATCGTGGTGCCGTATGCGCCGTGCAAGGTGTTCTTCTACGCCGGTGACAACGACCTCAACAGCGGCCGCAGCGCCGTGCAGGTGCGCGACGATGTGGTTGCCTTCGTGCAGCGCGTGCATCGCGACCTGCCGAAGACCAGGGTCGAGTACCTGTCGATCAAGCCGAGCCCGTCGCGTGCGCATCTGCTGCCGGCGATCAACGAAGCCAACGCGCTGATCAAGGCCGCCCTGGCCAAGCTGCCCAATACCGGTTTCACCGACGTCTACACACCCATGCTCGGCACCGATGGCCAGCCGGATGCGTCGCTGTTCCGCGAGGACATGCTGCACATGACCCCGGCCGGCTATGCGATCTGGGCCAGGGCGCTGGCGCCGAAGGTCAACTGCAACTAGGGACTGCGGACGCCGCAGAGGCGCCACGCGCACGCCTTCCGGTCGATGCCAACCTTGGTTGGCATCGGGCACCGGCGTGACTCCTGTTGAAAGCGCCGACCAAGGTCGGCATCTACCGAGGCAGCAGGTGCCGCGTCAGCGGAACACCACCGTGGCCTCGGTGCCCTGGCCTGGCTCGCTGGCCAGGCTGACCTTCCAGCCGAAGCGGTCGCACAGCCGGCGCACGATCGACAGGCCCAGGCCGGTGCCCTGCGGACGGCTCGGCTCGGCACGGTAGAACGGCTCGAAGGCCCGCGACAGCGCGTCGGCCGACATGCCGATACCGGTATCGCGCACCACTACCCGGTCGTTGTGCACATGCACGTCGATGCGCCCTTCGTCGGTGTAGCTGCAGGCGTTGCGCACCAGGTTGCTGACCACCACCTGCAGCACCCGCGGCGGCGCATGCAGCTGCACCGGGCCATCGCTGTGCAGGTGCACCGACACCGGGCGCGTACCCAGCAGTTCGTTGGCGTTGTCCACTTCATAGCGGACGATGTCGTTGACGTCGAACAGCTCGACCTGGGGCTCGACGTCGGCCTCGCGTGCCAGGATCAGGAAGGCATCGATCACCGCCTCCATGTCACGGCCGGCACGCTGGATGCGCTGCAGGCTGCGGCGCAGGCGCGGCTCCAGGCTGTCATCGCCCAGTGCCATGTCGCTGGCGACGCGGATGACGGTCAGCGGTGTGCGCAGTTCATGGCTGGCGTCGCGGGTGAAATTGCGCTCGCGCGCCACATGCGCGCTGACCCGGTTGGCCAGCGAATGCAGTGCGGCCGCCAGCTGCCGGGTCTCGCCCTGCATGTCCGCCGGCAGCTTGTTCGGTTCCAGGTCGGCTGCCTCCGGGTGGCCCGGGTCCCAGCGTGAGACGCGCCGCGCCAGCCAGTTCACCGGCGACACCAGGCGCTTGGAGGCCCGATAGGTCACCCAGCTGGCGCCATACACCGCCAGCAGGGTCAGCAGCACCGGCACGATGCCGAACCAGAACGCCAGCATCTCCGCGCGCGAACGCAGGAACACCAGGTACAGGCGGCCGGCCGGGCGCACATCGACCAGCACCAGCTGGTCGTCCTTGGGCAGTTCGTGGAAGCCGGGTTCCAGATTGCGCAGGTTGGCCGGCAGCGACAGGGCCGACTGCCCGCTTTCCAGCAGGTAGCCACGGATGTTCTGGGTGTTGGGCGGGGGCTGCACCGGCGAGGCCTCGTGCAGCGTCCAGAAGTACGCCGCCTCTTCGCGCAGGGCGGCGCCGACCAGGCTGTGCTTGATCACCAGCGAAACCAGCCACGCACCGAGCAGGATGCCCAGGCTGGCCAGCACTGCCTGCAGGATGAAAGCGATACGGATCTTGCGCGGCAGGCCGTGCGGCATTGCGGAGTCCCGGTCAGAGCGCTGCGATTATAGGCAGCGCACCGCGCCGTTGGGATGCACGGGCGATGACCGGCGGCACTGCCGGACGATCATCCCCTGCCCTTGTGCCGGGCCGCAGCCCGGCCCGGCCTGCGGCTGCACCGGCGCGGGCCTGCTCAGGCCATCGGCTGGGCGATGTCGGCAATGCGGTAGCCGGCACTCTGCACGGTATGCAGCAGCGGACGGTCGAACGGCTTGTCGATGATCTTGCGCAGGTTGTACAGATGGCTGCGCAGGGTGTCCGAATCCGGCAGGCCGTTGCCCCAGATCTCGCGTTCGATCTCCTGGCGGGTGACCACGCGCGGCGATTCGCGCATCAGGATGGTCAGCAGGCGCAGGCCGATCGGCGACAGCTGCAGCTCGGTACCGGCACGGGTGGCACGCATGCTGACCGGATCGAGCACCAGGTCGGCGACCTTGAGCACTTCCGACCCCACCTGGCGACGTTCGCGGCGGATCAGCGCGCGCAGGCGGGCTTCCAGCTCCTGGATCGCGAACGGCTTGGTCAGGTAGTCGTCGGCGCCGAACCCGAGGCCGGTGAGCTTGTCGTCCAGCGTGTCGCGTGCCGTGAGCATCAGCACCGGGGTGGACTTGCGCGCATCGTTGCGCAGGCGACGGCACACTTCGATGCCATCCAGGCGCGGCAACATCAAGTCGAGCACCACGACGTCATAGCTGTTTTCCGCCGCAAGGCGGTAGCCATCCAGGCCGTCCTGTGCATAGTCGACTTCAAAGCCGCGACCTTCCAGGTATTCCCCGATCATCTCGGAGATGTTGCGGTTGTCTTCGACCACCAGCACCAAGCCGGAGGTCTCCTTCGTCTGACGCATGTGATTCCCTCTAACTTCAGCTTTGTGAAACATGCCGGATCGACGGTGGACGCGATGTGAAGTTCCGTCAAGAGGGAAGTAAATCGTTCAGAGCAGAGGGCGCAGCAGCGGCCAGACGTTGTCCAGCACCTTCGGCTGCGCCTGTGCGGTCGGGTGCAGGCCATCGGCCTGCATCATGCCCGGCTGCAGGGCCACGCCCTCCAGCAAGAACGGCAGCAGCGGCACCTTGTACTGCGTGGCCAGCGCCTTATAGGCCGCGGCCAGGCGCTGGCGGTAGGCCGGGCCGTAGTTGGGCGGCACGTCGATGCCCAGCAGCAGCACCTTGGCACCGGCCTTCTGGCTGGCCTGCACCATCTTTTCCAGGTTGCCCTGCACCTGCGCCGGGGTCAGTCCGCGCAGCGCGTCATTGCCGCCGAGGGCAATCACCACCACGGTCGGTTTTTCCTTCGCCAGCAGGCCCGGCAGGCGGGTCAGCGCGCCGGCGGTGGTTTCCCCGCTCATGCTGGCGTTGACGATGCGTGCCGGGGTTTTCGACTGCTGCCTGACCCGCTGCTGCAGCAGGCTGACCCAGCCGGCGTCGACGGGGATATTGTGGGCTGCACTGAGGCTGTCGCCCAGGACCAGCACGGTGCCGGCCGGACCTTTGGCACAGGCCAGCCCGGGCAGCAGCAGGAACCCTAGCAGCAGCACCATCATCACGCCGGCTCGCCGGCTCCATCCCGTCTTGCGCATTGGAGTCTCCTCATCGACAGCCTGTCCCCCCGCAGCGCGTCCGTTGCCATCGCCGTCGACCAGGTCGGCAAATCCGTGCAGGGCCCGGAGGGTGAAGTCCACATACTGGACAACATCACCCTGACCGTCCATGAAGGCACCAGCGCGGCCATCGTCGGCGCCTCCGGTTCCGGCAAGACCACCCTGCTCGGCCTGCTGGCCGGGCTGGACCTGCCCAGCCGCGGCCGCATAGGCCTGGCCGGGCAGGATCTGGCGGCACTGGATGAGGAAGCACGTGCCCAGCTGCGCGCACGTGAGGTCGGTTTCGTGTTCCAGAGCTTCCACCTGCTGCCGGCGCTGACCGCCGCCGAGAACGTGGCGCTGCCACTGGAGCTGGCCGGGCGCGAGGACCGCGTACGGGTCGATGAAGTGCTGGCCCAGGTTGGCCTGGCCCATCGCGCCCGCCACTACCCGCGCCAGCTGTCCGGCGGCGAGCAGCAGCGCGTGGCACTGGCGCGCGCCTTCGTCACCCGCCCACGCATCCTGTTCGCCGACGAACCGACCGGCTCGCTGGACCACGCCGCCGGCCAGCACATCAGCGACCTGCTGTTCGAACTCAACGCGAGCAGCGGCACCACGCTGGTGCTGGTCACCCACGACCTGCGCCTGGCCCAGCGTTGCCAGTACATCCACCGCATCGACAACGGCCGCCTGCTGCCGGTCGAGCGTGGGGCGCAGGCATGAACCTGCTGCGGCACGCGTGGCGCGCGCTGCGCCGCGAGGCGCTGGCCGGCGACCTGCTGACCGTGTTCGCCGCACTGGTGCTGGGCGTGGCAGTGATGACCGCAGTCGGCACGCTGGTGAACCGGGTCAACCTGGCCCTGACCGGCAGCGCAGCGGAAATGCTCGGCGGTGACCTCGGCATTGCCGGGCGCGATGACCCGCCGCAGGCGTTCGCCGACGAGGCGCAGCGGCGTGGACTGGCCTTCACCCGCATCGCCAGCTTCGGCAGCGTGCTGTTCAACGGTGATGCCAGCCAGATGGCCAGCATCAAGGCGGTGCAGGCGGGCTATCCACTGCGCGGCACGCTGCGGGTGCGTGCCACACCTGGCGGCGCCCTGATCGCCGAGGCCGGCATGCCCCCCAAGGGCCAGGCCTATGCCGACCCGCGCCTGCTGCAGGGGCTGGGGCTGAAGACCGGCGATGACCTCGAATTCGGCGCCGGCACGCTGCGTATTGCCGGCATCATCGAGGCCGAGCCGGATGCCGGTGGCGACCTGTTGACCCTATCCCCCATCCTGCTGGTCAACCGTGCTGACGTGGAGGGCACCGGCCTGCTCGGCCCCGGCAGCCGCATCAACTACCGGCTGATGTTTGCGGGACCGGCGGGGCAGATCGCGTCCCTGCGCGAGTGGCTGCTGCCACAGGTGAAGGGCCTGCGCCTGCTGAGCGTGGATGACACCCAGCGCGGCGTGCGCCAGGCCTTCGATCTGGCCGGCCGCTTCCTCGGCCTGAGCGCGCTGCTGGCAGTACTGCTGGCCGGCGTGGCGACCGCGCTGGCGGCCAACCGTTTTGCCCTGCGCCGTATCGACCAGGTGGCGATCCTGCGCTGCCTGGGTGCGCGCCAGCGCGACATACTGCTCGGCCTGGCACTGCAGCTGCTGATGCTGGCAGTGCCGGCCTGCGCGCTTGGCATCGGCCTGGGCATGGCCGCGCAGGAAGGGCTGGTGCAGGTGCTGGGCAGCCTGGTGCCGCAGCGCCTGCCGCTGCCGGAAGCGATGCCGGCGCTGACCGGTGCCGGCATCGGCCTGTTGCTGCTGTTCGGCTTCGGCCTGCCACCGCTGCTGCGCCTGCGCGGGGTGCCGCCGATGCGCGTGCTCAACCGTTCCTTCGCCTCCCTGCCGCCGGCCTCGCTGCTGGCCTATGTGGCCGCGCTGGGGGCGAGCCTATTGCTGGCGGTGCAGGTCACCGGTGACCTCAAGCTGGCGCTGTGGGTGCTGGGTGGTCTGGCCGCGCTGGCGGTGGCGGCCGGGGTGGTCGGCTTCGTGCTGCTGCAGTTGCTGCGCGGCCTGCAGCATCGCCTGCATGGCAACTGGCGACTGGGCCTGGCCGCACTGACCCGGCGCCGCCTGCTGGCGGTGATGCAGCTGGTCGGGCTGTCGCTGTCGCTGTGCGCGCTGTTGCTGCTGGCTGTGACCGGCCCCGGCCTGCTGCAGCAGTGGCGCAAGCGGCTGCCCGCTGACACGCCGAACTACTTCCTGATCAACATCCAGCCCGAACAGCGCGACAATGTGCTGGCAACGCTGCGCGGGCTGGGTGCCAACGACGCCAGCATCGAACCGATGGCCACCGGCCGCCTGATCGCGATCAACGGCAAGCCGCCGCTGCGCGTGGACCGCTCGCCGGAACAGAGCGGGCAGCCAGCGTCAGGCGAAGCACAGCGGGACGACGATGATGAAAACCGGCCGTTGAACTTCAGCTGGCGCAGCAGCTTCCCGCCGGCCAACACGCTGCTGAACGGCACGTTCTGGAAGGCCGACAGCACCGCGCCGGAAGCCTCGGTGGAGATCGGCTGGGCCAAACGCTACGGCGTGCATCCGGGCGACCGCATCACCATTGCAGTGGGCGAGCAGGAACGCGAATTCACCGTCACCAGCGTGCGCAAGGCGGACTGGAACACCTTCCGGCCCAACTTCTTCGTGCTGTTGAACCCCAACGCCGTGGGTGACACCCCGCACAACCTGCTGTCGGCATTCCACCTGCCGGCCGGCAAGGCGGCCGGGCTGGGCGAGCTGGTACGCGCGCAGCCCAACCTGTCGCTGCTGGACGTGGATGCGGTGATCTCGCAGGTGCGCGATGTGATGGAACGGGTGGCACAGGCGGTGCAGCTGGTGATGGTGTTCAGCCTGCTGGCCGGCGTACTGGTGCTGCTGGCCGCGCTGCAGGCCACGGCGGGCGAGCGTCGCTACGACAGCGCGGTGCTGCGCACGCTGGGCGCGACCCGGCGGCAGCTGCGCGGCGCGGTGCTGGTGGAATTCGGCGCGCTGGGCACCCTGGCCGCGTTGCTGGCAGTGGGGGCGGCGGCCGCCATCGGTGTGGCGGTCTCGCAGAAGGTGTTCGAGCTGCCGTTGCTGCCGCCGTGGCCGGGCCTGCTGATCGGCGGCGTGGCCGGTATCGGGTTGAGCCTGCTGGCCGGCTGGTGGGGTACGCGGGCGATCCTGCATACGCCACCGGCACTGGCCCTGCGCGAGGCCTGAGGCGGCGCCGGACCGGGGCGCGTGCCGAGCAAGCTCGGCACTTACCAAGAACACATGACGGCGTTGCCAGTGTTCAAGGAACAAGCACATCCACGCATGGCGTGGATCTACTGGGCTTTTTCCACGTACTTGGCGAACACGTCGTCGATCTGCGTGTCCTTCACCTTCTTGCCGGCCTGGATCTCTTCGGCCTGGGTGAACAGCGGGATGATCATCGCCATGCCGTCGATCCTGGTCTTCAGGTGCACGCCCGGGGCCTGGCCGAGGAAGCCGTCCCAGCGCTGACGCACCTTGGCCCAGTACCCAGCGGTGGCCTTCCAGTAGTTGCGCGCCGGGGTGAAGTCGATCTCGGTGGTCTTCACGTAGTCGTTGAAGCCGAACTCGCGCGCGATCTCCACCTGGCTGCCATCGGCGTTGCGCTGCACCTTGGTGTTGAACTGCTCATGGGTCCAGCCGTTCGGGGTCAGCGTATGGCGGTTGATCACGGCCAGCGCGTTGTAGTCGCTGCGCTTGGTGTACTCACGACGCGGCAGCGGACGCCAGCTCAGGTCGCTGGTCCAGCTCGGCACGTTGTTGGTGTAGGTCCATTTGCCGGTGCCGCAGTAGCGCGGTGCATCGCTCACTTCATACACGCACTGGGTCCAGGCACCCTGGTTTACCGCCGCCGGAATGCTGCGCACCTTCCAGGTCTGGTCGGCACTGAACTCGAAACGGTTCGGTGCCTCGTACACCCAGTCCTGGCGCCAGTGCTTGGTGATGTGGCCGCTCTTCTCGTCCAGCAGCAGGTGCTGCAGCACGATGCGCTTCGGCGTGTCCTCGACCACGATGACCACTTCGCTGCCACCGCTGCGCATCGCCGGTGCACGCTCGTAGCCCGGCTTCAGCAGCACGGTCTCGTCGAACGCGAAGTCCACGGTGTACTCACCCTGCATGGCCAGGATGCTGTCGTGGTCGCGGGCGATGTCGGAGGGCTGCGCGCTGGCCACGCCGCTGGCGGCGAGCAACAGCAGTACGCTGGCTGTCTGGAGCTTCATCGGGGTCTTCCTTCGGGGGTGCAGATTCATTGAGGGGCCATCCATGGCCGTCGGGCGTTCCATCAGAAAAGGATCAGAGGCGGATCAGCGGCAGGTCGCCGGGAGCCCGCGGTGCCGGCCGGCGTGCGGCGTCGGCGCAGCAGCAGTCGTCGATGGCCAACTCGCCCTCGGCGCCTTCCAGGCGGGCGATGCGGCGTGCGGTGGCTGCGCCCAGCGACGACAGCGTCGACAGGCTGGCCGCGAGTGTGCGCCCATCATCGGCGGCATGCAGGCGCAACGCACACAGGCGCCAGCGCTGGCCGCCGAGATGACCGGCCAGGCGCCGCCACAGGCGTTCGCCGACACTGCCGTCGCTGTCATGCTGTGGACCCGGCGGCAGCGCGGCCACCAACCGGTCCCAGGCCAGGAAATCGCTGTCCGGCAGCAGGTACAGGCGCCATACGCAGCGGCCACGGGCGTCAAGGAAGCACAGGCTTTCGCGCAGGCCCTCGCTGTCCACGCCCTGGCAGGCGTGCACGCGTACGGCCTGGCGCCAGCCACCCAGCTCGTTGCCGTCAGCGTGGTACAGGCACAACACGGTGCCGAGCGTGGCCAGCTGTGCCGGGGTCGGCCAGGCCCCGCTGTGCGGCGCGGCGATGGAGTCATTCCTGCGTGCGGACAGTGCTCGGCTCATGAGGTCACCAGGAAACGGCAAGGCTGGCGGAGAAGGTGCGGCCCGGGCTGCTGAAACGATCGCTCAGTGCGCGATTGGTGATCAGGCTCGGGGTGATCGACGACCATTCGATGTAGCGCTTGTCGGCCAGGTTGAACACGCCGACATTGAAGGTGGCACCCGGTGCGAAGTTCCAGTGCGCCATCAGGTCGAGCACGCCGTAGCCGGCCGGCTGGTAGACGAACGGCGCCGGTGCGTTCGGATTGGTCTGCGCAGCAGGCGGCGGCAGGCGCTTCTTGCGCTGTACGAAGGTGCCGGCCAGTTCGACGCCCCAGGTATCGGTGTCGTACATCAGGCCCAGCGTGCCGCGAAGCGGATCGACCGAGGCCAGCGGTTCGTCATCGGTCCGGTTGTCACCACGCGACCATGCCAACGCACTGCGCAGCGCCCAGCCCTTCAGCGCCGGGCTGAGCTCGCCGAACTCGATGCCGGCCTTCATTTCCGCGCCATAGATGCGTGCTTCGGCGATGTTCTGCGACTGGAACACGGTCAAACCCTGTGCGTTGCGGCCGGTATCGACGTTGGACTGGATGAAATCCTTGTAGTCGTTGTAGTAGCCGCTGACGCTGACGTACGCCGCCGGCGCGATGAAGCGCAGGCCCAGTTCGTAGCCGTCGCTGGTTTCCGGCTTCAGGTCCGGATTGGCGATGGCGGTATAGCGGAAGGCGACATTGGTCAGGCCGATGTTGACGTCGTTGTACGGCGGCGATCGGAAGCCATGCGCATAACCGGCGAACAACGACCACTGGTCGGTGAAGCGCCAGACCATGCCCAGCTTCGGCGACACGCTGGTCTTCTTCAGCTGCGCCACGGCCGTGGTCGGGTTGTCTTCGGCGAAGATGCTGTCCACTTCCGGCTTCAGCTCGTAGCGGTCCACGCGCACGCCCGGCACCAGCGACAGCCTGCCATCGGCAAAGCGCATCTCATCCTGTGCATACAGGCCCAGCTCGGTGGTCTTGCTGATCGGGAAGTCACGCACCGGGAAGGTGTCCGGCAACACCGTGTTGCTGACCACGCCCGCCTTGCTGACCTGGTAGCCGTCGCGCTTCTGGCGGATCTCGGTACGGGTGCCTTCGAAACCGTAGGTCACTGCGTGCTCGACGCTGCCGGTGGTGAACGCCTTGTTGAACTGCGCCTGCAGGCCATAGGCATGCTGGTCGAAGGAGAACACGCGGTGGCGTCGGGTGCCGTCGGTGCGCGTTTCGTCGGTCTGCTGCCGGGTTTCGCTGTTCTGCGCGTACACCTGCCAGTGCAGGCTGTCGGCGAACGGCTGGTCCAGCGCATCCATTTCGTGGGCGAAGGACACGCGATTGCGCTTCTGGGTGTCGTGGGACTTCATGCCAGTGGCCGCAGCCGTCGCGCCGGGACGCGGCGCAACACTGGCAATCGCCGACAGCACATTGGTATCGGTGGTGTCTTCGTTGCCTTCCACGGTCAGGCGGAAGCGCTGGTCCTCGCTCGGTGCATAGACCAGCTTGCTGAGCAGGCTGCGGCCGTCGCGATCCTGCGGATTGGACGCGGTGCGGGTGTCGTTGTCGCTGCGCACCGCGCCCTTGTTGTCGGTTTCCTGGCCCTGGTGGTGGTTGACGTTGACCAGGCCGCTCCAGTGGTCACCACCAAAGGCCGCCGTGGCACCGCCAAGCAGGCCCTTCCACTCACCGTCGTAGCCGAACTTCAGGCCGAAGTAGCTGTTCTTGCCGTCCTTGAGGTAGTCGGCCGGGTCCTTGGTCACGAACGCGACCACGCCGCCCAGTGCATCGGAGCCGTACAGCGAGCTGGCCGGGCCACGCACGATCTCGACCCGCTTGAGCGTATCGAGGTCGGTGAAGTTGCGGTTGGAACTGGCGAACGAACCGATGTCGAACCGGGTCGGCATGACGATGCCGTCGGTCTGGATGCGCACGCGGTTGCCGTCCAGGCCACGGATGCGGAAACCATCCAGGCCGAAGCGGGTCGCGCTGCGGGTGACCGACAGGCCCGGTTCGTAGCGCACCAGATCCTTGATGTCCTGCACCAGGTGCCGGTCCATCTGCTCACGGTCGATGACGTCCACGGTGGCCGCCACGTCGCTCAGCGCCCGCTCGGTGCGGGTGGCGGTGACCTGCACCCGATCGAATTCGCGCGCATCGGGGGCAGCAGTGGCAGCAGCGTGGGCGGACAGCGGCAGCGCCATCCAGACAGCAAGGCAAAGGGCGGTATGGCGGGTCATCGGGTTCGTTCGGTCAGGCAGGGGAACCCCCGGTTACCGGCGCACCCGGAAGGTGCACGCGGTAGACCGAGGGGGAGAGAGCGGGAGCGGACGGGTCGCCCACCCTGTCGGCGCTGCCGGCAGGAGGGAGGGAGGCGGGCGACCAGACCGCGATTACTTGGTCAGGATCAGCTTGTCGTTGCTGGTGTGCCGCAGGCGATAGAAGCGGTCGCCGTGCTGGATCAGGATTTCACGACGGCCCTTGAGCAGGGCTTCGCTGTCGATGACCTCTTCCGGCGGAACGACGCGGACCGGTCGATCGCGGAGCGTCAGCGTTTCGGGGCGCAGCAGTACAGGTTGAGCATTCATGAGCATCTGGACTCGTGCGAGGGACGAGTTAAATGATAATGATTCTCAGTTGACAATCAACAACCATTCTCAATTTCATTGATGAGATTAATGATCGAATTGGGAAATTCGATAGCTTTTGTCAATCAAATAGCGGCGTAGATGTGTAGAGTCGACTGTTAGTCGACTGCTGTTGCTCGAAGCAGTCGTTTATTCGAAGCAGTCGACTAACAGTCGACTCTACCGATCCCGTTCCCGATCCCTCGGCCGAGCCGACCTGGCCGAGGCCCCAGGCCCGGTCGGCCCCCGGGGTTCAGGCGAAGACGGCTTCGACCTGGGCCCAGCCGGCGGCGTCGACCTGCTCCAGCACGTCCAGTGCCTGCAGGTTCTGCAGCAGCTGGCTGACCCGGCTGGCGCCGAGGATCACGCTGGAGACATTCGGGTTGCGCAGGCACCAGGCAATCGCCAGCGTGGCCGGGGCCTGGCCCAGCGCGCGCGCGACTTCGCTGAAACGGCGCACCTGACCCAGGCGGGCCCCGGCGTCGGCCCCCAGCACCAGGTCCTGCAACCACTCCATGCCTTCGCGCCCCAGCCGTGCATCGGCCGGGATGCCCTGGTCGTACTTGCCGGTGAGCAGGCCCGAGGCCAGCGGCGAGAAGATGGTGGTGCCCAGGCCGGCACCGGCATACAGCGGCGCGTACTCGACCTCGACCCGCTCGCGGTGCAGCAGGTTGTACTGCGGCTGCTCCATCGACGGGCCCTGCAGGTTGCGCGCCTCGGCGATGTCCAGCGCCTGCTGGATCTGCGCCGCCGACCACTCCGAGGTGCCCCAGTAAAGGATCTTGCCCTGCCGTACCAGGGTATCCATGGCGTGCACGGTCTCGGCGATCGGCGCGTCCGGATCCGGGCGGTGGCAGTAATAAAGGTCCAGGTAGTCCACCCGCAGGCGCTTGAGTGCAGCGTGGCAGGCGTCGGTCACGTGCTTGCGCGACAGTCCGCGCTGGGTCGGTCGCGGGTCCTTGGCGCTGCCGAAGAACACCTTGCTGGACACGCAGAAGCCGTCGCGCGGCAGGCGCAGGTCGGTGATCACGTCCCCCATGACCTGTTCGGCACGGCCGTTGGCATAGCCCTCGGCGTTGTCGAAGAAGTTGACGCCATGATCCCAGGCGGCGGCCACCAGGTTGCGGGCCTCATCGCGCGGAACCTGATCGCCGAAGGTCACCCAGGCGCCGAAGGACAAGGCGGAAATCGGCAGGCCGGTGGAGCCCAGGCGACGGTATTGCATGCGAATCTCCTGCTGCGGGCCCGCATCCGGGCCGGGATCAAACCCCATTCTACCTGCCGCCGCCAGCCGCAAGCCCTTGCCGTTGCTGGCCTGATCGGCACCGATGGCCGCGCACACGCTGCTTTTTCTTGCCCCGGCCCCTGCCCTGCACTAGGCTTCCCGTTTTTCGCGACGCCCCAGGGGAGTCACTCACATGGTCGAAGGTTTGGGCAGGATCGGCTTCGGCCTGTTCGGGTTGGCGGTGCTGATCGGCATCACCTGGTTGTTTTCCAATAACAAGCGCGCGGTTGACTGGAAGCTGGTTGCCACCGGTATCACCCTGCAGATCGCCTTTGCGGCGCTGGTGATCCTGGTGCCGGGCGGGCGCGACGTGTTCGACGCGCTGGGCAAGGGCTTCGTCAAGATCCTCAGCTACGTCAACGAGGGCTCGGGCTTCATCTTCGGCTCGTTGATGGACACCAAGAATTACGGCTTCATCTTTGCCTTCCAGGTGTTGCCGACCATCATCTTCTTCTCTGCACTGATGGGGGTGATGTACCACCTCAACGTCATGCAAGCGATTGTGCGCGTGATGGCGTGGTCGATCACCAAGGTGATGCGCGTGTCCGGCGCGGAAACCACCAGCGTCTGCGCCAGCGTCTTCATCGGCCAGACCGAGGCGCCGCTGACCGTGCGCCCGTACATCGCCAGGATGACCCAGTCCGAGCTGCTGACCATGATGATCGGCGGCATGGCACACATCGCCGGTGGCGTGCTGGCGGCCTACGTGGGCATGCTCGGCGGCGGTGATCCGGCGCAGCAGGCCTTCTATGCCAAGCACCTGCTGGCGGCCAGCATCATGGCGGCCCCGGCCACCCTGGTCGTGGCCAAGCTGCTGATCCCGGAAACCGGCACCCCGCTGACCCGCGGCACGGTGAAGATGGAAGTCGAAAAGACCTCCAGCAACATCATCGACGCGGCCGCTGCCGGCGCCGGTGACGGCCTGAAGCTGGCGCTGAACATCGGTGCGATGCTGCTGGCCTTCATCGCTCTGATCGCGCTGTTGAACGCACCGCTTACCTGGATTGGCGATGTGACCGGCCTGGCCGCTGCCATCGGCAAGCCGACCAACCTGTCGACCATCTTCGGTTACGTACTGGCCCCGATCGCCTGGGTGATCGGCACCCCGTGGGCCGATGCCACCACCGTCGGTTCGCTGATCGGCCAGAAGGTCGTGATCAACGAGTTCGTGGCCTACACCGAGCTGTCGCAGATCGTGAACGGCCAGATCGCCGGCGTGAGCCTGTCCGAGGAAGGTCGCCTGATCGCTACCTACGCGCTGTGCGGCTTCGCCAACTTCAGCTCGATCGCGATCCAGATCGGCGGCATCGGCGGGCTGGCCCCGGAACGTCGCCACGACCTGGCCAAGTTCGGCCTGCGCGCCGTGCTGGGCGGTACCATTGCCACCTTCATGACGGCGACCATCGCCGGCGTGCTGACGCACTTCAGTTGAACCCTTGGTTGAGAAAAGATTCCCTATGAGCAGCAGTGTCGTTGTCGTCGGTTCCTTCAATGTCGATCACGTGTGGCGGTGCGAGTCGCTGCCGGCACCGGGTGCGACCATTGCCGGCCGTTACAGCACCGGCCCCGGTGGCAAGGGCTTCAACCAGGCCGTGGCGGCCTGCCGCGCCGGTGCCGACACCCACTTCGTGTGCGCGCTGGGCGACGACGCCGGTGGCGCCACCGCCCGTGAGCTGGCCGCGCAGGACGGCTTCGGTCTGATCGCCGAAGCCAGCAGCGAACCGACCGGCACCGCCGGCATCTATGTGGACGCGCGCGGCCGCAACACCATCGTGATCGGCCCGGGTGCCAACGCCGCGCTGAGCACCGACTTCCTGCAACAGCAGCAGGCGCTGCTGACCGGCGCCAAGGTGGTGCTGGTGCAGCTGGAATCGCCGGTGCAGACCATCGAAGCGGCACTGGCCACGGCCCGCGAGGCCGGCGTCACCACCGTGCTCAACACCGCACCGGCCGATGCCCCCTCCACCATCGGCCTGCTCAAGCTGGCCGATGTGATCACCCCGAACGAGACCGAGTTCGCCGCCCTGCTCGGCCGTCATGTCGGTGAGCGCGTGGATGCCAACGACGTCGCCGCGCTGGATGGCGCCAGCCTGCACGCGCTGTGCCGCAAGCTGGTCGGCAACGGCACGGTGGTGGTGACCCTGGGTTCGGTGGGCGTGTTCGTGTCGCATGCCGACGAGAACCTGCGCGGCGATACCCAGCCGTACTACCGCGTGGGTGCCGAACAGGTGCAGGCGATCGACACCACCGGCGCCGGCGACGCCTTCAACGGTGCGCTGGCCGCATCGCTGGCACAGGTGGCCGACGCCCCGTTCGCCCGTCACGTGCGCTTCGCCAACCAGTTCGCCGGTCGTTCGACCGAGAAGGAAGGTGCCGCTGCGGCAATGCCGCGTTTCACCCCGGCCGACGCCGAAGCAAAGTAATTCCACGCCATGCGTGGATGAAGAAGCCCGGGTGTGCAGACACCCGGGCTTTTCTGTTTGCTTTTCAATGAGGCAGATCCACACCATGCGTGGATGAACGAGACCGCGCAAGCCATCCCAGCAACAGGCCAGCGGCAATCGCCAGCAACGCGACGGCCGCGCCCACCGCGCCCAGCGATGCCAGGCCGAAGCGTTCGATGGCCCCACCTCCCAGCAGCGCACCCAGGCCGATGCCGGCGTTGGCCGCAGACACATTCAAGGTTCCGGCCAGCGCCTGTGCCTGGGGCGCTGCACGCATCACCCGCACCTGGCACAGCGGGAACAATGCGGTATGCGCCACACCCCACAGGACCAATGCGATGAGCACGAATGCGCCGTGGCCGGCCAGCCCGACACTGGCCAGCATGCCCAGCGCCAGCACCGCGCAGAACACCAGGGTCGCGCCCAGGGGCGCACGATCGACCCAGCGCCCACCCAGTGCATTGCCGAGCAGTCCCACGGCGCCGAAGCCCATCAACCACCAGCCCACCTGTGCCGCCGGTACCCGCATCAGCCGCTCCAGTACATCGGCCAGGTAGGTGTAGGCAGCAAACATCGCGGTGAACACCAGCACCGACAGCAGCACATGGCCCAGCAACTGCGGCTGGCGCAGTACACGTGCCTGCTCGCCCAGCGCGCGCCGCGGCCCGGCCACGGTGTCCGGCATCCACAACGCCAGCGCGCCCGCCATCAACAGCGACAGGGCCGCCAACAGCCAGAAGCTGCCGCGCCAACCGAGGGCGTCGGCGGCCAACGTCCCCAGTGGGATACCGAACAGCATTGCGGCGGTGATACCCAGGTAGACCCGCGCGACCGCACGGCCTCCCTGCCCTGCAGGAGCCAGCTGCACAGCAGTCTCGCTGGCGGTGCCCCAGAACACCGGCAGGGCCAGTGCCGGCAGCACCCGCGCCAGCGCCAGCAGCCACGGCTGCGTGGCCATCGCGGCCAGCGCGTTGGAAGCCGCGAACAACAGCAGGATGACCACGAACAGGCGGCGCCGGCCGACGTGTGACAGCAGCGCGGTCAAGGGTGGCCCGGCCAGCATCACGGTGAACGCGAACAAGGTGACCAGCTGCCCCGCTCGGGCGATGCCCAGGCCAAGGTCGCGCGCCAGCGCGGGCAACAGGCCGACGATCAGGAACTCGGTGGTGACGATGACGAAGGCGGACACCGCCAGCAGGACGACTGAAAGACGTGCGCGAGCGTTTGCGTGGACAGCGGTCACGGCGGAATCAAGGGAGGACATGGGCGGGCATCAGAACAGGGGTCGCCAGCCTATTTCCTCCGTGAGTTCCGATTGCTGCTATGTTTTCCATCGATTCCGGACAAAATTTCTCCCCATGCTTCCCACCGAGCGCCTGCGCGGCATAGAGGCCTTCGTCGCCACCGCCGATGCCGGCAGTTTCACTGCCGCCGCCGAACGCCTGCACCTGACCAGTTCGGCGGTGGGCAAGACCATCGCGCGGCTGGAGGCGCGGCTGGGAGCGCGGTTGTTCGAACGCAGCACGCGCCGCCTTCGCCTGACCGAGGCCGGTGAGGGCTTCTACCGCACCTGCGTGCGGGTGCTGGGCGAACTGGCCGATGCCGAGTCAGTGCTGGTCTCGCACGCAGACGCTCCCGTGGGCCGCCTGCGGGTGGATGCGCCGGCCACCTTCGGGCGCCTCAAAGTCTGGCCGTTGCTGCTGCAGCTGGCCGCCGAGTTTCCACAGCTGCATCCGCAGGTGACCTTCAGCGACCGCTTCAGCGACCTCGCCGAGGACGGCGTCGACCTCGCCGTACGCATCGGCGGTCCCGAGCCGCTGCCCGCCACGCTGGGCAGCCGCCAGCTCGGTTACGAATGCCTGCGCTTCTGCGCCTCCCCGGCCTACCTGCTCCGGCATGGCCAGCCCCGCTCGGCCGCCGAGCTGGCTGGGCATGACGGTGTGCTGTTCGGACGCGCGGACGGCAGCATCGGGCCGTGGCAGGTGGCCGATGGCGGGCAGCGCAGTACACCGCTGCAGGCCCGCGCGCGCCTGGTGGTTGGCAGCGCCGAGGCCCAGGTGGCGGCGGTCGAGGCCGGCTTCGGCATCGCGCAGCTGGCCACCTGGCTTGTCGATGACGCGCTGGCGCGCGGCAGCCTGGTCTCGATCCTGCCGTCGCTGGACTGCCGCGGCCTGCCGCTGCGCCTGTTGTGGCCGCAGGGCCGGCAGCGGCTGCCACGCGTGGACGTGGCCCTGGACCGTCTCGGCGCCGGGTTGCAGATCGATCCGCCGCGCTGAGCGCAGCGCTATCACCTGTGGTCGCATCGGACGGCTGCGACTGCCGGTCGCATTGCCCGCATCCCGCCCCTCACCCACCATCCGCGCAGCGTTTCAGCGTGGGCAGGACATGGACGGATTCCCTTGGTTGCTGGTTGCCGCCGCCGGTAGTGCCATTGCGGCCCTGCTGCATATCGGCTGTATTGCCTTCGGCGCCGCGTGGTACAGGTACTTCGGTGCTGGCCCGCGCATGGTCCGGCTGGCACAGGCCGGGCATTGGTGGCCGCCGCTGATGACCGCCGGCATTACGGCCGTGCTGGTGGCCTGGACCCTGTACGCACTGGCCGCCGCGGGCTGGCATTCGCCGCTGCCGGCCAGCCGTCTGGTCCTGTCGGGCATCGCCCTGCTGTCGCTGCTGCGCGCGGCGATGGGCTTCGGGCTGGCCCTGCTCCAGCCCGGCGACAACGGCCGGCGCTTCTGGGTGGTCAGTTCACTGGTGTGCCTCAGCCTGGGGCTGGCCTTCGCCCTGGGTACCCGCCAGGCCTGGCAGAGCCTGGGGTAGCCGCCTACCATCGCCCGCCCGTTGGGGGCGGCGGAAGCAACCGTCAAGCATCTGCTGATGCCGGTACGGCATGAGGTCGGTGCCGATCGGCCTGAACCCGAGCCGCGCCGACACGGCCGTACCGCCGCCCGCGCCCTACAATGGGCGCATGCAGATCGGCCCGTACACCATTGCCCCCAACGTCGTGCTGGCGCCCATGGCCGGCGTCACCGACAAGCCCTTCCGCCTGCTGTGCAAACGGTTGGGCGCGGGGCTGGCCGCCTCGGAAATGACCATCAGTGACCCGCGTTTCTGGAACACGCGCAAGTCGATCCACCGCATGGATCATGATGGCGAGCCGGCCCCGATCAGCGTGCAGATCGCCGGCACCGAGCCGCAGCAGCTGGCCGAGGCCGCACGCTACAACGTCGACCACGGCGCGCAGATCATCGACATCAACATGGGCTGCCCGGCCAAGAAGGTGTGCAACGCCTGGGCCGGCTCGGCGCTGATGCGTGACGAGCAGCTGGTGGCGCGCATCCTCGAGGCCGTGGTCAACGCGGTGGACGTTCCGGTCACCCTGAAGATCCGCACCGGGTGGGACTGCGACCATCGCAATGGCCCGGTGATCGCCCGCATCGCCGAGGACAGCGGCATCGCCGCGCTGGCGGTGCATGGCCGCACCCGCGACCAGCATTACACCGGCCAGGCCGAGTACGCCACGATCGGCGAGATCAAGGCCGCGCTGCGCATTCCGGTGATCGCCAACGGCGATATCGATTCGCCGCAGAAGGCGGCATACGTGCTGCAGCAGACCGGCGTGGACGCGGTGATGATCGGCCGCTCGGCACAGGGCCGGCCGTGGATCTTCCGCGAAGTGGCACACTTTCTGGCCACCGGCGAGGAACTGCCACCACCGTCGTTGGCGGAAGTGCGCGACATCCTGCTCGGCCACCTGCACGCACTGCATGCGTTCTATGGCGAGCCGCAGGGCGTGCGCATCGCGCGCAAGCACCTGGGCTGGTATGCCAAGGACCGGCCGGAGAATGCGGCCTTCCGCGCCGTGGTCAACCGAGCCGAAGACCCGCAGAGCCAGGTCGCGCTGACCACCGAGTACTTCGACCGCCTGATCGCCGGGGAACCGGCGTTGTCTTCGGCGGCCTGAGCCGCCAATCCTGCGTTTCCGGACAGTCGAGCCTGCTCGACGCTACAAGAGCCCGCCCCATGACCCCGCCGATCTCCTCCCCGACCTACCTGCACGGGTTCTCCGGCACCGAGCAGCAGCGCCTGATGACCCAGGCGCGCCTGCTGGAATCGAGCATCTTCGGCCAGATCGACTACAGCGGCGCGCGGCGCCTGCTGGAAGTCGGCAGCGGCGTGGGTGCGCAGACCGAGATCCTGCTGCGCCGCTTCCCCGAGCTGCACGTGACCGGTGTGGACCTGAGCGAGACCCAGCTGGCCACCGCGCGCGAGAACCTGGCGCGCACGCCGTGGTGCAGCGATCGCTACACCCTGCAGCAGGCTGACGCCGGCGAGCTCCCGTTCGAGGCACGCAGCTTCGACTCGGCGTTCCTGTGCTGGGTACTGGAGCACGTGCCGTCACCGGCGCGCGTGCTGAGCGAGGTGCGCCGGGTGCTGGCACCGGGTTCGCCGGTCTACATCACCGAGGTGATGAATGCCTCGTTCCTGCTCGACCCGTATTCGCCGCACATCTGGCGTTACTGGATGGCGTTCAACGATTTCCAGTACGACCACGGGGGCGACCCGTTCGTTGGCGCCAAGCTGGGCAACCTGCTGCTGGCCGGCGGCTTCCGCGACGTGCACACCGAGATCAAGACCATCCACCTGGACAACCGCGAACCGGCGCGGCGCAAGACGATGATCGCGTTCTGGGAGCAGCTGCTGCTGTCGGCCGCCGACCAACTGCTGCAGGCCGGCTCGGTGGACGAGGAAACCGTGGAAGGCATGCGTCGCGAGTTCCGCCTGGTGCAGAACGACCCGAATGCGGTGTTCTTCTATTCGTTCGTGCAGGGCCGCGCCACGGTGTATTGAGCCGACGCGGCACCAATGCTCCCGCATCCACGCATGGCGTGGATCTACTCGACAGCGCCGACTACGGGCGCATGCCAGATCCGCTGCCACATCGCCGCCAGCCGGCGCCCGGCATCAGCGCGCGCGGCGGGACTGCTGTAATCCGCCCGCAGCTGCTCGGGCGTGATTGGCCGCCACTGCCCGTCGACCTGCTCTGCCACGGCGAAGTTGAAGGTGTAGTCCGGCTCCAGGCCCATGCGCAGGTCGCTCAGCACCAGCCGGCCGTCCATCACCTGCGCACGCATGAAGCCACGGTTGAACCAGGTCAGCTGCTGCACCGCCGGGATGCCCCCTGCTTCACGCAGTGCCTGCACGTTGGACGCGTGGCCTTCGAACTGCATCGGCCCATGGTCGGCCACCAGCGAGCGGTCGCCCACCACATAGCCGTTCGGCGTCATCGCCACCACCCGCCACAGCAGGGTGTTGAACGGCATCGGCACCGAGAAGCGCGGGGCATCGCCCAGGCCCATCGCCGCCAGGCTCTGCTGGGCAGCACGGTCGACCTGGGCCTTGGCGATCAGGCCCCAGCCCAGATAGGCACTGCTGGCCAGCAACGCCACACCCAGCACCTTGCCAGCCCAGGGGCGGGCGCGGCCAAACCAGGCCAGCACGCAGCCCAGCAGCAGCCACACCGTGTAGCCGGGATCGATGATGAAGACGCTGGAGCCCATGGTCGGGTGTGGCCGCAACGGCCACCACAACTGGGTGCCGTAAACGGTGAATGCATCCAACAGCGGATGGGTGACCAGCGCCAGCTGGATCGCCCAGAACCAGCGCACCGGTGACTGCGCAACGCGGCCGTTGCCGAAGCGCTTGAACAGCCACCAGATCAGCGCTGCCACCCAGGGCAGCACCAGCAGCGAATGGCTGAAGCTGCGGTGCTCGATCATGTTCACCACGGGGTCGGCGGCGGTGAAGCCAAGCCACAGGGCATCGAGGTCCGGCAGGGTGCCGAGCGCGGCACCGGCCAACAGGGCCGCGCGGCGCTGGCCGGGCGGAGCGATGGCAGCGGCGACGGCGCCGCCGAGCACGATCTGGGTCAGGGAATCCATGGACCGATGCTAGCGGCTTGCGGGCGGTGCATGTAGAGCCGAGCCCATGCTCGGCTGCCGTTACACGCAATGAAGAGCAGCCAAGCATGGGCTCGGCTCTACAAGGGGACAGACGCGGGTTACGCCGCCTGCGAAAGGCGCGCGCCCGGCAGCTCCACCAGCGTCTGGCCGTTGTGGTCCAGCAGGCGCAGCGCGCCATCGTGGTCTTCGGCCAGCGCGGTCAGGCTTTCCACCCAGTCGCCGTCGTTCGCGTAGACCAGGCCATCGCGTTCAATCAACGCAGCGCGGTGGATGTGGCCACAGATGATGCCATCCAGTCCGCGACGGCGGACATCGTCCAGCCCGGCCTGCACGAAGCGTTCGATGTAGCGTTCGGCGGCGCCGCTGCGCTTCTTCAGGAATTCAGACAATGACCAGTAGCGCATCCCCAGCAGGCGCCGCACCGCGTTCAACGCCTGGTTGCCGGTCAGGATGCGGTAGTACAGCCAATCGCCGAATTTCTCCTGCAGGCCGCCGAAGTGGGTCACGCCGTCGTACTCGTCCCCATGCGCGACCAGCAGCCGGCGGCCATCGGCGGTCACGTGGATGGCGCGGCGGCGCACCTGCATCGCCGGCAGCATCAACCCGCAGACCTGGCGCAGCGAAGCATCGTGGTTGCCGGGGATGTAGACGATCTCGGTTCCGGCACGGCGCAACGCGTGCAGGGCCTGGATGACTTCGCTGTGTGACTGCCGCCAGTTGGCCCGGCGGTGCGCCATCCACCACAGGTCGATGATGTCGCCGACCAGATACAACCGTTCGCAGCGCAGCTGCGAGAGGAACCGTGCCAGCTCGGTGGCATGGCAGTGACGTGAACCCAGATGTACATCGGAGACGAACACTGCGCGCCGGTGCGGCGACAGGTTCGCCAGCGCGCTCATGCCGGCGTCCCCGCGTCGCGCAGGTAGCGTTTGCGCTTGTTCGGCCGGATCGCACACAGGTCCACTTCGATCAGGCCGTCGATCGAATCGCTGAAGTCCGGGTCGACACCGAAGGCGAGGAAGCGGGCACCACCGGGTTCACACAGATCGGTGTACTGGCGGTACAGCGTGGGTACGCCGGTACCGAGCGCAGCCAGGTTGGCCTTGAGCACCTCGAACGCGGCGCCTGCATCCAGCTCGCCGAAACTGGGCGGCGCGGCGAAGTACTGGAACGGGCGGTTCGATTCGACCAGGCCAGCAGTACCGCTGTAATAGCGCTGGTAGTACGCCACCAGCTGCTCGCGCGCATCGCGTGGCAGCGCCGCGCTGATCGACACGGCGCCGAACAGGTAGCGGATACCCGGCCGGCACTGCAGGTAGGCGCCGATGCCCTGCCACAGGTAATCCAGGCTGCGGCTGCCCCAGTAATCGGGCACCACGAAGCTGCGGCCCAGTTCCAGGCCCTCGGCGATGTGGGTGATGGCATCGTCGGAATAGCGGAACAGCGACGCACTGTAGAGCCCGGACAGGCCGTGCCGGGCCAGCGCATGGGCGCCGCGCATGATCCGGTACGCGCCGGCGATGCGCTGCGCGGCCGCGTCCCAGATCACGATGTGCTCGTACCGCAGGTCGTAGTCGTCCAGGTCGCGGCTGCGCCCGGTGCCCTCGCCCACCTGGCGGAACGTCAGTTCGCGCAGGCGGCCCAGCTCCAGCAGCAGCGGTGAATCAGCGGTACAGGTGGCCAGCAGGATCTGCTTGCCATCGGCGGTCTGGCCCAGCTGGGTCGCTGCGGCAATCCCTGCGGCGACCTGCGAGGGCGGGACCGGGGCAGCCAGCGGCTCCGGACCTGCGCAGGCAGCGGCATTACCGGCTGCGCCATTGCGGCCCAGCGCATAGAGCGCGCGGCGTACCGCCAGCAGCTGTGCGCCCGGGTCGCCGCCTTTGCCCAGCTGCATTGGCTCGCCGATGCTCAGGCGCAGCGGGCGGCCACGGCGGGTGAACATCTCGCGCGCCAGCAGCGCGGTGCCAGCCGGCTTGAACAGGGTCGAGGCGCCGTAGAACAGTGCCGAATTGCGTGCTTCCACGCGCACCGGCAGCACCGGCGCACCGGCGGCACGGGCAAAGCGGACGAACCCGCGCTGCCAGCGGCCATCGCGGATGCCGCGCAGCGACAGGCGCGAGACCTCACCCGCCGGGAACACGATCACGCACTGCTCGGCGGCCAGCGCCTCCTCCACCGCGTGCAGACTGCCGCGCTGGGCCTTGCCGCCAAGGATGCGCACCGGCAACAGCAGGTCCTGCAGTGGCGCGATGGCCCCCAACAGATCGTTGGCCACGATCCGCACGTCACGACGGATGCGGCCGACCGCGTCCAGCAGTGCGAGGGCGTCCAGCGCCCCCGAGGGGTGGTTGGCGACGATCAGCAGGCGGCCGGTGGCGGGAATCTTCGCCAGCGCGGCCGGATCCACCTGGTACTGGCCATCGATGAACTCCAGGGCGGCGGCGACGAAGCCGAATCCGCGCAATCCCGCACTGCGCTGCAGGAACGCTTCGATCTGGTCCAACCGCGACCAGCGGCCGACGCTGCGCAGCAACGGCCGCGCCAATTGGCCGCGACGGCCATGGAACCAATCGGGGAAACGTTGCTGGAGACGCTGTTCGAGTTCCTGCATGGCGGATCCACTGATGCCCGGCGGCCGGATTGGCCGACAGCCTGCGCCCGGCAGGCGGCAGCCAGATGGCGGTTTCGGGGCAGAACGATGACGGCCGGCCTGGCAGGGTCGCGGCCTGCGCGGTCCGGGGTTGGACAGCCCCGTCCGTCGTCACGCTGGTGGAACACTGGGCCTCGAGGCCGGACCCAATCCCGTCACGACGGCCCTTGCCAGGCCTACGCGGGCTTAACCACCGGCAACCGGTACCGGTTCACAATGCACAGGCGGCGCACCCCGTGTATCATTCGCGCCCATCTTTCCATCCGAATCAAGGGATATTACGCCTGATGTCCAGCTATCTCTTCACCTCCGAGTCGGTCTCCGAAGGCCATCCGGACAAGGTTGCCGACCAGATCTCCGATGCGGTGCTGGACGCGATCCTGACCCAGGACCAGCGCGCCCGCGTGGCCTGCGAGACCATGGTCAAGACCGGTGTTGCCATCGTGGCCGGTGAAATCACCACCAGCGCCTGGATCGACCTGGAAGCACTGACCCGCAAGGTCATCACGGACATCGGCTACGACAGCTCCGACGTCGGCTTCGACGGCGCCACCTGCGGCGTGCTGAACCTGATCGGCAAGCAGTCGCCGCACATCGCCCAGGGCGTGGACCGCAAGAAGCCGGAAGAAATGGGCGCTGGCGACCAGGGCCTGATGTTCGGCTATGCCACCAACGAGACCGACAGCTACATGCCGGCCGCGATCCACCTGTCGCACCGCCTGGTCGAGCAGCAGGCCAAGATCCGCAAGAAGAAGAACTCGCCGCTGTCGTGGCTGCGCCCGGACGCCAAGAGCCAGGTCACCCTGCGCTATGAAAACGGCGTGGTCTCGGCCATCGACGCCGTGGTCCTGTCGACCCAGCATGCCCCGGGCATCAAGCAGAAGGACCTCATCGAGGCCGTCCGCGAAGAAATCATCAAGCCGGTGCTGCCGGCGAAGTGGCTGCACAAGGGCACCAAGTTCCACATCAACCCGACCGGCAAGTTCGAGATCGGTGGCCCGGTGGGCGACTGCGGCCTGACCGGCCGCAAGATCATCGTCGACACCTACGGCGGCTGGGCCCGTCACGGTGGTGGCGCCTTCTCCGGCAAGGACCCGTCCAAGGTCGACCGTTCGGCAGCCTACGCGGCCCGCTACGTCGCCAAGAACGTGGTTGCCGCCGGCCTGGCCGACCGTTGCGAAGTGCAGGTCTCCTACGCCATCGGCGTGGCTGAGCCGACCTCGATCTCGGTCACCACCTTCGGCACCGGCAAGATCAGCGACGACAAGATCGAGAAGCTGATCCGCAAGCACTTCGACCTGCGCCCGTACGGCATCATCAAGATGCTGGACCTGGTGCACCCGATGTACCAGCAGACCGCGGCCTATGGTCACTTCGGCCGCAAGCCGAAGGAGTTCAGCTACCTCAACGGCGAAGGCGAGACCGTCAACGCCACGGCCTTCTCCTGGGAGAAGACCGATCGCGCCGCCGCCCTGCGCGCCGATGCGAAGCTGAAGTAAGAAGCACGAAGGGCCGCTCACGCGGCCCTTCTGCTTTCTGTAGAGCCGAGCCCATGCTCGGCTTTCTTTTTCCTGCGACAAGAGCAGCCGAGCATGGGCTCGGCTCTACAAGAGCTACGCCACGCCGATACAATCGCCCCATGTCGACCGAACTGAAAACCCACCAGCTGTCCATGACCGTGCTGATGTCGCCGGAAATGGCCAATTTCTCCGGCAAGGTCCACGGTGGCGCGATCCTGCGGCTGCTCGACCAGGTCGCCTATGCCTGTGCCAGCCGCTACGCCGGCAGCTACGTGGTCACCCTGTCGGTCGACCAGGTGATGTTCCGCCAGCCGATCGCGGTGGGCGAGCTGGTCACCTTCCTGGCCTCGGTGAACCATACCGGTACCTCGTCGATGGAAATCGGCATCAAGGTGGTGGCCGAGGACATCCTCAAGCGCAGCGTGCGCCACGCCAACAGCTGCTTCTTCACGATGGTGGCGGTGGACGAGGAAGGCCGGCCGACGCCGGTACCGCCACTGCAACCGGCCACCTCCGACGAGAAGCGCCGCCAGGCCGCCGCACAGATCCGCCGCCAGCTGCGCCAGGAAATGGAACAGCGGCACCTGGAACTGCTGGCGTCGAATCCGCCGTCGCCGGAGGAGTGAGGGTGTGCGGGGCACGCCCCGCACCCACCGAGGCAGGTAGCGCCGGGCCATGCCCGGCGGATACGCATCACCCGGTGTTCTGCACGCCCTGCGAAACACCGTTCACGCACGCCACGAGCGCGCGCAGCAGATCGTCATCCTCGCGTCCGCTGGCCCGCCAACGCTGCAGCAGATCCACCTGCAGCACGCTGATCGGATCGACGTAGGGATTGCGCAGGCGGATCGACAGCGCCAGCCGCGCATCGTGGTCCAGCAGCGTCTGCTGGTCCATCAACGCCAGCAGCCAGTGCCGGGTGAGTTCCAGTTCACGCTGCACCTGCGGGAAGAAACGCCCATGCAGGTCGCCCGACAACAGCGAGAACTGCTCGGCGATGGTGATATCGCCCTTGGACAGCACCATCGCGATGTCGTCCAGGAAGGTGCGGAAGAACGGCCAGTCACGCGCCATATCGCGCAGGGTCTGTTCGTGGCCGGCATCGACCGCCGCCTGCAGGCCACTGCCCACGCCGTACCAGCCGGGGATGACCGCGCGTGCCTGGCTCCAGGCGAACACCCAGGGAATCGCGCGCAGGTTGCCCAGTGCCGCGTCCTGGCCGAGCCGACGCGAAGGACGCGACCCCAGCGTCATCCGCTCGATCACGTCGATGGGTGTGGCGGTACGGAAGTAGTCCATGAAGCCGGCCTGGCCAACGAACGCGCGATACACCTCGCTGCTGGCCGAGGCCACCGCGTCCATCACCGGCCGCCACTCATCCTCGCGGGGCTCGGCGGCACGCGGGCGCAGGCTGGCGCGCAGCACTGCACCGGCGGCCTGTTCCAGCGAGCGCAGGGCCAGCGCGCGGATGCCGTATTTGCGATGGATCACCTCGCCCTGCTCGGTCACCCGCAGGCGGCCATCGATGCTGCCGCGCGGCGACGCATCGACCGCGTGCGTGGTCTTGCCACCGCCACGGCTGATCGAACCGCCACGGCCATGGAAGAAGGTCAGGCGGATGCCGGCCTCGGCCGCCACCTCCAGCAGTTCCACCTGCGCGCGCTGCAGGCCCCAGCGCGAGGCGGCGATGCCACCGTCCTTGCTGCTGTCCGAGTAGCCGAGCATCACCATCTGCACGTCGCCGCGCGCGCGCAGATGGGCGCGGTAGACCGGGTCGGCCAGCAGGTCACGCAGGGTCGCGGTGCCGCGCTTGAGGTCATCCACGGTCTCGAACAGTGGCGCGATGTCGAGCGGCACCGCACCGCCCTCCTCTACCAAACCGCCACGGCGTGCCAGCGCCAGCACCGCCAGCACATCGCTGCGGTCGTGTGCCATCGAGATGATGTAGCTGCCCAGTGCATCGCTGCCATGCCGCGCGCGCGCATCGGCCAGTGCAGCGAACACCGCATCCAGCCGCTGGTTGCCCTCGTCATCGCCATTGGGCAGCGTGTCTTCCCCGCTGGCATGCCGGCCCAGCAGGCGCGCACGGCCCAGCGCATCCAGCGCCTGCCAGCTTTCTTCGCCGCCCAGCACCGCAGCCAGTGCGCGCGCATGCACGCTCGATTCCTGGCGCACATCCAACCGCGCCAGATGGAAGCCGAAGGTCTTCACCCGCCACAGCAGGCGCTGCACGGCGAAGCCGCCTGCATGTTCGCCGCGATTGGCGCGCAGGCTGTCGAGGATCAGCTGCAGGTCGTCGATCAGTTCGGCGGGGCCGGCGTAGGCGCCCCTGCCATCATCCAGCGTCGCCTGCAGGCGTGCGCGCATGCGGTCATTGAGCAGGCGGTACGGCATGTCGGCATGACGCGGGCGCGACTGCACCTGCGGCAGCAGCTGCTGGTACTGCGCCACGCGTGCCTGCAGCGAATCACTCACACCCACCCGCTCGGTAGACTGGCTGAGCAGGCTGGCCAGCTGCAGCAGTTCCTTCTGGTAGCGCCCCAGCACTGCCTGCCGCTGCGCATCCAGCGTGTTGCGGATGGTGGTGGCATCCACATTCGGATTGCCATCCATGTCGCCACCTACCCACGTGCCGAAACGCAGCAGGCGCGGCAGCGGCAGCTCCTCGCCGTAGGTATCGCGCAGTGCCTGCTGCAGCGATTCGTACAGCACCGGAATCACGCGGTACAGCACCTGCACCAGATAGAAACCGACGTGCTCGCGTTCGTCATCCACGGTGGGCCGCACCGGCGAGGAGTCGGTGGTCTGCCACGAGGCCGTCAGCGCCATGCGGAAGCGCGCGGCGTCGGCCGCGGCCTCACCTGGCGTGCGCTGGCCGTCGAGGTTGTCGACCAGGCTGGCCACCATCAGCTGCTCTTTTTCCAGCAGCGCGCGGCGCACCGCCTCGGTTGGGTGCGCGGTGAACACCGGTTCGATGTCGATGCGCGGGAGCCACTGCGCGAGTTCGTCCAGGCCCACGCCCTGCGCCTTCAGGTGCTGCAGCGCGTCCTGCAGGCCATCAGGCTGTGCACCTGCGGTACCGGCGCGCTGATAGTCACGGCGACGGCGGATGCGATGCACGCGCTCGGCGATGTTGACCACCTGGAAGTACGTGCTGAACGCACGCACCATGGTTTCGGCCTGCTGCGGCGTGCGCCCGGCCAGGCCATCGGCCAGCTCCGACAATGGAGCTTGATTCTCGCGGCGGGCGATGGCGCGGGTGCGCACGTCTTCGACGTCGTCGAGAAACGCGGCGGACACCTGTTCAACCAGCAGGTCACCGACCAGCGCGCCGAGCCGGCGCACGTCATCGCGAAGCGGAAGATCGGGAGAAGCAAACTCGATGCTGCTGCGGTACTCGTTCATCGGCGACGCACAGGCCTCGGTCAACGGATCCAGGCCCCAAGCCTAAACCAGAACGGGCGTCGTGCTGCGATGCAAAAATGGTTTCATCTGCACGTATCCATGACGGACGCAGCCGAGCATGGGCTCGGCTCTACAAGCGTCGTGGCGCGTGACACCGTGTAGCGCCCGAGCCCATGCTCGGGCGGCGGCGCAGCCGCACAGGCGGCCCCGTTGCGGGGGCCGCCGTCACACTAGTCAGCGCTTCTTCTTCGCCTTGCCCTGCTCGGCCGGGCCGATGGTCTGTTCCAGCCAGCGCTCGCTTTCGGCCAGCATGGTCATGATCGATTCGCGTGCGCGGTAGGCGTGCGATTCGTTGGGCAGCATCACCAGCCGCGCGGTGCCACCCAGGCCCTTCACCGCGGCGAACATGCGCTCGCTCTGGATCGGGAAGGTGCCAGAGTTGTTGTCGTCCACGCCGTGGATGAACAGGATCGGGTCCTTGATCTTGTCGGCATAATTGAACGGCGCCATCTTCTGGTAGACGTCCTGCGCCTGCCAGTAGTTGCGTTCCTCGGCCTGGAAACCGAACGGGGTGAGCGTGCGGTTGTAGGCACCGCTGCGCGCGATGCCGGCCTTGAACAGGCGGGTGTGCGCCAGCAGGTTGGCGGTCATGAACGCACCGTAGGAATGGCCACCGATGGCGATGTGCTCGCGATCGGTCACGCCACGACGCACCACTTCATCCACCGCGGCCTGCGCGTTGGCCACCAGCTGCTCGATGTAGGTGTCGTTCGGCTCCTTGTCGCCCTCACCGATGATCGGCATCGACGGGCTGGCCAGCACCACATAGCCCTTGGCCAGGAACGCCTGCGGGCCCCAGTAGCTGACCGCATTGAAGCGGTACGGCGAATCGGTCACCTGGCTGGCCGCCGCCGCGCTCTTGAACTCACCCGGGTAGGCCCACATCAGCAGCGGACGCGGACCATCGCGCTTCGGGTCGTAACCCGGCGGCAGCAGCAGGGTCGCGGTCAGGTCGACGCCATCCTTGCGCTTGTAGCGGATCTGCTCCTTCTGCACGCCCTTCAGCTGCGGCAGCGGATGGGCGAAATGGGTCAGCGCGCGCGGTGCGGCACCGGCATCGGCCAGCGACTGCACGTAGAAGTTGGCCGGCTCATCCGGGCTTTCACGGCTCAGCAGCAGCGAGCTGCCTTGGTCGTCCAGCAGCGCCACTGGCGCGGCGTAGCTGGGCGCCTGCGAGTGGAACAGGCGGGTGGCCTTGCCCGTGGAGATGTCGAAGCGGTCCACGAACGGGCGGTCGCCCTCCGGCGATGCACCGGCACCGGCCAGGTACAGGCTGCTGCCATCGGCGGTGGTCTGCAGCAGCGAGCGCCCGCGGTCGTCGCTGGACAACAGCGGACGGCCCGGATCGGAATAGCGGTCCTGCGCGTCACGATCCCACAGCAGGCGCGGCTCGGCACCTGCATTGTCCGGGGCAATCAGCCAGGTCCTGGTCTTGCGCGTCTTCCACCACGACTCGGTCAGCAGGGCCAGGTCGCCACGGCCCCAGTTGATACCCACCAGACGGCTGCCGAGCTGGGCCAGGGTCACCGGCGGCTTGTCGAACGGCGCGGCCTGCATCAGCACCGCATCGCGCATCTTGGCCTCCCGGTTCGGATCACCACCGTCCTGTGCCTCGGCCCAGACCAGGGTGGCATCGGCATCACCCCGCCAGCTGATGTCGCGCACGCCGGTCACTTCGGCGTCGTTGCCGGTCGGCAGGCCTTCCACCAGCGGACGCACGGCCACGGTGTGCACCAGCTTGCCGCTGGCACGGTCGATCACTTCGATGCGGCGCGGGAAACTGCTCACCGGCACCACGTAGGAGTACGGGCGCTGCACCGGCTGGCGCAGCACGAAGCGGCCATCCGGCGACACTGCAAAGCCCATGAAGATGCCGGCCGCGCCGATCGCGCGGGTGCTGCCATCCAGGCTGACTTCCATCGGCTGGGTGGTGGCGTAGTAATCGAACTGGCGGGCGTCGGCCTCGTTCTTCAGCAGGTCCTGGTAGGTACGGATCGACACCACGCCGCCGCCCTGGCGGGTCTGCTGCACGGCCGGGCCGGTCGGAATGCCGTCGGCGGCAGGGGCCGCACCGAGGCTGGCAGGGCGGGTGAACACCACCAGGCCGCGGCTGTCCGGCAGCCACTGGTAGCCGCTGCCGATCACCGTGTTCAGGCCGGCAACCAGACGGCGGGCACTGCCACCGGCCACGTCCACCAGCCACAGTTCATTGGCGCCACTGGCGGCATCGACCTGGTTGAAGGCCAGCCACTTCTGGTCCGGCGACCACATCACACTGGCGATCGACAGCTTGGCCGGCAGGCCGCTGATCTGCCGTTCCTTGCCGTCGGCAACGTTCATCAGCCACAGCTTCTCGCCGAAGCTGAAGCGGCTGTCGGAGAACGTGCGCGGGTTGATACGCAGGCCGGCCAGCTTCAGTTCCGGCTGCGCCACCACCTGGATCGACGGCAGCGACGGCATCTGCATCATCGCGGCCACGTCGCGGCGTGGCGACAGGTACAACGAGGGCGCACGGGGCGCGTCCACCACCGCCTGCAGCGCGGCCGACGGCAGTTCGTAGCCGTTGACGCCCTGGGCCTGTGCGGCCACAGGCTGCGGCGCTGCCGCCCAGGCCAGCGGGGCCACCGCCAGCAGTCCCATCGACAGGACCAGGCCGGTCCAGCGCCGTGTGCGGCGCGCGTGCATGCTCATCGTTCCACCTGTGTGATGCGTGAAAACACCGACCTTAACAGTCTGTGCACGCGATCCCATCTGCCGATGGTTGGGTCGTTCCGATGTCATGCCGGGGCCGCGATATACTGGGCGTTCTCCCCTGCCGAGGGGCGCTGCGACCGGATCCCATGAGGCCCGGCCAGGCTCGGTAAGGTGGCTTTGTAACAACGGCGCCCGGCTAGATGCGAGCACCCGCTCGTCCACAACCGGAGCACACGAATGAACGCTGTTGCCAAGACCTTCTCCACCGAAGGTGATTACAAGATCCGCGATATCACGCTGGCCGACTGGGGCCGCAAGGAACTGGACATCGCCGAGCACGAAATGCCGGGCCTGATGTCGATCCGTCGCAAGCATGCCGCCAGCCTGCCGCTGAAGGGCGTGCGCGTGACCGGCTCGCTGCACATGACCATCCAGACCGCGGTGCTGATCGAGACCCTGAAGGACATCGGCGCCGACGTGCGTTGGGCCTCGTGCAACATCTTCTCGACCCAGGACCACGCTGCCGCGGCCATCGCCGCCACCGGCACCCCGGTGTTCGCCTGGAAGGGCGAGACCCTGGAAGAGTACTGGGACTGCACTCTGGACGCGCTGACCTTCACCCTGGCCGACGGCACCCTGACCGGCCCGGAGCTGGTGGTCGACGATGGCGGTGACGTGACCCTGCTGATCCACAAGGGCTACGAGCTGGAAAACGGCAGCGACTGGGTCAACACCGCGTCCTCCTCGCACGAAGAACAGGTCATCAAGAACCTGCTCAAGCGCGTCGCCAAGGAGCGCCCGGGTTACTGGGGCCGCGTGGTCAAGGACTGGAAGGGCGTCTCCGAAGAGACCACCACCGGCGTGCACCGCCTGTACCAGCTGGCCCAGGCCGGCACCCTGCTGATCCCGGCGATCAACGTCAACGACTCGGTCACCAAGAGCAAGTTCGACAACCTGTACGGCTGCCGCGAGTCGCTGGCCGATGGCCTGAAGCGCGCGATGGACGTGATGCTGGCCGGCAAGGTGGCCGTAGTCTGCGGCTACGGTGACGTGGGCAAGGGCTGCGCCGCCTCGCTGCGTGCCTATGGCGCGCGCGTGATCGTCACCGAGATTGACCCGATCTGCGCCCTGCAGGCGGCGATGGAAGGCTATGAGGTCAACACCATCGAATCGACCCTGGGCCGTGCCGACCTGTACGTCACCACCACCGGCAACAGGGACATCATCCGCATCGAGCACCTGAGCGCGATGAAGGACCAGGCCATCGTCTGCAACATCGGCCACTTCGACAACGAGATCCAGGTCGATGCGCTGGTGTCGTTCGCCGGCATCAAGCACGTCAACATCAAGCCGCAGGTGGACAAGTACATCTTCCCGAACGGCAACGCGATCTTCCTGCTGGCCGAAGGCCGCCTGGTGAACCTGGGCTGCGCCACCGGCCACCCGAGCTTCGTGATGTCCAACAGCTTCGCCAACCAGACCCTGGCACAGATCGACCTGTGGGCGAACAAGGACAGCTACGAGAAGAAGGTCTACCTGCTGCCGAAGAAGCTGGACGAAGAAGTGGCACGCCTGCACCTGGAAAAGATCGGCGTGAAGCTGACCACCCTGAGCCAGGAACAGGCCGACTACATCGGCGTGCCGGTGGAAGGCCCGTTCAAGCCGGACCACTACCGCTACTGATGCAGCGCCCCGGGGTCGGATCCCTTTCCGCAGGAAAGGGCTCTGACCCCAGCAACGGATGCAGACAGAACGGGCGCCTTCGGGTGCCCGTTCCGCCGCTGGACACCAGCGCTACGCGATCTCCAACGCGACAGAAATATTGAGAGAAGACGGCCATGATCATCCCTCCGCGAGAACTTATCCCCCTTATTAGAATGGGAAAGATAATTCAGAATCTCGACAGCAGAGAGCTTTACGAACCAGAGGGTGTTGGTTTTGACCTAAGACTTAAGTCACTCTCCACACTAGATAAATCAAACGGCCGCCTCAGCGTAAAGCAAAGAAGAACACCTGACAGTCACGAGACTCATCCCATCGGAAAAATTCTAAAGATTGATCCAGGAATCGTTTATCTCGCAAGGACAACCGAAGAGTTCTTACTACCTGACGATCTGGCAGCCACCTTCACACTAAGGAGTACGCTGTTTCGAAGCGGCGTAATGATGGGCTCCGGTGTGACGCCACCTGGCTACAGAGGGCCAATGACCTTCTCACTGTTCAACCAACATTCGTGCGCATTCGAAATCGAGATCGGGGCTCGCTTTGCACATGTAGTTTTCCACCGTGTAATGGGAGAAGTTACGAGATATCGTGGCCAATGGAATCACGGAAGAACTAGTCAGCCCGAGGACGAGGATCAAATCTGATGACAGTCGTAAAAATCTCTGGAAACACGACGAAGTGCAAAGAGGATTTCTGGAGGTTCGCCTCATCCATTGACAGCCGCATATATGCGGATGCTGACCCGCAAAGAATCGAAGAATTCTCCATTGAGATCACCCTTGGAGACGGCTGGAATGACAGATACTCACCCCACGACAGTCGAATGTGGTCGATAGACCAGGATATTACGATCGGCCCACAAGGATCTATCGTAGTTGAGGCAGCCGAAGAGCTAATCATTCCGAACAACAGATATGGAATAGTATTGCCGACGGGCAGTCTATTCCTAACCAAGGGACTACTAATTGCGCCAGCGAAGGTTGAACCAGCCTTTTCCGGAAAGCTTAAGTTGCGCATTTACAACACAACTCAGAATAGAACCAAAATAGCAAAAGGAGAAAAAATAGGTTCTGTAATATTTTTTGCAACAGAATCAACAAAGCATCACAATGCCATCCACAGGAACAGCACGATTTCAGAAAGACCCATCTCAAGAATCAACAAAATCATTAAGTGGTCATCCACCAATAGAAATCAAATAATAAGCTGGTTAATCCAACTTGCTTGCAGCTCGCTCGCCGTTTACGCACTAACAACGCTTACGAAATCACCCGACCCCCAAAACACCAACATCAAGGGCGCAGCAAGCAAATGATCTGCATTGAAGCCAACTTGAAATCACTAGTAAATCAGAAAGAGATTTGCAGAGATAATCTGGTTGATAAATTTTCCATACAAATCGAACTCGGCGAGAAATTCTACAGACCACTTGGAGGCGGACCCGCAAGCATTGTCTATGGATCCCACCCAAATTCCTCGACACTATTCTCCGAACTAAAGACAGCGGAACAGAACATTGACATAGCTCCTGGCGAACAGATACTTGCATGCAGCAAAGACATTTATCGAATCCCCTTGAATCACCTTGGAATCGTTCAAACAAAGGGAACGCTAGCACGACTATTCGTCCAAGCCACATGCAATGACGGGCAAATTGAGCCTGGATTTCACGGCCACATAACATTGGAAATCGTCAATCTTTCCCCATGGAAAATTTCCTTGCCAGTTGGCTCTCAAGTGGCTCAGATGTATCTCATCAAGTGCAGCACACCATCAGAGCATGGCTATAAAGGCCGCTATGCAGAATCGTCGCTGAAAGGACCTACACTTCCATTATTTCCGCGAGGAAATGAGTCGTAATTAATTTCACGATCAAATAATTTAAGAGCGAAAGCATCCTTCGCATCGGATCATCAAAGAACCAAACAGATACATAGATTTCTCGCACGGACGAACCTTAGTATCCGCACCAATCTTCGCACTCTCGTCAACGCCAATCCAACTCAGCCAGCCTCAGTAGAGTGTTATTTCAGAGAGAGAACTCAGTAGCCTCGGTCAAGGCAATCCTATTTCTGCGCGCTACGATGCCCCCATGACACCGGCCATCAACCTGCTCAAGCGCGAGAAGATCGCCCACACCGTGCGCAGCTACGTGCACGACGCCCACGCCGAATCGTATGGCGGCGAAGCCGTCGACAAGCTGGGCCTCGATCCGGCCCAGGTGTTCAAGACCCTGCTGGCCAGCACCGAGGCACACGAACTGCTGGTGGCGATCGTGCCGGTGGCCGGCCAGCTGGACTTGAAGGCATTGGCCGAAGCGGCCGGCTGCAAGAAGTGCGAGATGGCCGCCGCCGACGCCGCACAGCGCGCGACGGGTTACCTGGTCGGTGGCATCAGCCCGCTCGGGCAGAAGAAGCGCCTGCGCACCTTCCTGGACGCCAGCGCGCAGGCATTGCCCGCGCTGCATGTCAGCGCCGGTCGCCGCGGCCTGGAAGTGGAACTGGCGCCGGCTGACCTGCTGCGCCTCACCGCCGGCCACTACGCTGCCATCGGCAAGTCACGCTGATGCGCTGGCCGTGGTCTGCAGCGCCGATTCCCCGGCTCGACGATGCACAGGCCGATGTGCTGCTGCAGGGCCTGTTGTCGCGCGACGCAACGCGCATCACCGATGCCGCACGCACCGTCGCCCGATTGTTCACCCCCGCATCCCTGGAGGCGTTGAGCGCGCATGTGGATACGATTGAACGCAGCTGCCAGGGCGTCGCCCTTGGCGGCATGCTGATCAGCAACCAGGCTCACCTCAAGGCGGCCCTGCAACGGCTGCGCTACTGGCAGGCGCGCGAAGGCTGCCTGTGTGCGCTCTACCCTTCCTATGTGTTCTTCAGCCCCGAGCCGCTGCTGGAACAAGGTCACGTGCAGCTGCGTGCACGGGGCGAAGCGGAGGATGGCTGGGGCGAATGCTACCGGCTGACGTGCACCTGCTGCGCGCGGCAATGGAGCGCGACCGAGCGCGAGTACCACTACCGCTGGTGGGAGTGGAAGGCCGAGCCCGCCCTGCAGATGCCCTAGTTGAGCTTGAACGTGACCGTTCCGCGTATCAGGCTCATGTCTGGCGCCTTGCCCGCCGCTTCACGCTCATAACGCCAGTCGCGCGCGTGCTTGAGCGCCGCCGCATCGAGCAGTGGGTACCCACTGGACCGGGACAGGATGATCGCCTGGGTCTTGCCTTGTGCATCCAGCAGCAGCATCAGCTCGACACCGCCCTGCTGGGCTTCGCGCATGGCGGCCGCGGGATACGCCGGGACCGACGAGAGCCGCCGCTGGTGCCAGCCTCCTTCCCGGGCAATCAACGGCGTGCTGGAAGAGAGCGGGCAACGGGCAGGCATCTGCAGGTCGAAGCCCCCAGCCCCTTGCGAAGGCCGGGTGGTGGCTGGCCCACCACAGGCAATCGCCGACACGCTCTGGAGCAATGACTGCTGACGCGAAAGCGCTGCTGCGTCATCCGCTTCCACATGGAACGTGCAACGCCCCGAGGTTGCCTGAGCCTGCAGTGACCCCACGCCCGCGTCGCGGATCTGCGTCACGTCGGACAGGGCCCCACAGGCAGCGCCTGCATCGTACTTTGCTGCCGAGCTTTCACTTGCGGCCAACAGGCCTGCGGCGACCCATGCAAACGGCATCCAACGTCGAACATCCATCCCTGTGCTCCCTGCGTTGATTCACCGCCATGGTAGCGCTCCACTGCCGTCACCCTGTTCACATGCCGGCTGTCCGGCCACAGCGTCGGCTCAGGGCCGCCAGTTGGCGTTGTTCTCCCAGAACTCCACCGAGCGCCGGTAGGCCTCCCGGTCCAGCGGTACACCGGAACCGCCCTCCTCCACGCCCAGCGCATTGCGCATCATCGTGATCGGCGCCATCGGCACCTCTTCCGGTTCGGCGGTGTAGATGCAGCCGACGATGCCCCAGTCGGCCTCGATCGGTGAACCTTCCCTCGCCAGCTGCCCGGCGCTGTACAGGATCACCACCAGGTAGTTCGCGCGCGGGGACTCCACACCCTCGAACCAGCGCACCAGTACCGGCAGTTCCTCACGGTTGCGCGCTTCGTAGCCGCTGCGCAGCAGATGGCGGTTGGCCTCGGTGACCGGCACCGTCAGGCAGCGCGTGCTGGTCCAGTTCTCGTAGACGAACAACTTGCAGAACGGCGCGTAGCCGTCGAGCACCTTCAGCGGTGCGTGCGCATTGAGGTGTGCCTCGAACTGCTCGGCAGTGCAGTCCTGGATGGTGTTGCCGCGCGGCACGCGCGGGAACAGGCGGGGACGGGCGAAATCGGTCAGGACGATGGACATGGCAGGGCGTGATCAGGAGTTCCACCGCACAGGGTAACCGCCCCGGAGCCAGGCCGGGCCAGATGCCGATGGTCACTGGTGCCCGTGTCCGGCTTGCAGCACCCTGCGGACGACCCAATGCAAGGATTGCCGGCTCATGGATGCAGCACGCGCGTTGCCCCGTTCCGCCCACCGTCGGCGATGGCCGATCGTTCTGGCCATCCTCCTGCTGGCGCCGCCATTGCTGTTCGCCGCCGCTCTGCTCTGGCCGCTGTCGGCACCGCCGTTGCCCGAGCCGGGCAACAGCCGCGTGATCGTCAACGCGCGGGTGGTGGACGTCGCGCGTGGCCAGGTCAGCGCCCCCACCACAGTGACAGTGCGCGACGGCACGATCACTGCCATTGGCAAAGCTCCACGGGACACCACATTGCCGGTGCTCGATGCCGGTGGCCGCTGGCTGGTGCCCGGCTTCTGGGACATGCATACCCATGCACTGCAGCTGTCACCGCAACTGCAGTTCGCACTGATGCTGGCCAATGGCATTACCGGCACCCGCGACATGATGGACTGCCCGCAGGCTACCGACCCGCTGATCGCCTGCGTGGCTGACAAGCGCCGCTGGACTGCACAGGCCATCGCAGGGCAACAGGTCGCACCCCGCTTCGTGCAGATCGCCAGCTTCTATTTCGAGGATCCATCACTCTCGCCAGAGGCTGCCGCATTGCGGGCGCACGCGTACAGCGCCCGTGGCGTCGACGCGTTGAAGGTCTACAACAAGCTGCGTGCGGATACCTACCAGCGGCTGGCCACCGAGGCACGGCAGCTGCACCGTCCACTGGTCGGCCACCTGCCCAGGGCTGTGCCTCTGGAAGACGCGGTGCAGGCAGGCCAGCGAAGCTTCGAACACGCCCATCTGTTCGTGCGCCACTGCTTCGACAACGCGGCGGCATGGCGCGGTGGCGCGCTTGACGGCGAAGACCCGACTGGACTGGCCGAACGCATGGTGGCCAGCTATCAGCCCGCGCTCTGCAGCAAAGCGTTCGGTTTGATGCAGGCCAGTGCTGCAGCATTCGTGCCAACGCATGTCACCCGCGAAGAAGATGCACGTGCACGCGACCCCGCCTTCGTCAACGATCCGCGCTTGGCCTATCTGGACCCGCTCTCACGCTGGGCGTGGCGTGATGACCTGCAGGCCACCGTGGCGCGCTATCCCGGCCGACGCGGCGAAGACGCACTGAAGACCTACTTCGAGCATGGGTTGGCACTGACCGGTGCGGCGCATCGTGCCGGCGTGACCGTGCTGGTCGGCACCGATACCGGATTGGGCGGCTTCCGCTACCACGATGAACTGCAGTGGCTGCGGCACGCTGGCCTGAGCCAGGCCGACGTGCTGCGCGCAGCCACGCTGCAGGCCGCGCGTCATCTGCAGTTGCAGGCATCGCATGGCAGCGTCGAAGTCGGCAAAGCCGCAGACCTGGTGCTGCTTGATGGCAACCCGCTGCACGACACCGCCAATACCCGTCGCGTGCATGCGGTACTGCTGGCCGGCCACCTCTATGACCGCCCGCGGCTGGATGCGCTGCTGGCCTATGCGCGCGGGCAGGCACGCTCACCCGCCGTAATGGCACGCCTGCTGTGGGGCTTCATCACCAGCCCGGTCAGTGCCGAGCTGTAGCGGCAGCTACAACGCCATCCGCTCGCGCAGTTCACGTGCCTGCCGCCGCGACACTTCCACCTCACTGCCATCATCCAGCGTCAGCTCGTAACCATCGGCAATGCTGGGCGTTACGCCACGGATGCGGCGCAGGTTGACCAGGGTATTGCGGTTGGCACGGAAGAACAGATCCTGCGGCAGGCGTGCTTCCAACGCGCTCAGGCTGCGGGTCAGCAAGGCGTTCTGGTCGCGGAACCACAGCCGCGTGTAGTTGCCATCCACCACCAGCCGTCGGATCTCGGAGACCGCCACGAACCAGCAGCGTTCTCCCTCGCGCACGAACACCTGGTCCTGCGCGCCCAGTGTGCTGCGCGGCTCCCGCGTTTCGCCCGCCACCACCTCGCGCTGGCGCGCCCGCTCCAGCGCCTCCAGCAAGCGTGGCGCCTCGACAGGCTTCACCAGATAATCCAGCGCATTGGCCTGGAACGCGCGCACGGCGTAGGTGTCGTAGGCGGTGACGAACACCACTGCAGGCACCGTCTCCAGGCCGTCCAGCACATCGAACCCACTGCCGGAAGGCATCTGCACATCCAGCAGTACCAGGTCCGGCGCCAGCGTGGCGATCGCCTCGCGCGCGGCAGGCACATCGTCGGCCTCACCCACGCACTGCACCCAGGGCAGCGCCGACAACAGCGTGCGCAGCTCCTGCCGCGCCAGCCGCGCATCATCAACGATCAACACACGCAGCGTGGCACTCATTGTGGAATCTCCAGCAGGGCCTGCATGCGGTCGCCGACCGGTTGCAGGGTGAAACGGCCGCGCGAACCGAGCTGCGCACGCAGGTAGGCCAGGCCGACGCCATGCCCGTCGGCAGGCTCGCTGGCGCTGCCCAGCGGGTTGTCCACCTGCAGTCGCAATACATCGCCGTCCAGCGTGGCCTGGATCTGTACCTCGCCACCAGCGGGGCGGCTGGCAATACCGTGCTTGATCGCATTCTCCACCAGCAGCTGCAGCGCCATCGCCGGCAACTGCGCCTGCAGGGCGTCAGCATCGATGCGCCGAGCTACCTGCAGGCGCTGCTCGAAGTGGATGGCCTCGATCGCCAGATAGTCGTCCACCACCGCCAGTTCTTCGGCCAGCGTGACCTGCTCACTGCGGTTGTGCGCCAGCGCCTGGCGCAGTGTGCGCGACAGGCGCGTGACCATGTCGCGGGCGCGCTCGGGGTCTTCCAGGATCAGCGCGCGCAGGTTGTTCAGCGCATTGAACATGAAGTGCGGGTTGAGCCGTGCGCGCAGTGCATCGCGCTCCAGTGCGCTGCGTTCGGCTTCGGCTCGCAGCCGGGCCAGTTCACTGTGGCGCGCCCGGCGCAGACCGTGCAGGCCGGCCCACAGGCCGGTCCACATCAGCAGGAACAGCGCGGTGTTCATCCAGTACACCAACAGCGAAGACCATCGGTAATCCGCGTGGCCACCGGGCAGCTGCACCCAGCCCAGTGCCAGCGCCGGCAGCAGCAGCGCCGCCGTCATCGCCTGTGCGACGCTGGCACCGGCCACCACACCGGCGGCCAGTTTCAACACCAGGCTGCCCAGGCTCCCCTCCCACCAGCGCTGGCGCAGCGCCACCGCGCGCAGCATGCCACTGCACAGCCACAGGCAGGCGGCCACGCTGACGGTGATCAACACGATGCCGCTGAACACCACGCCGCCGCCGATCCGCATCCCCGCCCACAGCCCGTACATCGCATAACCCGCCCATGCCAGTGCATTGAGCGTCCAGAAGCGGCGGGATGAGGTAGTGGCGTCCATGCGGGCTCTCGGCGAGGACAAGGGTCAGGGGTGCGCGGCGAGGAAACGCTGCACCTGCTCCTGCAGCCAGCGCGGATCATCCCACATCAGGAAGTGGAACCCCTGCGCGCTCATCGCGATCTGCACGCCCTGAAGCTTCGCGTACTGGGCCTGGAACACCGCGCGCGTGCTGGCCTCGGTGCCGCCCATCGGCTGGTAACCGGCCCAGCTGCCCAGCACCAGCGTCGGTGCGCTGATCGAGGCGATGCTGTCGCGCAGGTCGGTGGTCATCACCGCATGCATGGCATCGGCGGTGGTCTGGCGGTCACTGCCTTCGCCCCAGCGGCCCAGCTCGGCCTGGCGCTGCGGATCACGGGTCATGCCCGGAAGGCCCGCCTTCAACTGCGCCTGCCATTGCGCGGCGTCGGCAGCGAGCATGCCCTTGCGCAGCTGGTCGGCCATCGGCCGCACGCTGTCTGCGGTGGCCTTCGGGTCACGCGCGGCTGGCAGGAACGGCAGTGCATCGACCACCACCAGGGCGCTGACCGCCGCCGGCTCGGCCTGCGCCATCTGCAGGCCCAGCAGGCCACCCAGGCTGTGTCCGATCACCACCACCGGGCCCAGGTGCCGGTCATGCAGGTAGGCCAGCAGCTGCCCGCGCATGGCCGGCAGGAAGTCGGCCGGGCGCGGATCAGCGGCTGCGGCGCCGGCAAAGCCGGGCAGCTGCACCAGATGGCACTGCACGTCCTTCAGCGCCAGGCAGGTCTCGCGCCAGACCTCGGCGCTGCTGTTGAGACCGGGGATCATCAGCAGCGGACGGCCCTTGCCGACCACCTCGACCTGCACCTTGCCGGTGCCTGTGGCGGCCGCCGCATGGGCCGGACCGGAGCCAAGCACGGCCATCGCCATGCCGATCATCGCCAGCCGGGCCAAGGCCTTCATTGCGTACCACAGTGCCAGGAAGATCTTCATCGTCTGCTCCTTCGTCGGGTGGGTGGTGCCGGATGGGAACAGCGTGCCGCCGGGCCAGTGCCCCCGGTTACGATTTCGGAGCAACGGCCGGACACCTGGGCGAACGGTCACGTGCCACGGATGGCCTGCCCTCACGCAGCCGTCAAACATCTATCTTGATGAAGCGATATACTGACCCGCACCCGCCGCCACCGCCCGTGTCATGACTGCCATCAGCTTCGAGTTCTATCCGCCCAAGACCGACGAACAGCGCAGCCAGCTGGACCGCGCCGCGGCCAAGCTGAAGGACTACGGTCCCGAGTACGTGTCGTGTACCTTCGGCGCCGGTGGCTCGACCCTGAGCTATACCTCCGAAACCGTGCGCCATCTCAACCAGCACCACGGTTTCGATGCCGCGCCGCACCTGTCGTGCGTGGGCGGCACCCGCCAGGAAATCCGCGAGCTGCTCAAGCTGTACCGCGCCATCGGCTGCCGCCGCCTGGTCGCGCTGCGCGGCGACCTGCCGTCGGGCATGGGCTTTCCCGGCGACATGCGCTATGCCGCCGAACTGATCGACTTCATCCGCGCCGAGCACGGCGATGCGTTCCATATCGAAGTAGGCGCGTACCCAGAAACGCATCCGCAGGCCTCCGACGCACTGGCCGACCTGAAGCACTTCAAGGCCAAGATCGATGCCGGTGCCGATGCGGCGATCACCCAGTACTTCTTCAACCCGGACGCGTACTTCCATTTCGTCGACGAAGTACGGCGGCTGGGCGTGCAGGTACCGATCACCCCCGGCATCATGCCGATTGCCAACTTCAGCCAGCTGCGTCGCTTCTCCGAACAATGTGGTGCGGAGATTCCGCGTTGGATCAGCCGCAAGATGCAGGCCTATGGCGATGACGCGGAGTCCGTGCGTGCATTCGGCACTGAAGTGGTGGCCCGGCTGTGCCAGCGCCTGATCGAGGGCGGCGCACCCGGCCTGCACTTCTACACCCTGAACCTGGCCAAGCCGACCACCTCGGTGCTGAAGCTGCTGCAGGGCTGAGAGCACGACGCGCAAGCGTGATCGGCGCTACCCTGCAGGAATGATCCGGCTTTCCTTCCTGCTGTTGCTGCTGCCGCTGTGCGTGCTGTCGAGCGTCGCCCAGGCGCAGTCCACGCGCCTGAACCGCTGTACCGATGCCCAGGGTCAGAGCGTGTATACCGACCGTCCCTGCGACAGCCTGGGTGCGCAGTCGCGGCTGCCGCCGCCTGCGCCCGCCGGCAACACCCTGCAGCGCGACACCCTGGGGGCACGCTGCCCGCGGCGACTGAGCGAACTGGTGGATGCGCTGCGTACTGGCATCCTCAGCAACGATGTGAACCGGCTGTCCTCGCTGTACCTGTGGGGCGCGGTCTCTGATGCGGGTGCGCAGCGCATCCTCGGCCAACTGGAATCGTTGGCGCGGCGGCCATTGGTGGACGTGGTGCCGGTGTATCCCTCGCAGGCGCTGCCGCAATCGCAGGATGAGGGCCAGAGCCCTGCCGCGCAGGGATCCGACTCTGTGGCCTCTGTGGCGCGGCATCCGATCGGCCTGCGCCTGGAACAGACCTTGCCCGGCAGCGTGTCGCGCGCTTCGACGGTGCTGGGGTTGCGGCGGCAGTACGGGTGTTTCTGGATCACGTTGTGATCGGGAGGGTCAGAGCCCCGCGTTGCGATGATCCGACCCTGACATCACGCCGGCCACAGCGCGCGAATGGCGGCGATGCCCTGCCCACCATGGCGACGCGCCTCACTGATGTGGCCACTGCCCATGCCACCCAGCGCGTAGATCGGCAGTGACACCTGCGCACGCAGCTCGGCGAAGGCATCCCAGCCCAGCGGCACGGCATCGGGATGGCTGGCCGTGGCCTGCACCGGACCCAGCACGGCGAAGTCGCAGCCCAACTGCTGTGCGGCCTGCAGCTGCTGCAGGTCATGGCAGGACGCGGCCACCAGCTGGCCTTCGGGCAGCGGACGCTGCGACAGCTCCAGCAGCTGTTCGCTGCCCAGATGCACGCCCACGCCCAGTGCGCGTGCCAGCTCGATATCGCGGTTGAGCAGCCACTGCACGCCGCTGCGACGATGCGCGCGCAGGGCCTGCTCGACCATCGCCTGGCGCTGCGGATGCGCCGTCGGCAAGCGCAGCTGGATGCGCTGCTGGCCCGCGGCCACCGCGCGCTGCAGCTGTTCGTGCCAATGCTGCATGCCGCCCTCATCATCGGCCGGCGCCGGGGTGATCAGGTAGCTGTCGGGCTGGCGCAGGGCGGCCACCACCGGCAGGTCTGCCGGCGGCATTGAATAGCGGCCCAGCTTGTCCGGCGCCACCCAGGTGATCGCCTGCCCTTCACGGCCGCGGGGGGTTCCCTTCCAGCTGCGCACGTGGCGTACTTCCAGGGTCAGGTGCTTGTCCGGATAGCGCTGCGGCACGTCCATCAGCCACTCGCCGACATCGGCCTCGATGCCCAGTTCCTCGCGCAGCTCGCGCACCAGGGCCTGCTCGGAGGTCTCGCCGGATTCGCGCTTGCCGCCGGGGAATTCCCACAGGCCAGCCATGTCGCGGTTCTCGGTACGGCGGTTGAGCAGCACGCGGCCACGGGCGTCGGTGATGACGGCGGCCACAACGTGGATCGATCGGGTGGGGGAAGGCATGGAGGAAGCATGCCCAGAACAGGGCGGCCCGTGCAATCTCGGATCCGGCCGGATCAGCCCTGCGAAACAGCCGCCATAAAAGAAGAACCCCGCTTTCGCGGGGCTCTTCGGGGTCAGCTCAGCTGGCCGTGGCAGTGCTTGTACTTCTTGCCACTGCCGCACGGGCATGGATCGTTGCGGCCGATCTTCGGCTCGTCGCGCTGCACCTGTGCGTTGCCCTGCTGGGCAGCCTGCACCTGCGCAGCTTCCTCGTCGGCGCTGTAGCCGCCCACGTCCTGGTGCTGGAACTGCGACTGGCTCAGGCGGGCTTCGGCCTGCTGGCGTTCGGCCGCTTCCAGCGCCTGCACTTCCTCGTCGCTGCGGATGCGCACGCGCGACAGCAGGGTCACCACTTCGCGCTTGACGTTCTCCAGCATGTCCGAGAACAGTTCGAAGGCTTCCTTCTTGTACTCCTGCTTCGGCTGCTTCTGCGCGTAACCACGCAGGTAGATGCCCTGGCGCAGGTAATCCATGCGGGCCAGGTGCTCCTTCCAGCTCTGGTCCAGCACGGTCAGCATCACGTGCTTCTCCAGCGCGCGCATGGTCTCTTCGCCCACGCCGGCTTCCTTCTCGGCGAAGTGCTGGTTGACGCGTTCCTGCACCTTGGCGGCGATGGCTTCGGCGTCCAGCTCTTCGTGCGACTTGACCAGGTCGGTCAGCGACATCTGCAGGCCGAAGTCCGACTCCAGGGTCGCTTCCAGGCCACGCAGGTCCCACTGCTCGTCGATCGAGTTCGGCGGCACGAAGCGGGCCACCACGTCGAAGATCACGTCGTCGCGGATGCCGTCGACGTTGTCCTTCACCGACTCGGCGTCCAGCAGCTCGTCGCGCTGGGCGTAGATCACCTTGCGCTGGTCGTTGTTGACGTCGTCGAAATCCAGCAGGTTCTTGCGGATGTCGAAGTTGTGGGCCTCGACCTTGCGCTGCGCCTTCTCGATCTGGCGGCTGACCAGGCGGTCCTCGATGACGTCATCTTCCTTCATGCCCATCATGCGCATGGCCTTCTGCACCCAGTCGGAGGCGAAGATGCGCATCAGGTTGTCTTCCAGCGACAGGTAGAAGCGGGACGAACCCGGGTCACCCTGGCGGCCCGAACGGCCACGCAGCTGGTTGTCGATACGGCGCGATTCATGGCGCTCGGTACCGACGATGTGCAGGCCGCCGGCAGCCTTGACGGCCTCGTGGCGCTTCTGCCATTCGGCCTTGACCGCGGCCTTCTGCTCGTCGGTGGCACCTTCGCCCAGCTCGTGGATTTCCGCTTCCAGCGAACCGCCCAGCACGATGTCGGTACCACGGCCGGCCATGTTGGTGGCAATGGTCACGGCTGCCGGACGGCCGGCATTGGCGACGATGGTCGCTTCGCGGTCATGCTGCTTGGCGTTTAGCACTTCGTGCTTCACGCCCGCCTTGCGCAGGTGCTCGGACAGCATTTCCGAGGTTTCGATCGAGGTGGTACCCACCAGTACCGGCTGGCCGCGCTTGGCGCACTCTTCGATGTCGGCCAGCACCGCATTGAACTTGCCCTTGCGGTTGAGGAACACCTGGTCCGGGCTGTCCTTGCGGATGGTCGGGCGGTTGGTCGGAATCACCACCACTTCCAGGCCGTAGATGCTCTGGAACTCGAAGGCTTCGGTATCGGCCGTACCGGTCATGCCGGACAGCTTCTTGTACATGCGGAACAGGTTCTGGAAGGTGATGCTCGCCAGCGTCTGGTTCTCGCGCTGGACCGGCACGCCTTCCTTCGCTTCCACCGCCTGGTGCAGGCCATCGGACCAGCGGCGGCCGGACAGGGTGCGGCCGGTGAACTCATCGACGATGACCACTTCGCCATCGCGCACGATGTAGTCCACGTCACGCTGGTAGATCGCGTGCGCGCGCAGTGCGGCGTTGAGGTGGTGGACCACGGTCAGGTTCTGCGGCGCGTACAGGCCTTCGGTCTCGCCGTCGAGGATGCCGGCCTCGACCAGCAGCTGCTCGGCGTGCTCCATGCCTGCTTCGGACAGGTGCACCTGCTTGCCCTTCTCGTCGACCCAGAAGTCGCCTTCGCCGTCTTCCACTTCCTGCTTGACCAGGTTCGGCACGACGCGGTTGACGCGGATGTACAGCTCCGGGGAATCATCGGCCGGGCCGGAGATGATCAGCGGGGTACGCGCTTCGTCGATCAGGATGGAGTCGACTTCGTCGACGATGGCGTAGTGCAGGCCGCGCTGGTAGCGGTCGGCCTTGGACAGCGCCATGTTGTCGCGCAGGTAGTCGAAACCGAATTCGTTGTTGGTGCCGTAGGTGATGTCCGAGGCGTAGGCTTCGCGCTTGTCGCTGTGCGGCATGCCCGGGTAGACCACGCCCACGCTCAGGCCCAGCCAGTTGTACAGCTTGCCCATCTGCGCGGCGTCACGGCGCGCCAGGTAGTCGTTCACGGTGACCACGTGCACGCCCTTGCCTTCCAGCGCGTTGAGGTACACCGGCAGGGTCGCCACCAGGGTCTTGCCTTCACCGGTGCGCATTTCTGCGATCTTGCCCAGGTGAAGCACCATGCCGCCGATCAGCTGCACATCGTAGTGGCGCATGCCCAGCACGCGGCGGCCGGCTTCGCGGCAGACCGCGAACGCTTCCGGCAGCACCTTGTCCAGGGCTTCACCATTGGCGATGCGCTGCTTGAACTCCGGCGTCTTGGCCTGAAGCTGCTCGTCGGAAAGCTTCTCGATCTCCGGTTCCAGCGCATTGATCTTGGCGACGATGCGGTTGAGCTGGCGCAGCTGTCGTTCGTTACGACTGCCAAATACGCGGGTAAGCAGGCTGTTGATCATTGAAGGAACCGGGTTGGATGGACACGACGCCCGGCCTCCCCCTTGGGATCCGTCCGCCGCAAACGAAACAGGGCGCCTGGCGCCCTGTCGATGGCAACACCCATTGTAGCTTGGGACGGCCGTGAGGGGTTTCAACCCTTTGCGGTCGTCCAGGCGGCCGGGACCGGGGTCCTGGCGGCCGCGCTTCGCGCTCGCGGGGCATGGCCCCGCGCTACCGCCGGGATCCGACGGCGTGCCGGTAGCGCCGGGCCATGCCCGGCGTTGGGTTCAACCGCGGCTGATGCGGCCAACCGGCGTATTGCCGCCGTCGCCAAGGAACTTGCGCGGGTTGACCACGTTGCCGTTCTCCCACACCTCGAAGTGCACGTGGGCGCCGGTCGAACGACCGGTGGAACCGGCCTTGGCCACTTCCTGCCCGGCACGGACCAGGTCGCCGACCTTCACCACCAGGCGCGAATTGTGCGCGTAGCGGGTGACGTAGCCGTTACCGTGGTCGACGTCGACCGCGTTGCCGTAGCCGCCCTTGACGCCGGCGAAGCTGACCACGCCTTCGGCCACGGCCATCACCGGGTCACCGACCTTGGCGTGGAAGTCCATGCCCTTGTGGGTGGCGGCACCGCGGCCGAACGGGTCGGCACGGGTGCCGAAACCGGAGGTCACATAGCTGTTGCGGATCGGCATGCGCGAGGGCACGGCGTTCTGCTGCAGCTGGTGGTCGAACATCAGCGATTCCATCACCGACAACTGGCGGCCTGAAGCAGCGAAGCGCTGCTCCAGCACCTGTAAGTCGGCGTTGACGTCCTTGACCGGGATGTCGCTGGTCGGGCCGCCGGCGTCACCGTCACCGAGGCCGGGGGTCTCGTTGAAGTCGAACTCGCCGTCTTCCAGCTTGCCCATCTGGGTCAGCCGTTCGCCGAGGGCGTTGAGGCGTGTGGCCTGGGCCTGCAGCTCGCCGAGGCGGGCCGCCAGCGCGTTGACCTGGGTCTGCGCATCGCGCTTGACCTTGGCCAGCTCCGCATCCTGGCGCTCGACCTTGGCCTGCAGGCGGGAGTCATTCAGCGCGCTGGCGCCAATGCCACCGGCAAGGCCGATAATGCAGCCTACCCCGAGCACGCTGCCCAGCAGGGCGCGGGGGCGGTCCTCGAAATAGAACCGCAAACGCGCGATGGGCGACGATTTGGCCTGTCCTTCACGCGTTTTGATTACGATCTTTTTGAATGCCATCAGTGAGTTTTCATGTCTGAGCCGAAATCCAGCGTTCGCCCCGCGTCAGTGCCGAAGCCGGCGCTGGATGCGGTGATGGCGGACAAAAGCGGGAACCCGCTGCGGCGTGCCTTGTGGCTCGACGCGCTGGACCGTCAGTTGCGCCCCCAGTTGCCGCCACCTCTGCGCAGCCGTTGCCGGCTGGCCAATGTGGACGGGGAACACCTCGTTTTTCTCGTCGAGTCCCCGGTCTGGCATGCCAAGTTGCGGCTTGCCGAAGCCCAGTTGCTCGACGCGGCCCGTTCCATCGGGCTGAAGGCCACCAAGGTGACCATCAAGACTGCGTCTCCCACTCCCACGCGCTCCCCAGCGCTCGACAACCGGAATGGACCCCACGCAGTTTCAGCCGCCACGCACAAAGGGCTACGCGACGCCTTGGCTTGCCTGCAGGACGTTCCTTCGAAGCCGAAGAAGCGGTCCTGACGACAACGGAGCATCCGGCTCCGCTCCCCGTCGCACGTGTCACCACGGCGTGAAACATTTCGGGGGCCGGGTCGCATCCTAGCTGCCATCCGGGGGCCTGTCGTTAGATTGTTGTTAAAACTACGTTAAATTCAGGCTTCCGATCCAACAGGTTCACAAAACCGTGACCTCGAACCGGCCTTGATGCGCGTCAAGCATGCTGAATGCGACGAAGATACCTGAAACGACAACGCCGCCCTGGAAGGCGGCGTTTTTGTCTTTAAATTCAACAACCTGCAGAAATCAGGCGTAGGCCGGAGTGGCATATTCGACCGGATCCGGCGTGGCCGGCGAGTCGAAGCTGACCCATTCCCAGGCGGTGGCATCGGCCATCAGCGCGCGCACCAGCTTGTTGTTGAGCGCGTGACCCGACTTGAAGCCCTCGTAGGCACCCAGCACCTGGCCACCGGCCAGATAAAGGTCGCCGATCGCGTCGAGGATCTTGTGGCGCACGAATTCGTCGGCGTAGCGCAGGCCGTCTTCGTTGAGCACGCGGAACTCGTCCAGCACGATGGCGTTGTCCATCGAACCGCCCAGGCCCAGGTTGCGCTCGCGCATGTATTCCAGGTCGCGCATGAAGCCGAAGGTGCGCGCGCGGGAGATTTCCTTGGTGTAGGCCAGCGTCGAGAACTCGATTTCCTGGCGCGACTGCTTGGCCGGGATCATCGGGTGGTCGAACTGGATGGTGAAGCCCAGCTTGTAGCCCTCGTACGGGCTGAAGCGGGCCACCTTGTCGCCCTCGGTCACTTCCACGGTCTTCAGCACGCGGATGAAGCGCTTGGGCGCATCCTGTTCCACGATGCCCGCCGACTGCAGCAGGAACACGAAGGGGCCGGCCGAACCGTCCATGATCGGCAGCTCGGCCGAGGACAGTTCGACGATGATGTTGTCCACACCCAGGCCGGCCAGCGCCGACATCAGGTGTTCGACGGTCTGGATCTTGGCGTCGTTGCAGGTCAGGCCGGTGCACAGGGTCACTTCGGTGACCAGCTCGGCCTTGGCCGGCACTTCCACCACCGGGTCCAGGTCCACGCGGCGGAACACGATGCCATGGTTGACCGGTGCCGGGCGCAGGGTCATATAGACCTTGTCACCGCTGTGCAGGCCAACGCCGGTGGCGCGGATCGTGTTCTTGAGGGTGCGTTGCTGGATCATGGGGGATGGACCGGAAGTGACACATTAGATTAACACGCAAGGTCCCCTACCCCGGCTGAAAGCAGGCAGGACGCACCGGCGCGCCAATGGGACGCACATGAAGCAGGGCGGCCGGGCCCATCCTGGCCCGGCGCCCGCATTTTCAGGACATGGTGGCGCAACCCGGGGAGGACAACCCCGGGCCGCCCCGCTTAGTCCGCCTGGCGGCGCAGGAACGCCGGGATGTCCAGGTAGTCGTTCGGCAGTTCCGCCGCAGCCGGTGCCGAAGCCGACGGGGCCGACGGGGCCGAAGCCGCTGCGGTATCGCTGCTGGCACGACGCAGGCCCAGGCCCATGCCACCGACGGCCTTGGACACAGCGTCGCCGCCGTTGTCGAAGTCACCGAATTCCGGCTGGCCGGTGGTGGCATTGCGGACCAGCTTGATCGGCGCACGCTCGCCCGGACGCTGGGTCTTGCTGGCCGACACGCGGTTCAGGCCGGTAGCGACCACGGTCACGCGCACTTCGTCCTGCATGTCCGGATCCAGCACGGTACCGACCACCACGGTGGCGTCTTCGGAAGCGAAGCCATCGATGGTGCGGCCGATCTCGTCGAACTCGGCCATGGTGAAGTCCGCACCGGCGGTGATGTTGACCAGGATGCCGTTGGCACCGGCCAGGTTCACATCGTCCAGCAGCGGGTTCTGGATCGCGGCTTCGGCGGCGGCCTGGGCGCGGTCATCACCACGCGCGGTGCCGGTACCCATCATCGCCAGGCCCATTTCGGACATGACGGTGCGCACGTCGGCGAAGTCGACGTTGATCAGGCCCGGACGCACGATCAGGTCGGCGATGCCCTGCACGGCGCCCTGCAGCACGTCGTTGGCGGCACGGAAGGCCTGGATCATGGTCGCGTTGCGGCCCAGCACGGTGATCAGCTTCTCGTTCGGGATGGTGATCAGCGAGTCGCAGTGCTGGCTCAGTTCCTCGATGCCCTTCAGCGCCACCTGCATGCGGCGACGGCCTTCGAACGGGAACGGCTTGGTGACCACGGCCACGGTCAGGATGCCCATTTCCTTGGCCAGCTGTGCCACCACCGGTGCCGCGCCGGTGCCGGTGCCACCGCCCATGCCGGCGGTGATGAAGACCATGTCCGCGCCCTGCAGCGCGTCCATGATGCGCTCACGGTCTTCCAGCGCGGCCTGGCGGCCGACTTCCGGATTCGCGCCTGCGCCCAGGCCCTTGGTCACGTTGGTACCCAGCTGCAGCTGCAGCTTGGCACCACAATTCTTGATGGCCTGCGAGTCGGTGTTGGCGGTGATGAATTCCACGCCATCCACCGCCGAGTTGACCATGTGCGCCACGGCATTGCCGCCGCCGCCGCCCACGCCAACCACCTTGATCACCGCATTGGGTGCCATCTTTTCGATCAGTTCAAAATGCGCCATGTCCGTGTCCTCGTTGTATCCGCTTTGGCTGGCATGGGCATTCGGGCGTCCTGCCGTCCTGCTGCATGCCAACGTTGCGGCTGTGTGGGTTGTGTGTTGCCGGTGTTGCCTTGTGATGCGGGTACTGCGGGTACTGCGACCGGGCCAGGCCCGGCATTACGGGTTCCGCGTCAGAACTCGCCGCGGAACCAGGTCTTGAGTTTCTTGAACATGCTTCCAGCGCGCCCGGTCGGCAGCGACGGCCGGCGCGGATGCTCGATCTGGCTGCCCATCAGCAGCAGGCCCACGCCGGTGGCATGCACCGGGTTGCCGACTACTTCGCCGAGGCCGGTGACGTGCTGCGGAATGCCCACGCGCACCGGCATCTGCAGCATTTCCTCGGCCAGCTCGACCACGCCTTCCATCTTCGAAGCGCCACCGGTCAGCACCATGCCGGCGCGCACCAGTTCCTCGAAGCCGGAGCGGCGCAGTTCGGCCTGCACCATCTCGAAGATCTCCTCGTAACGACCCTGCACCGCCTGCGCCAGCGAGTGGCGCGGCATGCGGCGCGGCGGACGGTCACCCACCGACGGCACCTGGATGCTTTCCTCGGCGGTGGCCAGCTGGGCCAGGGCGCAGGCGTAACGCACCTTGATCTGCTCGGCTTCCGGGGTCGGCGTGCGCAGCATGTGCGCGATGTCGTTGGTGACGTGGTCGCCGGCGATCGGCAGCGAGGCGGTGTGGCAGATCGCACCCTGCACGAACACCGCGATGTCGGTGGTGCCGGCGCCCATGTCGACCAGCACCACGCCCAGCTCGCGCTCGTCGGCGGTCAGCACCGCCACGCTGGAGGCCAGCGAGGACAGCACCAGGTCATCCACCTGCAGGCCGCAGCGCTGCACGCACTTGCTGATGTTGGCCGCGGCCGACTGCGCGCACACCACCAGGTGCGCGTGCACCTCCAGGCGCACGCCGGTCATGCCGACCGGGTTGCGGATGCCTTCCTGCGAATCGTCCAGTACGTACTCGCGCGGGATCGCATGCAGGATCTTCTGGTCGGCCGGAATCGCCACCGCCTTGGCCGCATCGAGCACGCGATCCAGGTCACCCCAGGTCACTTCCCCGTCGCGGATCGGCACGATGCCCGGCGAGTTCTTGCACTGCACGTGGTTGCCGGAGATGGAGGCGTACACCGAGCGGATCTCGCAGCCGGCCATCAGCTCGGCTTCTTCCACCGCGCGCTGGATCGACTGCACGGTCGATTCGATGTCCACCACCACGCCGCGCTTCAAACCGCGCGACTCGTGCGAGCCGATGCCGATCACTTCGATCGGGTTGCCCGGCGAATACTCGCCCACCAGCGCCACCACCTTGGAGGTGCCGATGTCCAGGCCAACGATCAGCGATTTGTCACCCTTGCGATTCATGTCCTTTCCTGCGTCCTGCTGGCTGGGGTCGCCGGCGTTTTCGCCGGCGTGGCCGGGGTACCCCAGCTCAGCGTGAAACCATTGGTGTAACGGAGGTCCGCGCGCTCGATCGGCGCGTCCTGACGGTTCAGCTGCGGCAGCACCTTGACGAAGCGCTGCATGCGCGAGCGCGCGTCGTCGCGGCCCACCACCACTTCGGTGCCGTTGCTCAGCACAAGCGACCAACTGCCGCGTGCATCCATCGTCACCCGGCGCACGTCGACGCCGGCCGGTGCGAACAATGCACGCGAGTCGCTGTACAGCTTCATCACTTCTTCTGTCTGGCTGTCGGGGCCATCCAGTTCGGGCAGCGCCAGGTCGGCCAGCTTCTTCGGCGTGGGGAACAACTTGCCCTGCTCGGAAACCAGGCGGTCGCTGCCCCAGCGCGCGAACGGCTTGTGCTCGACCAGGGTCACTTCCAGCACGTCCGGCCACTGCTTGCGCACCTGCGCGCTTTCCACCCACGGCAGCTGTTCCAGCGCGTCCTGCGCGTCCTGCAGCTTGACTGCGAAGAAGCCGGCGCGCGCGTACGGCAGCAGCACCTGCTGCAGCTGTTCGGCCGGCACCCGCTTGAACTCACCATGCACGCGCAGCTTCGCCAGCGGCCAGCGCTCGGCGCCGACCCAGCCATTGACCACGGCCACCACCGGCAGTGCAACCACCGACAGCGCCAACAGCCAGACGAAGATGCGCAGCACCGCGTTCATGCGTGCGAGGCCTCCAGGGTCTGTTCCAGCACGCGCCACACCAGCTCTTCGAAGCTGATGCCGGCCTGGCCCGCGGCCTTGGGCACCAGCGAATGGCTGGTCATGCCCGGCGCGGTGTTCACTTCCAGCAGGAAGAAGCGGCCGCTGCTGCGATCGCGCATCACGTCCACGCGACCCCAGCCACGGCAACCGGCGGCACGGAATGCGGCCAGCGCGATGCGCCGGATTTCTTCTTCGTCGTCACCGTCCAGGCCCGGGCACAGATACTGGGTGTCTTCGGCGATGTACTTGGCGTTGTAGTCGTACCACTGGCCCTTGGGCACGATGCGGATCGACGGCAGCGCGACATCCCCCAGGATGGCCACGGTCAGTTCGTCGCCCACCACCATCTGCTCCATCAGCAGCTGGCCGTCGTAGCGCGCGGCCAGCGCCACGGCCTCATCCAGGCCCGCATCATCGGTCACCCGGCTGATGCCCACGCTGGAACCTTCGTTGGCCGGCTTCACCACCACCGGCAGGCCCAGTTCGGCCGCCAGCGCATGTACGTTCGACGCGTCGACCTTCCTGTACTGCGGGGTCGGCAGGCCCAGCGACAGCCACACCTGCTTGGTGCGGATCTTGTCCATGCTCAGCGCCGAACCCAGCACGTCCGAGCCGGTGTACGGCACGCCGAAGGCGTCCATCAAGCCCTGCACGATGCCGTCCTCACCACCACCGTTGTGGCCATGCAGGATGTTGAACACGCGATCGATGCCACCGGCGGCCAGCGCCTTGGCCAGCGCAGGGATGCCGTCCACGGCAAACGCATCGACGCCGCGTGACTGCAGGGCTTCGAGCACGTTGCGGCCGGAATCCAGCGATACCTCGCGTTCGCTGGAGGTGCCACCGAGCAGCACGGCGACGCGGCCGAAGCGAGCCGGGTCGGTCACGTGCAGCGGCGGGAAGGTCAGCGTGCTCACGCCTCGCCCTCCCCCTTGAAGCCTTCCACCGCGATGTGGGTGGCCACGGCGCCGATGTCGCCCGCCCCCATCATCAGCAGCAGGTCACCGTCCTGCAGTACGTCCGGCAGCACGCTGGCCAGTTCGGCGGCCTTGCCCACCACCACCGGCTCGCTGCGGCCGCGCGCACGGATGGCACGGGCCAGCGCGTGCGAGTCGGCACCGGCAATCGGCTCTTCACCGGCCGGGTAGACCTCGCTCAGCACCAGCGCGTCGACGCTGGACAGCACCGCGGCGAACTTGTCGAACTGGTCGCGGGTACGGCTGTAGCGGTGCGGCTGGAAGGCCACCACCAGGCGCTTGTCGGCCCAGCCACCGCGGGCGGCAGCGAACACGGCTTCCAGCTCGCTCGGGTGATGACCGTAGTCGTCGATGATGCGGACCTTGGCACCGCTGGCGGTGGTCACCTCGCCCAGGTCGTTGAAGCGACGGCCGACACCGGCAAAGGCTTCCAGCGCGCGTGCGATGGCATCCGGGGCCACGCCCAGCTGCCAGCCCACCGCGGCGGCGGCCAGCGCGTTGAGTACGTTGTGCCTGCCCGGCAGCGCCAGCACCACTTCCTGGCTGGTGCCCTGCGGCAGGCGCAGGGTGAAGCGCATGCGCGAGCCTTCCTGCACCACGTTCTCGGCGCGCACGTCAGCCTGCGGGCTCATGCCGTAGCTCATCACGTGGCGCGGGGTCTTGGCGGCCAGTGCAGCCACTTCCGGGTCGTCGATGCACAGCACCGCCAGGCCGTAGAACGGCAGGCGCTGCAGGAACTCGGCGAACGCCGCCTGCACGCGGGCAAAATCGTTGCCGTAGTTCTCCAGATGATCCGCATCGATGTTGGTGATGATCGACATCAGCGGGTTCAGGCGCAGGAAGCTGCCATCGCTTTCGTCGGCCTCGGCCACCAACCACTGCCCACTGCCCAGCTTGGCGTTGGCACCGGCAGCCAGCAGCTGACCACCGATCACGAACGTCGGGTCCAGGCCACCTTCGCTCAGCACCGCAGCGGTGAGGCTGGTGGTGGTGGTCTTGCCATGGGTGCCGGCCACGGCGATGCCACGGCGGAAACGCATCAGTTCGGCCAGCATCGCTGCGCGCGGCATGATCGGAATACGCTGGCTGCGCGCTTCCATCAGTTCCGGGTTGTCTTCGCGGATGGCACTGGAGACCACCACGCAGTCGGTGCCCAGCACGTTGGCCGCCGAGTGGCCGCGCATGATGCGCGCACCCAGGCTGGCCAGGCGGCGGGTCGCCACGTTGTCGGCGTTGTCCGAACCGGACACTTCATAGCCCAGCGTCAGCATCACTTCGGCGATACCGCTCATGCCGGTGCCGCCGATGCCGACGAAATGCACGCGCGGGAATGCGCGCACCAGGTCGTTGGTGTCGTGCAGGCGACGGATCATGCGCGGCCTCGCGCAGGGCAGGCGCAGTGGCAGGCCTTCTTCATACAACTTCCTCAAGAATGATATCGGCGATGCGCTCGGCGGCATCGACCTTGGCCAGGGCACGCGCGGCTTGCGCCATCTGCATGCGGCGGGCGGGATTTTCGGACAGATCGCGCAGCAGTGCGGCAATGCCGTCGGCCAGCGTTCCGTCCTGCTTCAGCAACACCGCCGCGCCACGCTCGACCAGGTACTCCGCATTGCGGGTCTGGTGATCGTCGACGGCGGCGGGGAATGGCACCAGCACGCTGCCGACACCGACCGCGCACAGCTCGGCCAGCGTCGACGCGCCGGCACGGCACACGACCAGGTCGGCCCAGGCGAAGGCTTCGGCCATGTCCGCGATGAACGGGGTGATTTCAGCCTGCACGCCGGCCTTGGCATACGCCTCGACCGCTTCGGCATGCAGCTTCTCGCCACTCTGGTGGCGCACCTGCACCGGCACACCCGTGCCCAGCGCGGCAATCGCCTGCGGCACGCCGGTGTTGAGCGCACGCGCCCCCTGGCTGCCGCCGACCACCAGCACGCGCAGCGGGCCGTGGCGGTCGGCGAAGCGCTGCTCCGGCGGCGCGATGGCCGCGATCTCCGCACGCACCGGGTTGCCGACGAACTCCTCGCCCTTGGCGAAGGTACCGGGGAAGCCGGTCAGCAACCGGCGCGCATAGCGCGACAGGATGCGGTTGGTCATGCCGGGCGCGCGATTCTGTTCGTGCACCAGCAGCGGCAGGCCGTGCAGGCGGGTGGCCATGCCACCGGGGCCAGAGGCAAAGCCACCGAAGGCGACCACCGCACGCGGCTGGCGCTTGCGGATGATCATGCCGGCCGCGCGCAGCGCGCGCATCAGCCGCCACGGCGCGCCCAGCAGGGCCAGCTTGCCCTTGCCGCGCAGGCCGGTGATGGCCAGCGTGTCGATCGGAATGTCGTGCTGTGGCACCAGGCGCGTTTCCATCGCACCGTCGGCACCCATCCAGGTGACCGGCACGCCGCGCTGGCGCAGCACGCGGGCCACGGCCAGGCCGGGGAAGATGTGACCGCCGGTGCCACCGGCCAGGATCATCACCGGGCGGGCGTTGGAAGCACTGCTCATGACAGCCTCCCGAAGGTCGGTTCGATGCGCGACTGCAGGCGGCTGGTGCCACGCGCAGCGTTCGGCGCAGCGGCAGCCACCGGCTCGGCGCTCATCGGCACGCTGGCGGCCACCGGCGCGGCGGGCCCGTCCATCGGCTCGGCAGCGGCGTCTTCGGCGCCGCCGATGCGCACGGCCTGGCGGCGCTCGGCGCGCTTGAGCTCATAGGACACGCGCAGCAGCAGGCCCATCGCCACGCAGGTCATCAGCACCGACGAACCGCCGGAGGAGATCAGCGGCAGGGTCAGGCCCTTGGTCGGCAGGATGCCCAGGTTCACGCCGATCGAGACGAAGGTCTGCATGCTGATCCACAGGCCGATGCCGAAGGCGATATAGCCGGAGAAGTGGCGCTTCATTTCCACGCAGCGCATGCCCAGCCAGAAGGTACGGCCGACCAGCAGCGCGTACAGGGCCACGATCACGCAGGTGCCCAGGAAGCCGAATTCCTCGGCGGTGACCGAGAAGATGAAGTCGGTGTGCGCTTCAGGCAGGTAGTACAGCTTCTGCACCGAGTTGCCCAGGCCGACGCCGGTCCACTCGCCACGGCCCACCGCCATCAGCGCGTTGGACAGCTGGTAGCCGTCGCCCTGCTGGTCGGCCCACGGGTCCAGGAAGGAGGTGATGCGGCGCATGCGGTACGGCTCGATGATCGCCAGCGCGCTCATGCCGACCAGGCCGATGATCACCGGCATCGACATGCGCGGCATGTTCACACCGCCCAGCACCAGCATGCCGGCGGTGATCGCCAGCAGCAGGGTGGACGAACCGAAGTCCGGCTGCAGCAGCAGCAACAGCACCAGCGCACCGGCCACGCCCAACGGCTTGAGCATCGCCGGCCAGGTCGCGTTGACCTCGTCGCGGAAGCGCACCAGATAGCTGGACAGCCAGACGATGTAGAGCACCTTCACCGCTTCCACCGTCTGGAACTTGGAGATGCCCAGGTTGATCCAGCGGCGTGCGCCGTTGACCGTGCTGCCGAGGCCCGGTGCGAACACCGCCAGCAGCAGCACGAAGCAGCCCAGCAGCAGCATCTGGTTGTACTGCTCGATGGACTTCAGTTCAGTGCGGGCGGCAACGACCGCCAGCACGATGCCCACCGCCAGGAAGATCAGGTGGCGGTTGAGGTAGTAGAACGGGCTGCTCATCAGCGCGATCGAACTGGACGCCACCATCACCACGCCAATGCCCGTGAGCGCGATGATCGCGCCCAGCAGCCACTTGTCGTAGCTGCCTTCGATGGCTTCAAGGCGTGTTGCCTGGCGGGACAGGTCGTTCATCTCAGCGCACCTTCAACGTGGCCAGGCCGATCAGCACGAGCACGACGGAGATGATCCAGAAGCGCACGATCACGCGCGGCTCCGGCCAGCCCTTCAGTTCGAAGTGGTGATGGATCGGCGCCATGCGGAACACGCGCTTGCCGGTCAGCTTGAACGAGGCGACCTGGATCATCACCGACAGCGTTTCGATGACGAACACGCCGCCCATGATCACCAGCACCAGTTCCTGGCGGGTGATCACCGCGATCGTGCCCAGCACCGCACCCAGCGCCAGTGCACCGATGTCGCCCATGAACACCATGGCCGGATAGGTGTTGAACCACAGGAAGCCGAGGCCCGCACCGGCGATGGCCGCGCAGATGATGACCAGCTCGCCGGCGCCCGGGATCTGCGGGATCTGCAGGTAGTTGGCGAACACCACGTTGCCCGAGGCATAGGCGAACACACCCAGCGCGCAGGCCACCAGCACGGTCGGCATGATCGCCAGGCCGTCCAGGCCGTCGGTCAGGTTCACCGCGTTGGAGAAACCGACGATCCAGAAGTAGGCGATGGCCACGAAGCCGATGCCGGCCAGCGGCAGCGCGATCGACTTGAACATCGGGATGTAGAAGGTCAGCGCCGCCGGCACGTCGGCCGTGTAGAACAGGAACAGGCCCGCGGCCAGGCCGAAGATCGACTGCAGCAGGTACTTCCAGCGCGACTTCAGGCCGTTCGGGTCGCGGCGGACGATCTTGATCCAGTCGTCATACCAGCCGATGGCGCCGAAGCACAGCATCACCGCCAGCACCAGCCACACGTAGCGGTTGCGCAGGTCAGCCCACATCAGCACCGACAGTGTGATGGTGAGCAGGATCAGCGAACCGCCCATGGTCGGTGTGCCGGCCTTGGAGAAATGGGTCTGCGGACCGTCCTTGCGGATCGGCTGGCCGCCCTTGAACTGGGCAAGCTTGCGGATCATCGCCGGGCCGAGCCACAGCGACAGGAACAGGGCCGTCAGCGCGGCAAGGATGGCGCGGAACGTCTGGTAGTTGAACAGCCCGAACAGGCTCTCCAACTGCTGCAACCATCGAGCCAGTTCATACAACATGCGGGGATTCCTCTCCTTGCGCCAGCAGCGCTTTGACAATCGTGTCCATGGCGCTGCCACGGGAACCCTTGACCAGGCAGCGCACGCCGGCGTGCAGCTCGTCCTTCAGCGCCTGCGACAGCGCGTCATGGGTGGCGAAATGACGGCCGCCTTCGCCGAAGGCGGTGGCGGCAGCAGCGCTGAGCGGGCCCAGCGCATACAGGCGCTTGAGCCCAGCAGCGCGCGCGCGGAGCCCCGCCTGCGCGTGCAGCGCTTCAGCGTCCGGGCCCAGCTCGCGCATGTCACCCAGCACCAGCCAGCCCTCTTCCGGGGCAGCGGCCAGGGCATCGATGGCCGCAGCCAGCGAACCGGGGTTGGCGTTGTAGCTGTCGTCCACCAGCACCGCGCCGTTGCGCAGCTGATGGGCAATCTGGCGTCCCGGTACCGGCTGCGCCTCGGCCAGCCCGGCCGCAATCAGCGCCAGATCGACACCGGCCGCCAGCGCCAGACTGGCGGCGGCCAGCGCATTGCTGACGTTGTGGCGACCCGGCAGGCCCAGCACCACGCGCGCTTCGCCGGCCGGCGAAACCAGGGTGAACTGGCTGCCCTGCGCACCGGCGCGGATGTCGCGCGCCGTCACGTCGGCGGTATGTTCCAGGCCATAGCGCAGCACGCGGCAGCGCGGCGGAGTGCCGACGAAATGCTGTTCGAACCAGCGGCCGTAGGCATCGTCGGCGTTGATCACCGCCACACCATCGGCCGGCAATGCGGCATAGATCGCGCCCTTGGTCACTGCCACGCCGAGCAGGCTGCCCATGCGTTCCAGATGGGCCGGGGCGATGTTGTTGACCAGCGCATAGCGCGGGCGGGCGATGTCGGTCAGGTAGGCGATATCGCCAGGCTTGCCAGCGCCCATCTCGTAGACGGCGTAGTCGGCATCTTCCGGCGCGTCGATCACCGCCAGCGGCAGGCCGATCTCGTTGTTGCGGTTACCCGGGTTGGCGTAGACCACCTTGTGCGCGTGCTGGGCCACCTGCTGCAGGATCGACAGCAGCAGGCTCTTCACGCTGGTCTTGCCATTGCTGCCGGTGATCGCGAACACCTCGGTGCCGCGGTCACGCTGCATGCCGGTGGCGATCTTCGCCAGCGCCAGTTCACTGTCGGCCACCAGCACCTGCGGCAGCTCGATCGGCAGCAGGCGCTCGACCAGCAGCGCACTGGCACCGCGCGCCTGTGCGTCGGCGGCGAAATCATGGCCGTCGAAACGCTCACCGCGCAGCGCCACATACAGGCTGCCCGGGCCCAGGTTGCGGGTGTCATTGCTGACTGCATCGATGGCCACGTCGTCGCCGTGGATCTCGCCACCGGCCCAGTGTGCGATCAGCGAAAGCAGGGTGCGCTTCATGCGGCGCCCTCCCCGGCCTGTGCCTGCAGAACACCGGCCTTGGCCGCCAGTGCAGCCGCAGCCACTTCGGTGTCGTCGAAGTCATGGCGCACGCCATTTACTTCCTGGTACGGCTCATGGCCCTTGCCGGCAATCAGGATGATGTCGCCGGCACCGGCGCGCTTCACCGCCAGGCCGATCGCACGCGCGCGGTTGCGCTGCACGGTCACGGCATCGGCGTGCTGGAAGCCGGCCAGGATGTCGGCCACGATCACGTCGCCATCCTCGCCACGCGGGTTGTCATCGGTGACGATGACCTGGTTGGCCAGGCGCTCGGCGATCGCGGCCATCTGAGGACGCTTGCCGGTATCGCGCTCGCCACCGCAGCCAAAAACGCAGAACAGCGCGCCGTGCAGGTGGCCGTGCAGGCTGTCCAATGCCTGTTCCAGCGCGTCCGGGGTATGTGCGTAATCGACCACCACGGTCGGCAGGCCGTCTTCGCCGCCGAGGCGGTTCATGCGGCCGCGGATCGGCTGCAGCGCCGACAGCACTTCAGCGATGCGTGGCAGCGGCTGGCCCTGTGCATGCAGGGTACCGGCCACGGCCAGCAGGTTGTCCACGTTGAACCGGCCCAGCAGCGGCGACTGCACCGCGGCACGTTGGCCGTCGATGACCAGTTCGAACGCAATGCCTCGGCCATCCAGCTGCAGCGCTTCAGCGCGCACGCTGGCATCGCTGGCACCACGCGAGCTCAGTCCGATCGGCTGCACGCCCGCCGGCAGGCCGGCAAACAGCTGGCGGCCGAAGGCGTCGTCAAGATTGATCACCGCAGCCTTCAGGCCCGGACGATGGAACAGCCGCGCCTTGGCCGCGCCGTAGCTGGCCATGTCGCCGTGGTAATCCAGATGATCGCGGGTGAGGTTGGTGAACACCGCCACGTCGTAATGCACGGCATCGACGCGGCCCTGGTCCAGCGCGTGCGAGCTGACTTCCATCGCTACCGCGCGCGCACCGGCGTCGCGCAGCTGCGCCAGCAGCGCGTGCATCTGCAGCACCAGCGGCGTAGTGAAACCGGTCGGTTCAACCGCACCATAAAGTCCGGCGCCCAGCGTGCCGATACTGCCACTGGGCGTGCCGAGCAGGTGCCAGGCCTGGGCCAGCAGCTGCACGGTGGAGGTCTTGCCGTTGGTGCCGGTCACGCCCACCATCGCCATCGCCCGCGACGGTGCGCCATGGAACTGGTCGGCCATCGCCCCCATGCGCGCACGCAGGCCCGGCACCGCGATCGCATCGGCCGGGGCCGGCAACTCGGCAGGGGCCGGCGGTTCGAACAGGATGGCGCCAGCGCCCGCCGCGCGGGCCTGCTCGACAAAGCCCAGGCCATGCGCGCCGAAACCGGCGATGGCGACGAAGGCATTGCCGGGGCGCACGGCGCGGCTGTCCAGCACCAGGCCGGTCAGAACGGGATCATGGCCCGCCAGGGCCACGTCCGGAAGCAACTGCGAAAGCAACATCGAAGGACTCATTGCGTGCCTCCCGTAGCGGGCGGCGTCTGGGCTTGCGCGCTGGGCAGCGCAGCGTCGAATTCAGCGGCGGCATCCACCGGCAGCGCAGCCTCTGCGGGCGGCGCAGGCAGGATCGAGGCCGAGTGGCCGACCTTGCCGGACTGCTGTGCGGCCAGCCACGACTGCAGGTCGTCCAGCGGCACGTCCATCAGGCGCAGAGTGCCTTCCATCACGTTGTGGTAGACCGGCGCCGACACCAGGCCACCGTAGAACTTGCCGGCCTGCGGGTCGTTGATGACGATGACGGTGGCGAAGCGCGGGTTGGTGGCCGGCACCACGCCGGCGAACAGCGCGTTGTAGTGGCCGCGCTCGTAGCCGCCCGGACCGGCCTTTCGCGCGGTACCGGTCTTGCCGGCCACGCGGTAACCCAGCACCGCCGCCTGCTTGGCGCCGCCCTGGGTGACCACCGTTTCCATCATCGCCACCACCTGCTTGGCGACATTCTCGTCGATGATCTGCTGACCTTCATTGCGCTGGCCCTTGACGAAGGTCGGCGCGATCAGACGACCGCCGTTCGCCAGTGCCGAATAAGCCGTAGCGATCTGCAGCGGGGTGACGTTCAGGCCGTAGCCGTAGGACATCGTGGTCTTGGTGGTGCCCGACCAGCGCGCCGGGCGCAGCACCACGCCACCGGATTCACCGGGGAAACCGCTATGCGGCACCGAGCCATAGCCGAAGCGGCGCACGCCGTCGTAGAACACCTGGTCCGGCATCTTCGCCGCAACCTTGGCCGCGCCCACGTTCGAACTGCGGGTGATCACGCCGGTCACGTTCAGCACGCCGTTGTTGCGCGGCACGTCGCGGATGGTGAAGCGACCCAGGGTCATGTAACCCGGGTTGGTATCGATGATGGTGTCCTTGGTCACCGCACCGGCCTGCAGCGCGGTGGCGATGGTCAGCGGCTTCATCGTCGAACCCGGCTCGACCAGATCGGTCACCGCACGGTTGCGGCGCGCATCGGGCAGCGCGCCGGTCAGCGAATTCGGGTTGTAGGTCGGCAGGTTGACCATGGCCAGGATCTCGCCGGTGGTCACGTCCATGATCACCATCGAACCGCCGGCCGCCTTGTTGGCCACCAGCGCGTTGCGCAGTTCCTTGAACGCCAGGTACTGGATGCGGCGATCGATGCTGAGGGTCAGGTCCTTGCCCGGTTCAGCAGCGCGCAGCAGATCGCTCTCGACGGTTTCGCCCTTGCGGTTGCGGATGACCCGCTTCGCACCGGCCTTGCCGCGCAGCCATTCGTCGAACGCCAGCTCCAGGCCTTCCTGGCCGCGGTCGTCAATGTTGGTGAAGCCCAGCACGTGCGCCATCGCTTCGCCCTGCGGGTAGAAGCGGCGGAACTCGCGCTGCGCGGCCACGCCCGGAATCTTCAGCGCGACCACCTTTTCTGCCTCGTCCGGATTGATCCGGCGACGCAGGTACATGAATTCCTTGTCCGACTTCTGCGACAGGCGGCTGCTCAGCTCATCCACCGACATGCCGACCGCCTGGGCCAGCTCCGGAATGCGCTCGGGCGAGCGCAGCAGGTCCTGCGGGTTGACCCAGATCGAGGCGACCGGCGTGGATACCGCCAGCGGCTCGCCATTGCGGTCGGTGATCATGCCGCGCGAGGTCTTGATCGGCAGTTCGCGCAGGTAGCGGGCCTCGCCCTGGCGCTGGTAGAAATCGCTGTTGACGATCTGCACGTAGGCGGCACGACCGACCAGCGACACCGAGCACAGGCCGAGCGCCAGCGCGACCCAGCGCAGGCGCTGGCGCAGGTTGAAGGCGTTGCGCGGGCGGTTGCGGCCGGTCTTGCTCATGGCCGCACCACCACGATGTCGGCGGCCTCGGGGAACTTCATGCCGAGCTTCTCGCGGGCGATGCGATCGACACGGTTGGCTTCGGCCAGGGTCGCCTGCTCCAGCTGCAGGCGGCCGAATTCCAGATTGATGTCATCGCGCTTGCGCTCGGCGCGCGACAACTCGATGAACGTCTGCCGGTGACGGTGACGCACGAACACGACGCCGATCGCCGAGGCCACGGTGGAAGCCAGCAGGATGATCAGCAGCAGCCGGCTCATGCATCGGCCTCCCGCTTCTGGGCCACGCGCAGCACGGCGCTGCGGGCGCGCGGGTTGGCGGCCAGCTCTTCGTCGGTGGCCTTGATGGCACCGCCGATCAGGTCCAGCGTCGGCACGAACGCGACCGCCTCGGGCAGGCGGCGGTTGGCCGGCGGCGCCTTGGCCAGGCGGTTCATGTACTGCTTGACGATGCGGTCTTCCAGCGAATGGAAGCTGATCACCGCCAGGCGGCCACCGGGCTTGAGCCGTTCCACCGCCGCATCGAGCCCGGCTTCCAGATCGGCCAGCTCGCGGTTGATGTGGATGCGGATGGCCTGGAAGCTGCGCGTGGCCGGGTGGATCTTGTCCTTGCCACGCGGCATCACCGAGGCAATCAGCTCGGCCAGTTCGGCGGTGCGGGTGAACGGCTGCTTCTCGCGGCGGGCCACGATGGCACGGGCGATGCGGCGGCTCTGCCGCTCTTCGCCGTAGGTCCACAGCACGTCGGCAATCTCGCGGTCTTCGACGCGGTTGATCCACTGCGCGGCGCTTTCGCCGCTGTCCGGATCCATGCGCATGTCCAGCGGGCCGTCCTTGCCGAAGCTGAAGCCACGTTCGGCCACGTCCAGCTGCGGCGACGACACGCCCAGGTCGAACAGCACGCCGTCCAGGCCTTCGGCCGTCGCATCCCACTGCAGCAGCTGGGCGAAGCTGCCACGGAAGATCGACACGCGCGGGTCCGGCGCGAAATCGCGCTCGGCAACGGCAATGGCTTCCGGATCCTTGTCCATGACCAGCAGGCGCCCCTCGGGACCAAGCTGGGTGAGCACGCCACGTGCATGACCGCCACGACCGAACGTGCCATCCAGATAACGTCCGTTTTCGATCACCCTCAGGCCTTCGATGACCTGGGTGTACAGGACCGGCAGGTGCACCGCCGGCGACTGCGACACCGGAAGGTGACCGGCCTGCGCTTCTGGGCGCATCCGGGCACCCCGGCTCACAACTTCAGGTCGAGCAACCCATCACCCAGATCCTCGTCAGACAACGTCTGCTGGATCAGGGCCCGATGCGCCTGCTCGCTCCACAATTCGAACTTGTCGCCCATACCGAGCAATACCGCCTTCTTCTCAATGCCCACCGCACCGCGGTGGCTGGCGGGGATGCTGATGCGACCGTTGCCGTCGAGCTCCAGATGGGCGGCCGAGCCGACCAGCTTCTGCTGCAACAGGCGCACGACGCGCTGGGTGTTGGGCTTGGACATGACGTCGTCGCGGACCCGCTCCCATTCCGACTCTGCATACAGCCACAGGCAGCCGGCTTCGAACGGGTTGTAGGTCAGCACGAGACGGTTGTTGCTGGCGCGCGCGACGAGGTCGCGGTAAGCGGTGGGAACCGCCATGCGCCCTTTATCGTCAACTGTGATGGCCGTCTCGCCCTGGAACACGACGCGTGCACCTATCCTTCGCCCGGTGAAACATTGAACCACGAAAACCCACAAAACACCCGGATTTCCCTCTGATGCCCACCTTAGCAGCGGCCGAAGGGTTGTCAACAACTTTTCAGCGGGGAAATCGCCAGCCGCATCAATGGCTTGCAACAACCTTTAGAGAATTGTTCAAGGCTTATCCACAAGTTGCTGATCCGTCTCAATTTTTGAGATTGAACGGAAGTTCAGGGGTGTGGACAGAGCGTGAAACATCGCTCGCGCATTCATCCGGGACGGGCAGGAAGCGGCACCAGACTGCGCAAACCGTGCACAATGAGGCCATGTGCCTGCTCGCTCTTGGCTGGATGCACCACCCGCGCTGGCGGCTGGTGATGACCGGCAACCGTGATGAGTTCCACGCCCGACCGACAGCGGCGCTGGCCCCCTGGCAAGATGAGACCTCCGTCATCGGGGGGCGCGACCTGCGCTCCGGCGGCGGCTGGGCCGGCGTCGGTGCGGGTGGACGCATGGCCGTGGTCACCAATGTCCGCGACCCGCTGGCCGCCCAGACCGGTCCTTCACGGGGTGCGCTGGTGGCCGACTTCCTGCGCGGCCGCGACCCCGCCGCCGTGCATATCGACCGACTGGCAACGGTGGCCGGCGCCTACGCCCCATTCAACCTGCTGCTGGCCGACGGCCACAGCCTGGAGTTCCTGGGCAACCACCCTGCCGAGCGCCAGCGCCTGGGCCCGGGCGTGCATGGCATGTCCAACGGCGCGCTGGACGCGCCCTGGCCGAAGACCCGGCGGCTGATGGCTGCGCTTGAAGCCTGGTTCGAGGCCGGCGATGAGGACCTGACCCCGCTCTGGGCCGCCCTGGCGGACGAACATCGCCCCGCCGACAGCGACCTGCCCGACACCGGCATCGGATTGGAACGCGAGCGCTGGCTGAGCCCGGCCTTCATCCGCGGCGACGACTATGGCACCCGCGCCAGCACGGTGCTGCTGATCGATGCCGAAGGGCACGGGCAGATCCACGAGCGTCGCTTCGGCCCGCAGGGTGTCGCCCTCGGCCAGAGCCAGGTCGATTTCTGACCCTGTACCTGTTTTCTGTGTCTATAAATGTCTGCACGCACGCCACACGATGACCCGGCGCGGTTCTGCCGCGCGCCTCACCGATCCACAGGGAGTCATCGATGCGCCGTGTTCTCGTACTTGTCGTCACCCACCTGCTCGCCCTCGGCCTCGGCTTCGGCCTTGGCATCTACCTGCTGCCGATCCTGATCGCTCCCGACGACCCGCCGGTCGCGCAGGTACAGGCGGCGATGGGCGACGCCCGTTACCACACCACCTTCCGTCGCGACCTCAAGGGCAGCGACGCCGTGCACTGGGCCGACGGCAAGGTCAGCGTCAGCCCGCGCCAGGTCGCGTTCGACGGCAAGATGGGCCCGGGGCCGGACTACAAGGTCTACCTCGTGCGCGACTTCGTCGACAACAAGGCCGATTTCCTGAAGATCAAGGCACAGGCCCAGCGCATCGGCGAGGTGAAGACCTTCAACCGTTTCCTGGTGGACGTGCCTGAAAGCGTCAACGTGGACGATTACACCACCGTAGTGGTGTGGTGCGAACGGTTCGAGCAGTTCATTTCCGCCGGGCAGTACCGCACGCCGGGTTGAACAACATCCCAAGCATCTGGGCGGAGAGCAGCCGAGCATGGCTCGGCTCTACTGTAGAGCCGAGCCATGCTCGGCCTACCGTAAGAAAGAGGCGGAGCCGGCCGATAAGCCGGGTTCTGTCGTGGACAGTCATTCCTCTAGGCGTTACGTCACCGCAACGCTCAAGCAACCTACCCGGATCCAACGCGGGCCGCGCCAAAGGATCCCTATTTGGTCTTGCTCCAGGTGGGGTTTGCCGTGCCGGTCTGTTACCAGACTCGCGGTGCGCTCTTACCGCACCATTTCACCCTTACCGGCCTTCCGAAGAAGACGTAGGCGGTATCTTTCTGTTGCACTTTCCGTCGGCTTGCGCCGCCCAGGCGTTACCTGGCACCTTGCCCTATGGAGCCCGGACTTTCCTCGGCACCCCCGAAGGGATGACGCGACTGTCTGGCCGGCTCCGCCAGCGCACATTCTAGCCTACGCACGTCCTTCCTGCCGTGCTGATCGCGGCATCCGGTTCATCCATCCACGCATGGCGTGGATCTATTGCCACCTCCGCTCTGATGGGTGCGGACCTTGGTCCGCACGATCCATCAACTCCCGTACAACGCCTTGCGCGGCGCGCCGGTCAGCTCGGCCGCCAGCTTCGCCGCGGTCGACGGCGGCAGGTGTTCGCTCAGCGTGGCGTACACGCGACGGCCATGCGCCAGCTGCGCTTCCTCATCGTCGCCGGCGCCCTGCACCATCACCACGAACTCGCCCTTGCGCTGGTTCTCGTCGGCTTCCACCTTGGCCAGCAGCCCCGCCAGATCGCCATCGAGCACGGTCTCGAACAGCTTGGTCAGCTCGCGCGCCAGCACCGCCGGGCGCTCGCCGCCGAAGATCGCCGCCATGTCCGCCAGCGATTCGCCGATGCGGTGCGAGGATTCGTAGAACACCATCGTGCGCACTTCACCCGCCAATGCCTGCAGCCGGTCGCGGCGGCCACTGGCCTTGGCCGGCAGGAAACCCTCGAAACTGAAACGGTCGCTGGGCAGGCCGGCCACGCTCAGCGCGGCGATGGCGGCGCAGGCCCCCGGGATCGGGCTGACCTTGATGCCGGCCGCACGCGCGGCACGCACCAGGCGGAAACCGGGGTCACTGACCAGCGGGGTGCCGGCATCGCTGACCAGCGCCAGCGACTCACCGGCCTGCAGGCGCGACACCAAGCGCTGCGCCAGGGCCTCTTCATTGTGTTCATGCAGGGCCACCAGCGGCTGCTGGATGCCGAAATGGGACAGCAACTGGCCGCTGCGGCGGGTGTCCTCGGCACAGATGGCCGCCACCGAACGCAGCACCTCCTGCGCGCGCGGGCTCAGATCGGCCAGGTTGCCGATCGGGGTGGCGACGACGTACAGGGTTGGGACACTCATTTCAGCGGTACTCACGGGGCAAGGGTAGAATCGTAGCGTGTACCCGGCCAAGGCCGCTGCCCTCATCGCATGGACCCGATCATGAACAAGCCCGCCGCACGGATCTCCGCCCTGTCGCTGTCGCTGATGCTGCTGGCCGGCTGTGCCACCACCAGCCTGACCAGCGCGCCCGAATCGCCGGCCCAGAGCCAGGCGTTGGCGCTGATCGAACACGGCAAACCGCGCGACGCCGCCCTGCAGCTGGAAGCGCTGGCCGCAACCCTGAAAGGTGGCGCCCGCAGCAACGCCCTGGCCGATGCCGCCTGGGCCTGGCACCTGGCCGGCGACAGTGCCCGCGCGCGCAGCCTGCTCGGCCAGCTCACCGCCCGCCAGCTGTCCGGCGCCAGCCTGCAGCGCTACCAGCTGACCGGCGCCGAGCTGGCACTGGCCGACAAGCAGCCGGCGCAGGCCCTGGCCCTGCTGAAGGAACAGGGCGACAACGTCTTCCCCGCGCTGCGCACGCGCTGGCACGTAGCCCGCGCCAACGCGCTGCAGGGCACCGGCGATGCCTTCGGTGCCGCCACCGAGCGCGCCCGCGCCCACGCCAGCCTGACCGGCAGCGCACGCAGCGAGAACCAGGCCGCCATCGCCGGTCTGCTCGGTACGCTTGACGACGCCACCCTGCGCAGCCGTGCCGCCGCGCTGCCGGCCAACGACCCGCTGTACAACTTCGCCGGCCGTGCGCTGATCGCGCGTGGCCTGCCGCTGCCGCGCCCGTTCGACCGCGATGGCGCCGCCCAGTTCGATACCAGCAAGCGCCCGCCGGCCATGAGCGACGGCTACCGTCCGCCGGCCAAGCTGGCCGTGCTGCTGCCGCTCAGCGGCCGCCTGGCCACCGCCGCGCAGCCGGTGCGTGATGGCCTGCTGGCCGCGTACTACGGCGAGACCCGCCGCCGCCCGGACATCAACTTCATCGACACCGCCGGTACCCCGGCTGGTGCGCTGGCCGCCTATGACAAGGCCGTCGCCTCCGGCGCCGACTTCGTGGTCGGCCCGCTGGGCCGTGACGAAGTGGATGCGGTCTATGGCCGCCAGCAGCTGCAGGTGCCGGTGCTGGCCCTGAACCGTGGCAAGGACGCGCCGCCGGCCGGCAGCGCCGGCTTCTCGCTGGCACCGGAAGACGACGGCATCGTCGCTGCCGAATACCTGCGTGGCCGCGAGCGCGGCAAGGCGTTGGTGATCAACAGCGCCGACGATACCGGCCGCCGTGCCGCCGCCGCCTTCGCCCAGCGCTTCGCTCAGCGTGGTGGCCAGGTGGTGGCCACCGTCGGCGTCAGCGACGCGGTTGGCGATGTCGGCGCGCAGGTGCGCAATGCCGGCCAGGTCGATGCCGTGTTCCTCGCCGTGCGCGCGCCGCAGGCCCGCCTGCTGGCGCCGCAGCTGGCGCTGGCCGGTGCCGGTGGCGCCACCCGCGTGGGCACCTCGCAGCTGACCGTCGGCAGCGGCAAGGTGGAAGAAGACGTGGCGCTGGACGGCATCGTCTACCCGAACGAAGCCTGGAACGTGCGCAGCGTGTCCGGCCTGCCCTCAGCCAGCCAGGTCGCCAGCACCCTGCCCAGCGCACGCGGTGCCGCCGGCCGCCTGTTCGCCTTCGGCGCCGATGCCTGGAAGATCACCGCCTACCTGGACAAGCTGTCCAACGAAGGCGGCCTGGACGGCGCCACCGGCACCCTGTTCCTGGACAGCAACGGCAACATCCTGCGCCAGCCGGCCTGGTCCACCTTCAATGGCGGCCGGCCGATGCCGATCGTCGGTGGTCGCTGAGCGCAGCCAACGGGGCTCGGCGGTGGAAGCCGCCGCCGAGCAGCATCTGCAACAGGCCGGACTGCAGCCGCGTGCGCGCAACGTGCGTTATCGCGGCGGTGAACTGGACCTGGTGATGGACGACGCCGGCACCGTGGTGTTCGTGGAAGTGCGTTACCGCGCGCGATCCGATTTCGGTGGCGGTGCGGCCTCAGTGGATGTGCGCAAGTGTCGACGCCTGGCGCATGCCGCGTTGTTGTACCTGCAGGACCATCCCGCGCTTGCCGATGCGCCCTGCCGTTTCGATGTGGTGGAAGCCACGGGTGAACCACCGCAGTTGAACTGGCTGCGCGATGCGTTCCGGCTGGATGATTGCTGATGTGTACCGTCCGCTCTGGTAGAGGCCGACCTTGGTCGGCGCTTCTGTGCCAACCAAGGTTGGCACCTACCAGCGCGCAGCCTGGCCGGCACGACCATGGTGCGTGACTGATGCCTTCGATCATCACCCATGCCGCTGTGCCTTTGGCGCTGTGGTGCGCCGCGGATCGTGACCGCATTCCGGCATGGCTGCTGGCTGCCGGTGTGGTTGCCGCGATGCTGCCCGATGCCGACGTGCTGGCCTTTGCCCTGCACATTCCCTATGCCGATGCGTTCGGCCATCGCGGTGCCAGCCATTCGTTGTTGTTTGCCTGCGTGCTGGCCGCGTTGGCCGCGGTGTGGGCGTTCTTTGGTAGCGGCCGACCTTGGTCGGCACCACACAGCTCCGGTAGTCGCCGACCTTGGTCGGCGGTTTCGCGCCAACCAAGGTTGGCACCTACCCAGCGAGGGCCAACGTTGGCGTCCACCGTACAGGCGGCGGTGTTCGTCTTCATCTGCGCCGCCAGCCATCCCCTGCTCGACGCAATGACCTCCGGTGGCCTCGGCGTTGCCCTCGCCTGGCCGTGGAGCGAACAGCGCTTCTTTGCCCCGTGGCGGCCGATCCGCGTTTCACCGTTTGCGCCGCAGTTCTTCAGCGCGCGCGGCATCGCCACCCTGCTCTCGGAACTGCGCTGGGTCTGGCTGCCGCTGGCCGGCGCCGTTGTTGCCTGGAAACTGATCCAACCCGCTCCTGCTGCCCCAAGAGATCTGTCATGAGTACTGCCCTGCCCACCGCATTGATTGCCGAACTGTCTGCCCTGCTAGGAGCGGAGGGCTGGCGCATGGATGACAACGCGCTGGAGGCGAACGCGCAGGACAACTCGTGGCGCCACCAGCGCCCCGCTGCCGTCGCGCTGCCCGCCAGCGTCGAACAGGTGCAGGCACTGGTGCGCGCCTGCCGTGCACATCACGTCGCGCTGGTCGCGCGCGGCGCGGGCACCGGCACCACCGGTGCAGCCGTACCGTTGCCGGGCAGCATCGTGCTGTCGTTCACCCGCATGGACCGCATCGTGGAGATCCGTGCTGGTGATCGCTGCGCCGTGGTGCAGCCCGGCGTGCTCAATGGAACGCTGCAGCAGGCGCTGGCGCCACATGGCCTGTTCTGGGCGCCGGACCCATCCAGCGCGGAGATCTGCAGCGTGGGTGGCAACCTGGCCTGCAACGCCGGTGGCCCGCGCGCGGTGAAGTACGGCACCAGCCGCGACAACGTGCTGGGCCTGGTCGCGGTCACCGGCACCGGCGAGGTGATCCGCTGCGGCGGCGCCTACACCAAGGATTCGACCGGCTACGACCTCACCCACCTGCTGGTAGGCAGCGAAGGCACACTGGCGCTGATCGTGGAAGCCACCCTCAAGCTCACCCCGCTGCCGGTCAGCCAGGCCGGCCTGCGCGTGCTGTACCGCGACGCCGATGCGGCCGCAGCAGCGGTGTCGCGACTGATGTCGCAGCCGGTGGTGCCCACGCGCCTGGAATTCATGGATTCACGCAGCCTGGAGCTGTTGCGCCTCAATGGTGCTGACGTACCCGAGGCAGGCGCGATGCTGCTGGTCGAAGCCGATGGTGACCACGACACCCTGCCCTACCTGCTGCAGGCACTGGCCAGCGCCGCCGAAGGCGACGGCATGATCGAGCTGGACGTGGCGATGGAAGGCCGTGCACGCGACCAGCTGTGGGCCGCGCGCAAGGCACTGTCGCCGGCACTGCGCACCGTAGCGCCCGGCAAGATCAATGAAGACGTGGTGGTCCCGGTGTCGCGCATTCCGGAGCTGGTGGCCGGCGTGCAGGCATTGGCACGCGAGTACACGCTGACCATCGTCACCTTCGGCCATGCCGGCAACGGCAACCTGCACGTCAACATCCTCTACCACCCGGACGATGCCGATGAGAACGCACGCGCGCATGCCGCGCTGCCGAAGATCTTCGAACTGACGCTGTCCCTGGGCGGCACGTTGTCGGGAGAACACGGCATTGGATTGGCCAAGCGCGATTTCATGACGCAGGCGTTCAGCCCGGCCACGCTGGCGACGATGCGCGCGATCAAGGCCGCGCTGGACCCGGATGGCATTCTCAACCCGGGCAAGGTGCTGCCGCCGGTGTGATGCTGGCCGGGCATGAACCGGCGCTACCAAGGTGTGCACCTGTAGAGCCGAGCCCACGCTCGGCTGCTCTCCGTTCAGATCACGATGCACCCGCGCTTCGCGCGGTGAGCCGAGCATGGGCTCGGCTCTACAGGGGGCCGCGTGCCGCCCCCCGGCATTGCCGCTTACCAGGCCATGCGCACGCCCACCTGGCCACCCACGTTGCGGTAGCCATGGTCACCGCGCTGTACGCTCAGCCCGCCCCATGCGCCCCAGCGCTGGCCCAGCTTGAACTCGGCACCGGCCTGCACTTCATAACGATTGCGCGGCACATCCGCGCCCAGCGTGTCATCGTTGAACTGCAACGTGCTGGTACCACTGCCACGCAGCCAGTTAACACCCAGGTACGGCTGCACGGTGTTGCCGGCTGCAGTGCCATGGCCGAACACGCGCACGCCCAGGCGCCCGCTCAGGCCACCGGCATCGGCGTGGTCGATCACCGTGCCATTGCTCTCCACGTGGCGATCAGCGCGGAAATCGACATAGCTCAGCTGCAGCTGCGGCTGCACATACAGCGCGCTGGCGATGCCCTGCCACACGTTGAAGGTGTAGCCGGCCTCCAGCGACGCACTTGTCATGCGCGAATCGTAGTGCTCCGGCTCCAGGCCGATGCCCTGCACCCGGTTATCGAAACGGCCGTGCTGCAGGTTTGCATCCATGTACGCACCCTGCGTGCCGTCAGCGGCCTGCAACCAGGTGCCGTACACACCCACCGCGCTGCCGCGCACCCGACCCTTGGCGCTGTAGCCGGTCAGATCGGACACTGCACTGCTGTCGGCACGCCCCGTGCCCAGCATCACGCCGAACGCTGCATTGCCTCGGCGAACCAGATCAGTGCCAATCTGCAGCACCGAGGTGTTGCCATCAATCGACAGCTGACCACCGACCGCGCTGAAGTCCGCCTGCTGCCGGCCCACGCGCGCCCACGCGGCACGGCCTTCATCCAGCGAAACGGCACCGATGCGGTCGTTCAGGCGATGGGAAAACATGTTGATGGCTGCCGACTGGTTGGCCAGGTACGCCCCGGCTTCGGGACGCAGCACCGGCACCGGGTCCACCGGATCCACGGGGTCCACCGGATCGATGGGGTCAACCGGATCAACCGGGTCCACCACACAGCCCGGCGCGGCCGGATTGTCCTTGCAGACATCAAACCATTGCGAACGCAGATACCAGTTGCCATCGGTGGGATCAGTCACGCCCCCCTTGAACAGGAAGTACTCATAGGAGCCGCCCACGGCGCGGCCGGCCAGCGCATAGGTTGCCAGCGATGCACCGTCCACTTCGATCAGCTGGATGCCATCGGTGGTCTGAGCGCCAACGCCGCCAATGTTCTTCACCGCAATGCTTGCATCGCCCGAAGTATCGCCACGCACATGCAGGCGATCAAAGGCGCTGTCGTCACCGCCCAAGGCGCCCTGGAACAGGAACGTGGCGCCTTCGCTGTGCAGGTCGCCCTCCACGGTGAGCGTGTTGAAGCGGCCACTGCCGTCGGACAACGCCACGCCGCTGTTGCGCACATCCAGCTCGCCCACCGTAGCGTCGCCGGTCAGTGTCCACTGGCTACCGCTTTCAATCGCCATGGTCTGCACCAGGTCGGAAGACCCCTGCCACAGCGAGCCGTCAGCCAGCCGCACGTGTACATCGGACTGCGGCACCAGACCGGCATCCTCGTCTTCGGGCGTGATGACGATGTCGCCGACCATCTGCGAACCACCCCGGACGACCACATCGAAGCGACCGGCCACCGCCGCATCCAGCGCGATGGCGATGCCGTTGCCACCGGATACGTAAGCGTTGTTGGACACCGTCAAACCCGGGTCACGGCTGCTCCGTACCCAGACACCACCATGCTGGGCACTCACCAGCGAACTACCGTCGATACCCAGGCTGCCGTTGTCATTGATCACCGCAGCCCACGCGCCCTCACTCTCGGTGCGGACATGCGTACCGGTCAACGTCATCCCGCCGGTGCCACCGGCCAGCACACCGTACGCCTCGCGACCCTCGGTGCGGATGATGCTGTCGGCCAGGTGGATGGTGCCGCCCTTGCGTGCCACGGCGCCGATCGCGCCATCGCCGAAGGTCTGGACCTGGGTCGCACGTGCGCTGATGGTCGGATCGGTTCCGATGCCAGTGAAGTCGGCATACAACCCATGGCTGCTCGCACCCGACGTGGTCACATCCACGCTGTCCAGATCGACCGTACCGGTTCGCACATCGATGCCGACAGCGCGATCACCCTCGCTGATGACGGAACTGCGTGCCATCGCCAAGGTTGAATCGGAGAACATCTTGACGGTTCCCGTCCCATCGCCGGTGCTATGGAAGCTGGAGTCCACCACAGTGACTGCATTGCCGCGGCCATTGATGTCCAGCGCGATGCCGCTGGCCCTCACGGTGCTTCCCGCAAGGTCGAGCTGGTTGTTATCGGCCAGCCAGATGCCGGACGCACCCTCAATCTCAACGCCGGTCAGGTTCATGTTCGCTCCGGTGGCCGACACCGCCCGGCTGCCCAGCCCCATTGCCGAGATCGAGCCACCGGTCATCGTGATGTCACCGCCGCCGGAGAGACCCACTGACGACACGCCCTCCATGCGGATGTTCACGCCCTGCAGCGTGGCCTGGCTCCCGGTATGGGCCACAACGCCCATGCCGGTGCCCTTGTTGATCACGTCGGTCGCCGTCAGATTCAGTTCACCGCCCGTCGTCGCCAGTGCCGTGGTGGCACCGAAGCCGGTGGTGACCAAGGTCGAACCGTTCAGTTCGATACGACTACCAGCGCCTTCAGCACGGGCCGCGGATGCACCATCGCCATCCGCACTGACGTTGACCGCACCCAACGGCACGATGCTGCCGCCATTCAGCGCATGGAACGCATGATTGCCCACTCCGGTTGCACTGTAATCGCCCGCTGCCGGGGTTTGCGCGTCACCGTCCGCAATGACCTGCTGTGCGTGTGCCTTGATGGGAATGCCAACGGCGAGTGCAGCCGTCAGTGCCAAGGCCAACGCCGAGTAGTGGACCTGATCGGCTTGCATGTCGGAATCTCCATTTGTCGAGACCGGCATGGTGGATGTCGCGTTACCCACCCACCATGCAATTAGTTGCAATGTGGAATACGGCATAGCCACAGCACTTGCGTCACCGCTTGTCGCGACACAACCGAATTAGCCTGTCAGCGCTCCACCAACATCGCGCAGATTGACGCGTTGCCCTGCTGGTGGCCCGCCCCTGTGAAGGTCAACGGCAGCCTGCCCCCTGCAACGCGCGGCGCTACATTCATTCAAGAAAAATGACGAAAAAGGCATTGCGAAACAGGAATCGTTCAGCGCCTGCTACAGCAACTGCGTTCGTATCTCCAGCTTTCATGAAGTCCAGTCTCTGGCGTGGCAGCTGTGACGGTTCCGCGGAAGGTCACATCAGCGCCATCCTCACGGACTGAAGGTTGGTGCAAGATAGTAGTAGGCACTGCTGTCCAGGCCTGGGTACATTGGCGAGCGCAGCGAAATGACTCCGGTGCGGATGCTGGACGACTGCATCCGTCCGCCGCGCGAGAACACAAGCGCTGTGTAGTTGATGGTGTATTGCAGGCCATCGCCGGCGCGCGTTTCGTACATGATTTCCATCTCCTCACCCAGACGCAGCGGCGTGCGGTCGAGAGCATTCCAGTACACGTCGAAGGCCAACAAGGCCGAATCGGCAGAGGTGGCGTAGGACGCATACGTCCTGCCTTCATACTGCAGCTCCCCCACATAGGTAAGCCCCGGCACGTCCAGGCGCACGAAGACCGGAATCGGTCCTCCGGGGAATGAGCACTTCCTCATTGCCGAGCGCCCGCGCTCCTGGTCCATGAACATCCGAGGTTGTGTCGGAGCGGATGCATAGAAAGAATCAAGCACAACGTCGGGGTACACCGAGTACTGCTCGCACGCCGCTGCCGTACCGAAGACCATCAGCGCACCGGCCAGAACCACCGCCTTCAACTGGAGCGGGGCGCGCACCACTTGTTTGCTGCCGGTGTTGGCCGCACGTGATGCGCGGGATGCGTTGGTGCCGCGCGGCGGAGGGAATAGTGCGGAACGAATGCGGTCATGAGTCATGCTGGCACCTCTGCGAAGATCGAACCATCCTCGCCGAGGCCGCCATGCTGCGCCATCAAACTGGTTGCAGAATCACCAATGCACCGCACCTGCAGGAGATCGTCGCGCGCACATCATGTGCACGGGCGATCCGCTGCACGGCCTTACCAATAGTTCACGTTGAGCACCGCCTCACCCTTGATCAGACCCGGCATCAACGGCTCATCGGTGCGGATGTATCGAGCCGTGAATGCGATGTCATGCGTCCCGCCAACACCCGGCTCGAAATTCCAGATTCGTCCAAAGTTCACTTCGCCTCCCGCTTGCAGCAGTTGCACGCGCACGCCCTTCGCATTCGAATCGGCCGTGGGTGTCAGCTGGCTCCCCGAATTTTTCGGGTCGCCAGCATCGGTCAATGTGATCTGCGCGCGCGGTGCATCCGTGCCGCAGCTCAGGCGGACCGCCACCGGCTTCTCCTTGGCAGTGCTGCCCGGCGTGGACAACTCAGCCCACTGGACATCCTGAAGCGTTTCCGAGACATCCCGCAACGGACACGTCACGGCCGGGAACTGGGGTGCCAGGTAGTAGGGCGCACTGGAATCCAGACCAGGATGCGCGGGAGATCGCAGTGAGATACTACCTGTGCGAATACTGGAAGTACGCATCCGTCCTCCGCGCGAGAACACCAGCGCGGTGTATGAGATCACGTACTGTACACCGTCTCCAGCGGTGGTCTCGTACTCCATTTCAAGCTCTTCGCCCAGGCGAAGAGGCTTGCGGTCAGCCTCATTCCAGTACACATCGAACGCCAGTAGAGCCGAGTCTTCAGAAGTGGCATACGATGCGTAGGTTCTACCCTGATACTGCAGGTCACCCACGTAGGCAAGTCCCGGAACGTCCAAGCGCACGAAGACAGGAATTGGGCCGCCCGGGAACGAGCACCGCCTCAGTGATGACCGGCCTCTTTCCTGGATCATGAACCTCTGCGGGTCCTCCGGGGCATTCGTAAAGACGGTATCAAGGACAACGTCTGGAAACGCGGTGTAGTGCTCGCACGCCGCTACCTTTCCGGAGAAAACCAGTACACCGGCAAGGACAGCCAACCTCGGCCGGAGTTGGCCGCGCGACACGCGCTTGTTGCCGGCCTTGGCAAATTCAGCTGCGCGGGACAGATTGGTTCCGCGCAGCGGAAAGAAGAATGCGGAACGAATGGGGTCAAGCCTCATGTTGGCGCCTCGGCGACGGTGGCCCATCGTCGCCGCCACCGCTATGCAGCGCCATCGAACTGGTTGCAGAATCGCGGGCACACAGGCACTCGCGCACATCTCCAGCGGAAGCGAGCCGCTACACGGTCTTACCAGTAGTCGACGTTGAGCACCGCCTCTCCCTTGATCAGACCAGGCACCAGTGCCTCGCTGGTGCGGATGTAGCGCGCGGTGAAGGCGTGATCGTGCACGCCGCCGACGCCAGGCTCGAAGTCCCAGGTCTGGCCGAACTGCACTTCGGTGCCATTGCGCAGCAGCTGCACGCGCACGCCTTCAGCATCGGAATCGGCTGTGGGCGTCAGCTGGCTCCCGGTGTTGCCCGCATCGCCGGCGTCACTCAACGTCATCCGGGCGCGCGGCGGATCGACACCGCAGTTCATGCGAATCGCCACCCGCTTTTCCTTGGCGGTCCCACCAGGAGTGGACAGCTCTGCAGTCTGCACGTCGTCCAGCGTCTCGTCGCTGTCCTGCAACGGACACGTCGCCACAGGAAAGTGCAGGGTGTAGGAGCTGTTGTAGGCACCATCAATTGCCGGATGCTGCGGGGAAGTCCAGGTCAAGGACACGTCAAACGTATACGTACGCATCCGCCCACCTCTGGAGAAGAACTCGGGCCGGAAATCGACGTTCGCATTCATCGGCGTCTGTACCTGGATGGGATAGGTCTGTTCGCGTCCCACTTCAAGCGGAACGCGCTCCCAGCCAACAACCTGCTCAAAGGTGAAGATCACCAAGGGAGATTCCGGCCCGAACTCGTAAGCCGGAAAGGTCATGCCCAGATAGTCGAGGGTGCCGACATAGGTCAGCCCCGGTGCGTCCAGGCGCAGATTCAGATCGAAGTCGGCCGTGCAGTTATTGAATGTTGTGGGGCCATTGCTCCCTCTGAACCATCGGCCACGCTGCTCCGGGTAGGTGTCATGGGTGTATTCCCGATGCCTTGGAGTGTTGCTGAAACCTGTGCACGCCTGGACCATCGCGGACACCGTCAGCAGTGAAAGGCCAATCACCAGTGCCGCTGCACGCAATCGCGTGTTCTTTGCCATTGGCTTTCGCTTGAATGCAACGTTCATTGTCATGCTCCCTGGGCGTTGACCCGCCGCCTCACTCGTAGTCAGCAGTAACCACGATCTCAGTGGAAACTTCACCGGCACTCAGCGAAGAACCGGTCGGCGCGTGGTACGCCGCCCGCAGGTCATAGCGCGCGGTGGCGCCGGTCACCGGCACATCGATGCCGGTGTCACCGTCCTTCAGATAGGTGTTGCCGGTGGTGCCCGACAGCAGCGAAATCGACACACCGTCGGCCGCGTCGGTGGCAGCGGTGTTCTTCCAGCGCTCTGCATCGCCATCGGCCGCGGTGCCGGCGAACGACAGCACCGCCTTGCTGACGCCTACGCAGCCGGTGAACTCCAGCGCGCCGGCCTTGATCTGGCTGTCCTGCCCAGGGGTCAGGTCACTGGCTTTGACATCGTCCAAGGAAATCTGCGCGTCGGCCAGCGTGCAGGTGCCGGGCAGCACGCGGCCGGTGATGGTCAGGGTGGCGCTGTCGGCCAGGGCCAGCGGCGCGGCGGCCAGCAGCACAGTGGACAAGGTGAGGCGGTTGATCAGGTTCATGGGATGCTCCAAGGTGAAAAATGAAGGGAAGTAATCAGCGTGTTGACTCGGTTACGGCATCCAGCGCGGCCTGCAGGCCGGGGCTGGGCGGCGGCAGCGGCGTGCACACCGCTTGGCTCCACGACAGCCCATAGGCGTCGGGCGCGTCGGGGGTGGTGTACTGCAGGCGGCATCGGTTCGGGCCCTCGGGGTCGACAATCAACCCGCCCTGCTCGGGGGCGCCACGCAGCTGGATCACCCCGCCCTGACCAACGGCGCCGTAAGCGCGACCGCTTTCATCCTCAACGCGGGCGGCGAAGGGCAGCGGCTGGCCCAGCGCATCGGTGGCATCGATGAACAGCGTGCGTTCGCGCTTGGCATTGAACGCCACGCGCACAATGCTGCCCGCCGTGGGTGCCACCCGCTGCGAGGTCTGCAGCAGCTCCACGTCCATCGGCAGGCCCGACGGATCCAGTTCGATCTGGTTCCAGCGGTAGGGGCTGACATGCGGCAGCAGCGCGTAGCCGTTGCGGCCGATGCGGACATCATCGCCATAGCCGATGCGTGCACCTTGCGCGCCGTCGGCCTGCACCAGCGCAAAGCCATCACCCAGGGGGGCGCCGAAGTTGATGCCATCCCGGTGCAGCACCACGCTGCCCGCCGCGCTGGCATTCATGGCGCTGTAGTCGCCCGAGCGGCTGTAGCCGGCGGTCAGGGTGCCGTGGCCACCGTTGTAGGTGGCATACGCGCTGGTGCTGCGCTGGCCACCGGTGCCGTCACTGGCGCCCACGCTGTAGCTGAGCTGCTGCGATTCGCCCAGGGTGCCGCTCAGGCCCAGCTGGCCCTGTTCGCCACGGGCAGAATGGGCCAGCTGCGTGCTCAGGCGCGGGGCGCGCGGCGCGGTGCCCAGCGGAATGCTGAGGCTGGCGGTGTAGCGCGTATCCTGGCGGCCGTCACCCAGGCGGTAGCGCATGGCAGACAGGCTGTAGGTGGCGCGGCCGAGGCTGCTCTGGAAGCGCAGCTGCAGGTCGTTCTGCTGCGGGGAATCGCCCCAGTAGCGCACATGGCCGCCACTGAGCGAAAGGCTGCTGCGCTCGCCCAGGCGCTGCGAGAAGTTCACCTGGAAGCGCTGGCGCGCGCGGCCGGCATGGCCCCAGTCGTCACTGCGTGACAGCGCGAAGTCGTTCAGGGTCATGTAGCCGCGCGTGCTGTAGCGGTGCGCAGCCAGGCCGAAGTTGGTGCCGGTGGCGGCCACGTAGCGCTGGTAGTTCAGCCGGAAGCTGTTGCCGGTAACCTGTTCACCGTTACCCATACGCGCACGCGAGTGGGTCACGTCGGCACCGAATGCACCGATCGGCGTGTTGACGGCGCCACCGAACAGCGCCGCCTGGAAATCCTCGGCGATCTGCACACCGCCCAGCGCAGTGAAATGATTGCTGATGCCACGCGCGTAGGTGCCTTCGGCGAACCGCAGCGTTTCGCGCTCGCCACGCGCGTCGCGCAGCTCACCGGCGGTGGCACTGAAGCGGCTGGCGCCCGGGCGCAGTGCCTGCGGCACCGCAGAGAAGTTCACGGTGAAGCGCTGGGTGCGGCCATCGGCTTCGGTAACGGTGACCTCCAGATCACCGCCGAAGTTGGTGGGGTACAGGTCCTCGATGGAGAACGGCCCCGGGGCAACGCTCACCTCGTGGATGATGTTGCCGTTCTGACGGATGGTCACCAGCGCATTGCCCTCGGCAATGCCCTGCACCACCGGCGCGAACCCGCGCAGGGAATCGGGCAGCATGCGTTCATCGCTGGCCACGCGGGCGCCGGTGAACGACAGCGATTCAAACAACTCGCCCCCGGTATTGCCCAGGCCCAGCAACAGCTGGCTGTTCCAGGCCGGAAGATCGCGTTGCAGGTAACTGCTGATCACATCGTGGCGGGTGCCATGGCTGCTCTGGCTGAAGGACGAACGGTGGCGCAGGCGCCAGGCCCCCAGGTTCAGGCCCGTGTTCAAGCCCAGATAGGTCGCATCCTGGCCCTGGGCACGGTTGTGGTTGACGTTGTAGTCGAAGAACGCAGCGGTAACGCCATGGTCGCGCTGGTCCGGTGCCACGTAGCCGCGTGCATTGCGCGCCTGTGCGGCCTGCGGCACGCTCACAAGCAACTGCAGGTTGCCCGCATCGAATTCCACGGTGGCGCCTTCCACCAGCGCAGGCAATGCAATGCAGCCCTCTGCATCTTCCTGCAGATCGGCCAGGTAGCTGTCCTTCAGATTCAAGCGACCCAGCAGTGCCATCGGCAGGCAAGGCGTTGCGCCCACCGGCGCCGGTGCCTCGACAAAGCGGATGTCGCGGTTCTCCAGGAACTGCCCGTTCACCACCACGTCCAGCGGATAGTCACCCGGCTCCATCGGATTGCCCTGCGCATAACGCTGCATGTCGATGGCTTTGCCGCCAATCAGGAACCCTGCGCTGAACTGCAGTGGTTCACCGTCGACGGCATGGGCATGGCTGGCCACTGCCATGGCCATCGCAACGGCAATGGCCACGCGCAGCGGGCGGCTGATCAGGCGGCAATGATTGCGGCAAGGGAAGGCGCGCTTTTGCATGGAAAACGTCACTCGATGAGGCCAAAGCCGACATCGCTCGTAGTCGAAGTGGGCCGAAGCGTAGACAGCCCCGCGCCGCCTTCCCATGCAATTTGTTGCAAAGCGACAACACGGAACGCAAAGACGCGGCTTTACGTGAATGCGCCGTTTTATGGCGATTCAGCGTTGTTTTCACGATGCGACGATGGTCAATCGAATGCGTTGCAGATCACGCACCTCCCGCTTTCAAACGACCGTCGGAGGGTCGAATGTCGTTTCCTGACTGCGCGCTTTACCGCAAGCACGAACCCGCAGGCTGCACAAGCACCTTGCAACTAATTGCATGTTCCCGGCGGGCATGCCCAGGAACACTGTGCGCATCCGCTGGCACACCCAATGCGGATTCATTGATCCCCCTTCAAAGGACATCCGTATGTCGAACACGTTGAACATGATTGTTGCCGGTGCGCTCGCACTGGCTGTTTCCCCCGCCGCCTTCGCTGAAAAGCTGGAGATCACCGGCGAACTGATGACCAGCACCTGCGCGGTGGATGCCGTGGGCGGCACCATCACGGTGCCGATGGGCAAGGTTGATGTGGCTTCGGTCAATGCGTCCGAGCGCGCTGGCATGAAGAACTTCAGCATCCAGCTGGACTGCACCGGCTCCGGCGCGACGCAGGATGTGGGCGTGCGCTTCGGCGGCACCCCGGACGGCAGCACCGGCAACCTGGCCCTGAACCCGGATCCGAGCGCGGCCTCCAACGTGGGCGTCGCCCTGTACGACGTGGCCGGCAATCACCAGAAGCTGGGCGAGGACCCGCTGCAGTGGGTGACCATTCCGGCCGCCGGCAAGGGCCAGCTGGATTACAGCGCGTGGTACGCCTCGCCGGGGCAGAACGCTACCGCCGGTGTTGCCAATGCGTCCGGCGACTTCGTCGTGCTCTACAAGTAATCCCCTCTGCACGCCGGCCCAGGGACGGGCTGGCACGCACTCAACCGAGGTATCTGCAATGAAGTTCCGTGCAATGACGTGGATGACCGCGCTGCTGGCTGGCGCATTGGCGCTGCCGGCGTCGGCAGCGGTAACGCTGCAGGGCACGCGTATCGTGCATGACGCAGCCAAGGGCCGCGACGTGACCGTAAAGGCCACCAATACCGGTGAGCAGGCGGCGATGGTGCAGGTCTGGATTGACGATGGCGACAGCCATGCACGTCCTGAGAACGTGCGCACGCCGTTCCGGCTGACCCCGGCCGAACCGCGCCTGCTGCAGGCGCACCAGGGCCAGGCCTATCGCATCACCTACGCGCCGCGTCCGTCGGAAGCACCGCTGCCGACTGATCGCGAATCGGTGTTCTATTTCAATCTGCTGGACATTCCGCCCAAGCCCAGCGATGCCAGCGGCAAGAACCTGCTGCAGTTCGCGGTGCGCACGCGCGTGAAGTTGTTCCATCGGCCTGCCGGCCTGCCCGGCAACGCGCGCGATGCGGCAGCCCAGCTGCAGTGGCGTGCCGAAGGCAACGCGTTGCAGGTGGGCAACCCAACGCCCTACCACGTAACGCTCAGCACGCTGACCCTGTCTGACGGGCGCACGGTGGAGGTGGACATGGTGGCACCCGGCGCACAGGTACGCCTGCCGCTGCCGGCCGGCTCGGCGATGCCGACCACGGCCAGCTTCACCTGGCTGGATGACTACGGTACGCCGCGCGAGGCCGAGGCACGTATCGAGCGGTAGGTGCAGCGCACCACCATCTACTCTCCGTTGAGCCGAACCATGCTCGTCGGCGCCTCGGTCAGCCCGTATCTGCCCGCGAACTGGTTGCCAGATCGCGCCGGTGGTGGCATCACCTTCGAGGATGAAGTGCTGAAGGTCGGCATTCCGCGAAACCATTATGAACTGAGCGCGGGTGCGCGGATGGAGTTCCGTTCCGGATGCAGTGCGTGGGATGGCTTCGGCGTGATGCGCGGTGACAGCGGGTACCGGGGAAGCAACGGACAACCTGTCGGTGGCGTACAGCTGTTACCGCGCCGGCATGCCCGGCGCCGTTCCACTGTGCACGATGCGCCTTCTGTAGAGCCGAGCCCATGCTCGGCTGCTCTCCGGTCAGGTCACGAAGAACGCCGCGCTTAGCGCGGTAGGCTGAGCATCTGCTCAGCTCCACAAGGGTCTTGCGCGTAGCTTCCAGCGCTCTCTGCCATCGCCTTAACCGCCCTGAAGCACGCGCGCCAAATAAGCCGGTTTTGCAACTAATTGCATGGGCCAGAGCTGTACCTGCACCCAAAATTCGTGCCGATCAAGACACAGGTTGCCTACTTAGGCCCATCACGCACGCTTCACGCGAACAGGTCGAAAAGGCCACATACGTGAACGAGTGCCTGAACGACTCTCTGTGTCGACTCTTTCCCAGAAAGGACAAGACCATGAACCGTCATCGCACCCGCACTGCTCATCCTCATCAACGCCCGCTGGCGCGTGGCATCGTCCTCGCACTCTGCATGCTGCCGCTGGCCGGCGCCTGGGCCGGTGATCTGGACGGTACCGTGGCATCGGTCAACGACGGCGACCCGATTGAGGAATGGACGCTGCGCAACGACGCGATATTGAACGTGACGGGTGGCCAGACCAACAACATCCGTGCCGTTGATTCACGCGTGACCATATGGAATGCCACCATCAACCGCAGCGGCTCCCACCAGCGTGCAGTGGAACTGGACGGGACGGCACGCTTCGAATCAGAGTTCAGTACGATCCGTGGTGGCGGCATCCTGGTGCAGGGCTCCTCGTCGGCGCACCTGATCGGCAGCCGCATTCTTGTCACCGCTGCCGACGGCCTGCTGCCAAGCAATCCACTCAGCATCGGCCTGACGCTGGGCAGCACCCCCGGCGGCATTCCCTTGCCCGGCGCCTGGTCCATTCTGGATTCCACCCATGTGCGCGTGGAGGACACGACAAGCGGTAGCGATATGTCCAGTGGTCTGGGCGTGCGCATGGAAAACGGCCGGGTAGACATCGTCAATGGCTCGGAAATCGACGCCGACAACGTGGGGGTGTTGATGTACGGCTCGATCCATACGCCCGACACGCTACGTCTGGGTATTGACGGTTCCACTATTCGCTCCGGGCGCGGCGCGGCGATCCGCGTGGGCGCCGACGAGGCTGCCGACTTCGAGATCACCGTGGCAAACGGTGCACGGTTGATCGGGGGGAATGGCAACCTGCTGCAGGTGGACTCGCTTACCGGTAGCAGCACGCCGGGGGCCAGCCATGTGCGCTTCAACGTGGATGACGCGCGCCTGATCGGCAATGTCAGCTTCGATGCCGCAACGGTTGATGGCAGCCTGGACGTCTTCCTGCGCAACAAGGCGCAGATCGACGGCCGCTTCATCAACGTCACCAGCGCCACCATCGATACCGACAGCGCCTGGCTGATGACCGGCGACAGCAGCGTGGGCCATCTCACCCTGGGCGCCGGCGGTACCGTGGCGCTGGGCAATGGCAGCAGCTTCAACACCCTCAGCCTGGACGAGTTCACCGGCAACGGCGGCACCCTGCTGTTCAACACCCAGCTGGGTGACGACACCTCGCTGACTGACACGCTGGTGATTGCTGGTGATGCCAACGGCCAGGCCAACGTGCGCGTGCTCAATGCCGGCGGTGCTGGTGCCAAGACCGAACGCGGCATCGAGCTGATCGACATCGGCGGCGCCTCCAACGCGCAGTTCGATCTGGTCGGCCGCGCTGTGGGCGGCCAGTACGAGTACTTCCTGGTGAAGGACGCCAACGGCAACTGGTACCTGCGCTCGGAACTGGCGACCACGCCGGACCCGTGCCTGGCCGACCCGACCCTGCCGCAGTGCAAGCCGATCATTGATCCGATTGATCCCATCGACCCGATCACCCCCATCCCGATCCTGCGCCCGGAGACCGGCGCCTACCTGGCCAACCAGTTCGCGCTCGACCAGATGCTGCGCCACAGCTACCGCGATCGCCAGGGCGGCGCCGCGGCGGCGGAGGGCATCCGTGGCTGGGCCCGCGTGGACGGCACCCAGAGCAAGCTCGGTGCAGTGGATGACCAGCTCGACCTGCGCGTGGACCGCTCGCGCCTGCAGCTGGGTGCGGACGTCGGCGTGTTCGATGACGGCCGTGGCCGCGTCGGCGTGATGGGTACCGCGGCACGCAGCAGCGCCACCTCGCGTTCGGACGTGACCGGTTTCAGCGCACGCGGCAAGGTGGAAGGTGGTGCTCTGGGCGTGTATGGCAACTGGGCCAATGATGCAATGTACGTGGACGCCAGCGTGCAGCGCGGCCAGTTCCGCAACCGCGTGCAGGGCGACGGTCTGGCCGAAGAGCGCTACGACTCGGATATCTGGCAGTCGTCTGTGGAAGCCGGCTACCGCTTCGGCATCGGCCAGATCGGCAACACCGCGCTGAGCCTTCAGCCGGAGGTGCAGCTGATCTACACCGACGCGAAGACCGACGTGCATACCGAAACCAATGGCACCGTGGTGCGTGCAGCGGGTAACAGTGGCCTTTCCGGCCGTGCCGGCCTGCGCCTGCAGGGTGAATCGCGCTCGGCAGCGGGTGCCTCGGTCAGCCCTTATCTGGCGGCCAACTGGTACCGCGATGGCGCGGGTAATGGCATCGCCTTCGATGATGAAGTGCTGAAGGCCGGCATTCCGCGCAACCGCTATGAACTGAGCGCAGGTGCGCGTGTGGAATTCCGTTCCGGTTTCAGTGCATGGGGCGGGTTTGGTGTGATGCGTGGTGACAGTGGGTATCGCGAGGCGACCGCCAACCTGTCGGTGGCGTACAGCTGGTAATGGGAATAGAACGGCGCCGACATCTCCGGCGCCGTTCTGCTTTCTGTAGAGCCGAGCCATGCTCGGCTGCTGTCCGATCAGATTGCGGAAAGCGCCGCGCTTCGCGCGGCAAGCCGAGCATGGCTCGGCTCTACAAGGACGCTGCGCGAATGCTGACGCATTCGCCTCACTCTGCACGGCGATCTTTCGCGCGCATGCAGATTGCAATAACTTTGAATTTGAAACTTTTCTGATTGGTACAGCGGCACCTTCGTGCGCATCATGTGTCCGCCACCGACAACGGGTGGCACGGGCTTGCAATCCCGTTTGGTAACTACGTTGTTTACGCTTGTCTGTCGGCGTCGCTCATCCATCGGGCGGCGCCGGCAGACATTCTGTCCGCTCGTACATGGCGGGCGGTGTGTGGGGGCCTCGTGCCCGCCGGCGTTTCGCGTAGTTACCTCCGGTATTGCAACCACGCACCGTCCGCCACCCTCGCTGTTAAGCGGGGTGGCCCCTTGCTTCGCACACAAGGACGCCGCCATGACCACGTCACACTATCCCCACCTGTTTGCCACCTTGGGCGAGGCCGCCACGCGCCTGCCCGACGATCTGGCGCGCACGCTGGAAAGCACCTTCGCCGCACTGCAGGAGGGCGAAGCGCCCGGCACCATCACGCTGCTGCACTGCCTGCAGCACATCCGCCAGGGCGACGCCGCCGATGGACAGCCGTGGCCGGGCAAAGGCCGCACGCCGGGGCAGCGGCTGGCACTGGCGCGCATCGACCGCGCCAATGCCGGGCTGACATTTCTACTTGAACTGCTGCACGCCACCGAGCGCGTGCGCGTGGATGGCGAGATCAGCCAGCAGGTGGACGATGACGCGCGCGAGGGGTTGCTGCTGGCGTGCCGGGGGTTGGCCGAGTATGTGGATGTGCAGCTGCACGCAGCTTAGCGGCTTCTGTAGAGCCGAGCCCACGCCCGGCTTGCCTGGAGCCTGACCGATGAGCAGCCGAGCATGGGCTCGGCTCTACAGGGCCGCGCCGGTTTTCAGTCGTAGGCCGCGGTGACCACGATCTCGGTGGAGATATTGCCTGCGTTGATACCACTGGTGTTGGGAATGAAGTAACCCGCGCGCAGCGGATAGGACGCCGTCGCGCCAGAGACAGCCACCGGAATATCAGTGTCGCCCTTCTTCAGGTAGGTGTTGCCGGTCGCGCCGGCCAGCAGCGCGACCGTCACACCCGTTGCTGGCGTGGTGGCGGCGGTGTTCTTCCAGCGCTCCGGATCACCGTCGGCGGCCGTGCCATCGAAGGACAGACGCGCACGGCTGACGCCCACGCAGCCGGTGAAGTTCAGTGCACCGGCCTTCACGCTGCTGGCGGCACCTGGCGTCATTTCATCGGCCTTCACCGGATCCAGTGCAATGGTGGGCGCTGCCAGCGTGCAGGTGCCCGGCAGCACACGGCCGCTGATGGTGAGTGTGGTTTGGGCACCTACGGCCGACGCGATCAGGCACAGCATCGGCACCGCGATCACCTGAAGAAGGAAACGGGACATGGTTGAACTCCTGTGAACGTTGAAAGGAAAGACGAAACTCATGGGGCGGTGCCTCTTCCTGCTCCGGCGTGCCCGCCTGCAGGCTCTCCGGCGGCAACGGCTGCGGTACGCACACGGCCTGGTTCCACGACAGCCCGTAGGCATCCGGCGCGTCGGGCATGCGGTAGTCGATGCGGCAGCGTCGCTTGCCATCGGGGTCGACGATCAAACTGCCACTGTCCTGCGCACCGCGCAGCTGGATCACCCCGCCCTGCCCCACCGCGCCGACCGGCGCGCCGTCTTCGCTCTGCACCACCGCCGCAAACGGCAGCGGCTGGCCCAGCGCGTCGGTGGCGTCGATGAACAGCGTGCGCTCGCGGCGCACCTGGAACGGCACGCGCACGATGCCACCGGCGGTGGGTGCCACACGCTGCGAGGTCTGCAGCAGCTCCACCTCGAGCGGCAGGCCGGAGGGGTCCAGGTCGATGGTGTTCCAGCGATAGGGGCTGATGTGCGGCAGCAGTGCGTAGCCATTGCGCGCCACACGTAGGTCAGTGCTGCTGCCGATGCGTGCGCCCTGCGCCCCCGGCGCCTGCACCAGCGCGAAGCCCTCGCCCACGGGAGTGCCCAGGTTCAACCCGCCGCCATGCAGCACCACGCTGCCCGACGCACCCAGCGACAGGCTACGGTAGTCACCGCTGCGGCTGTAGCCGGCATTGAGATTGCCACGGCTGCCTTGCCACGCGGCATAAGCACTATGGCTGTTCTGTCCATTGCCTTGTGCGCTGGACAGGCTGTAGCTCAGCGCACGTGACTCACCCAGGCTGCCGGTGATGCCCAGCTGCGACTGCCTGCCACTATCGGCCTGGCTGAGCTGGGTGCTGGCACGCGGTGCGTTGGCGCTACGGCCCAGCGGCACGCTGAGGGTGAACGCATAGCGCGTGTCCTGGCGGCCATCGCCCACGCGGAAGCGCAGCGCGGACACACCGTAGTTGACCCGCCCCAGCGTGCTCTGGAAGCCCACCTGGAAATCGTTGCGGCGTCGGGCGCTGTCCCAGTAAGACACATGGCCGCCGCTGAGATACAGGTTGCTGCGCTGGCCGACCTTCTGCGAGAAGTTCACCTGGTAGCGCTGGCGGGCGCGCTGGCCGTAACCCCAGTCGTCGCTCTGCGCGCGTGCCACATCGTTGAGGCTGAGGAAGCCGCGCGTACTGTAGCGATACGCAGCCAGGCCGAAGTTCGTACCGGTGCGCGCCACGTAACGTTGGTAATTCACGCGGAAGCTGTTGCCGGTGGCGGTGTCGTTGCCGCGCAGGCGGGCGCGCGAATGGGTGACATCGGCACCGAATGCACCGATGGCCGTGTTGACCGCAGCACCGGCGAGCAGGGCGCGATAGTCCTCACCCAGCTGCGCGCCACCCAGCACGGTAAGCCGGTTGTTCAGGCCGCGCGCGTAGGTGCCCTCGGTGAAGCGCAGCGCCTGCAGCGTGTTGCCGGTGTCGCGCAGCTCGCCCGCGGTGACCGCAAAGCGCGACGACCCAGCGCGCAGCGCCTGCGGTACAGCGGAGAAGTTGACGCTGAAGCGTTGCACGCGGCCATCGGCTTCGGTAACGCTGACGTCCAGATCGCCGCCGAAGTTGGTGGGATACAGATCCTCGATGGTGAACGGGCCCGGCGCCACATTGCTTTCGTGAATGATGCTGCCGTTCTGGCGGATGGTGACCACCGCATTGCCTTCGGCAATGCCCTGCACCACCGGCGCATAGCCGCGCAGCGAATCGGGCAGCATGCGTTCGTCGCTGGCCACGCGCACGCCAGTAAACGGCACGCTTTCGAACAGCTCGCCACCGGTGTTGCCCTGGCCCAGCAGCAGCTGGCTGTTCCAGCGCGGAATGTCGCGCTGTAGATGGCTGCTGATGACCTCGTGGCGGGTGCCTTGGCTGCCATGGGTGAACGACACGCGGTGGCGCAGGCGCCATGCGCCCAGGTTCAGGCCCGCCTGAAGGCCGAGGTAGCTGCTGTCGCTGCCCTGGCTGCGGTAGTGGTTGGCGCTGTAGTCGATGAAGGCGGCGGTGATGCCGTCGTCGCGCAGTTCCGGTGCCACGAAGCCACGCGCGGCGATGGCCTGGGCCGCTTGCGGAATACTCAGGGACAACTGCAACTCGCCGCTGTCAAAGGTGGTACTGGCACCCTCCACCAGCGCGGGCAGATCCACACAGGTGTTCTCTTCGGACGGCAGGGCCTCAAGAAGCGCAGGCTTCAATGGCAACCCGCGTACCAGCATCGGAGAAAGGCATGGCACCGCGATCTGCGGGTCGTCCTGGTTGACAAAGCGGATGTCCTGGCTGCGCAGGAACTGGCCGTTCACATGCACGTCCACCGCGTGATCGCCAGCCGGCAACGGATTGCCGTTGGCGTATCGCGCCATGTCGATGGCTTCGCCGCCGATCAGGAAGCCTTCGCTGAACTCAACCGGCGCAGCGGCGGCATCGAACGCCAGCCCCGTCGACAACACCGCACCGATGGCAGTGCAGAGCGAACGCGTGGCGGCACGGGCATGGCCAACGGCCATCATCGGTAGTCGGCGGTCAGCACCGCCTCGCCTTTGACGTCGCCGGGCACCAGCGGATCGGCTGTACGCAGATAGCGCGCACTGAACGGGATGGCCTGCTGGCCCTTGCTGGACCAGCCATGCGACCACGCCTGGCCGAACTGCACTGGCTGGCCACCGCGTAGCAGCTGCACCTGCACGCCGCCGGCGGTGGTGCCGGGGGCAGGTGCGAGCTGGCCGTTGCTGCTGCCAGGATCATTGGCATCGGCCAACGACAGCTGCACGTCGATGTTGTCCATCGGGCAGTTCATCGCGACGTCGAAGCTGGATTCCTTCGCGTTGCTGCCGCTGGCGGCGAGTTCGTTGGCGAGCACGTCGTCAAGGGTGTGGGACGCATTGGCGAGCGTGCAGGTGACGGGAGGGACCGTGAACTCCACCGTAAAGGAATGCCGGAATGGATTGGCCGGATTACTTACCGGCCACGTCTCTACCGTACCCAGGAATGAGCGAGGCACGCTCTCCATCGCACCACCGCGGAAGAAGATTCGGATCTGGATGTAGTGCTCGATTGTAGATGCCGAGGCGAGCAACGTACCTGGATTCCGGTTGAGCAAGCCGTTGCGCAATGGAATGGCCGAGAGAGAGCCACCGAAACCGCCGGAACCACGTACGCCATGCAGGAAGATCACCAACGGCGAGCGTGGACCCAAGCTGTAAGCGGGAACCGACAGCCCTGCGTAGGAAATCTCGCGCTCATAGGTCAGCCCCGAGAGGTTCATGCTCACCAGGAACTCTTCCTGCCCGGGCGGACACTGGTAGGAATCTGAGAGCGTCACACCTGTGCCTGAAAAATGCTGATCTGGGCGATCCAGGTTGGGGACCGTCCGAACGAGCTCATCAACCTGATCATCGAGCCTCAATCGAACGCATGCTGCGGCCTGCCCTGCAACTGCAAGCAGCACCGCGGCCAAGGCCGTCATGCGAAGCGATTGTGGAAAGGAGGATGGAATCCGCATAGCGATCCCCTTGGAAACCAATCGAGGCCGCGCAGTCTAGGCAGCGGCGCTGTCAATTCCTATCGGATTAATTGCAGTTCGCGAACGTCAACGGGCTTTTGCAACTTGTTGCATTCCGTGGCCTGGCGCGCGCGTCGAAACTGGCCGCGCTGGCTGCCATGGGCGGCCACTGCGTGCCTTCATTCCACAACCGAGAACTGTCATGCCCCTGACGCTCCGCCTGCTGTCCCTTTCCGTCTTCGCCATCGCCGCGCCGTCGGTGTCTGCCGAAACGCTGGAAATCACCGGCGAACTGATGACCTCCACCTGCTCGGTGGGCTCCACCGGCGGCACCATCACCGTGCCGATGGGCAAGGTCGATCTGGCCTCGGTAAACGCCAGCACCCGTGCCGGCCAGAAGAACTTCACCATCGCGCTGGACTGCTCCGGCTCGGGTGCATCGCAGGATGTGGGTGTGCGCTTCGGCGGTACGCCCGATGGCAGCACCGGCAACCTGGCACTGACGGCAGCGTCCTCTGCAGCCAATGTTGGCGTGGCCCTGTACGACGCGGCCGGCAACCAGCAGAAGATCGGTGAAGATCCGGCGGTGTGGGTGACGATCGCCGCCGGTGGCAGCGGCCAGCTGGACTACAGCGCGTGGTACGCCTCACCGGCGCAGAACGCGCGGGCTGGCACCGCCAATGCCTCGGGCGACTTCGTGGTGGTCTACAAGTAACGCGCTTCCGGCAGGCTGGCGCCACGCAGCGACGGCCTGCCCCTTTCAACGAGGTTGACCATGAAACTCCGCGCCAGGACGTGGATATGCGCGCTGCTGGCCGTGTCGGCGGCGCTGCCGGCATCGGCCGCGGTGACGCTGCAGGGCACGCGCATCGTGCACGATGCCAGCAAGGGCCGCGACGTGACAGTCAGGGCGAGCAACGTGGGTGAACTGCCGGCGATGACCCAGGTGTGGATCGATGACGGCGACAGCCAGTCGCGCCCGGAGAACGTACGCACGCCGTTCCGGCTGACACCGGCCGAGCCACGGCTGCTACAACCGAAGCAGGGCCAGGCATATCGCGTCACCTACGCACCGCGCCCGTCGGAGTCACCGCTGCCAACCGATCGCGAATCGGTGTTCTATTTCAATCTGCTGGACATTCCGCCCAAGCCCAGCGATGCCAGTAGCAAGAACCTGCTGCAGTTCGCGGTGCGTACGCGGGTGAAGCTGTTCCATCGCCCGGCCGGGCTGCCGGGCAGTGCACGCGATGCAGCGGCCACGCTGCAGTGGTCTGCCGATGGTGATGGCCTGCGGGTTCGCAATCCGAGCGCGTACCACGTCTCGTTGAGTTCATTGACGCTGGCCGATGGCCGCAGCGTGGACGTGGATATGATCGCGCCGGGGGCACAGGTGCGCTATGCGCTGCCGGAAGGTGCAGCGATGCCCGCAACGGTGGCGTTCAAATGGCTGGATGATTACGGCACGCCCCGTGAGGCCGAGGCGCGCGTTGATCGGTAAACGTAGATCGGGCTTCCGCAGTGCTCCGGCAATGACTTGCACTGAGGGTGGCATACGCGTCACGCTGCACGCCACAGCCTCACAACCCAGGTTCGCACCATGGCGTCACCCCCGGGCTCCGTGCTTGCCACCCTGCAAGGCCTGCAGCGCCGGCTGCTGTTCGGCGGCGGTGCCATCTTGACCCTGCTTCTCCTGGCCGCCGGCTGCGCGGCGCTGTGGCTGCGGCTGGAAACGGTGCACCTCAACGAGCGCGAGGCGCTGCAGCGCGGCCAGCAGACGGTGGATCGCTACATTGGCGAGCGCAGGCGGGCCTACGTGGCCAGCTTGAACACCAACGCCATGCTGTGGGCTACCCAGCAAACCGCACTGGTGGCCGGTGGCCTGCCTGTTGCTGCCCGCTTTTCAGCACAGGATGGCCAGGCCGGCGTGGTGGCACCCGGCGCCCTGTCCGTCCCCTGGCTGGCGCTGTCCCCGCGCGAGGGCCGTCTTCCGCCACAGGCGGAGGCGGCGTACCTGGGCATGGTGCAGACCTATTCGGCGTACATGGCCGCCACCGTAGCGGCGCAGGATTCGCCCACTTCCTTGATCTCCTTCGCCTTCGAACCGGAAGGGCGCCTGTTTGCGATCGCCGGGCTGCATGATGAAGCGCAGCTGCTGCAGCACATGAAGGTGCCTACCCGTGAACAGGCACTGGCCGCGCTGGCACAGACCGCCGATGCCGGCTGGCAGTCAGCGGGTGCGGACTCCGAGCTTCAACTGGACAGTGGCCGGCTGCGCGCCTACTTCGGCCGCAATCCGTTCACCGGCGAGGATGCACTGGTCACCCAGATGCGCCTGCGCAGCAATGGCACCCCCTTCATCAACCGGCTGACGTTTGAACCGCTTCAAGGCCTGCGCGAGCGGTTGGAGGAGGCCAGCCCGGGAATGTGGGTGGTGCTGGACCGGCAGGGAAACGATGTTCTGCGCAGTGCTGCAGACGCTGCGATTTCCGGGCCTGCGCTGCGCGCCGCGCCATCGCCCCGGCCTACGCTATTGGCACTGCCTGCCGGCCGTGCCTTCGTGATGTCCGCACCCTTGCAGGGCATCGACTGGACGCTGCTGCGGCTCTACCGCTGGACCGACATCTGGGCGGCGCAGCGGACCTATCTGCTCGGCGGTGGGCTGGCCCTGGCCGCCCTGCTGGCCGCACTGTGGACGCTGTTGCTGCTGGTGGACCGGCGCGTGCTGCGGCCGGCGCTGGAAGAAGCCGCACGGGTGCATGAAAGCGAAGCGTTGAGCCGCACCTTGATCGAAACGTCGCCGGTCGGCCTGTGCCTGCTCGATCAGCAGAGCGGGCAGGTGATCCTGCACAACCAGGCACTGCAGCAGCTGATCGGCGACACCACCGGCGACCTGTTGGACGCACTGGTCGGCCGCCTGGTGCAACGCGTTGACGGCCAGGTACACGGGCAGCTGTTCGAGGCGCCGTCCGCGGACGAGCACGGTCCATCGCGCTACCTGCAATCCATCGTGGCCGCCGCGCGCTACCAGCGGCGGGCGATCTGGGTCTGCGCGGTGACCGATGTGACCGCACAGACCGAAACCCAGCAGCGTCTGCTGGATGCACGGCGTCATGCCGAACAGGCCCAGCACGATGCCGAGGCTGCGGACCAGGCCAAGACCGCCTTCGTGGCGATGATCAGCCATGAAATCCGCACCCCTTTGAGCGGCGTGCTCGGCCATCTTGAACTGCTTGCCCGCCAGACCATGCCGGCGGCGGCGCATACGCATGTCACGCGCGCGCGCAGCGCGGCCGATGTGCTGCAGGGGCTGGTGAACGACACCCTGGATCTTTCCCGTATCGAAGCCGGGCTGATGACGCTGGAACCGGCGCCTTTCGACCCGCGTGTGTTGCTGCAGCAGACCGCGACACTGTTCGAGCCACAGGCCACCGCGAAAGGCCTGCGCCTGGAGCTGCACACCGGCGATGCGCTGGGGCCAGCCTACGTGGCCGACGCAGGTCGCTTGGCGCAGGTGATCAACAACCTGGTGGGCAATGCGGTGAAGTTCACGGCATCGGGAACGGTGGCGGTCAGCGTTGATGCCTCGCTGCGGCCCGATGGCACCGAGTGGCTGCACGTGGAGGTGCGCGATACCGGCCCGGGCATCGATGCCGAAGCACAGGCCGTGTTGTTCAAACCGTTCGTGCAGGTCGGTGCCGGCTCGGCACGGCAGCACGGCGGCAGTGGCCTGGGGCTGGCCTTGTGCCAACGCTTCGCCGAACTGCTCGGCGGCACCCTCGGCGTGCGCAGCACCCCGGGCACCGGCAGCGTTTTCCGCCTGGACATTCCAGCACGCCGGACCACCGCCGTGGCAGGCACGCCGCCACGGCCGGCGCCTGTAGAGCGCGCGCATTCCCCGCGTGGCCACGCCTTGCTGGTGGATGACAGCGTGATCAGCCGCGACGTGACGCTGGGGCAACTGCATGCGCTGGGTTGGCAGGTCACCCTCGCGGCCGACGGCGAGGAGGCGTGGCAACGCTGGCGCGAGGGCCGGTTCGACATCGTGCTGACCGATCTGAACATGCCGCACCTGGACGGATACGGGCTGGCCCGGAAACTGCGTGCGGATGACCCCTCCATCCCCATCGTCGCGCTCACCGCCAATGCGATGCCCGAGGACGCGCAGCGCGTACGCGAGGCCGGCATGTCCACGCTGCTGCTGAAGCCGCTCGACCTGCCGTCGCTAGAGGCCGCGCTGCATGGATTCGACCTCGATCGCTCGGCACAGGCACCACTGCCTCCGGTAGTGAGCGCGGCGGTTCAGCGGCAGATGCGCGAGGCGTTCCTGCAGACCGCGCATCGCGACTACGCGGCGTTGACCCAGGCGCTGGACAGTGCCGATGCACCGGCCATGATCGATCAGCTGCACAGCTTCGCCGGCGCGCTGGTATTTCTGGGAGAAGCCCAGGCAGCGCGCAGCTGCCAACAGGCCGAACAGGCCCTGCGCAGCACCGGCGCGACAGATGCGGCGTCGAAGGCGATCGTCATTGAGGCTATCGCGTTGATCGCGGCGAGCATCGAACGTCAGGTTGCCGCGCAGCAGCAGGCATGACCTGCGTGCTCAGCCGGCGAAGTGCTCGTACCCGCTGGGGCCGTCGTGGCCTTCGGTGTGCACGCCCTGCCCTTCCATGATGCGGCCGATGCGGGTGATCGGCAGATCCAGCGATTCGGCAACGAAGTGCAACGCGTCGCGCTGGTCGGCGGCGGCGGTGAAGCACAGTTCGTAATCGTCGCCGCCGTGCAGCGCGCACTCACGGGCAGCATCGCGGCCCAGCAATTCGCGCAGCGCCGCAGACATCGGCAACGCATCGGCATCGACTTCGGCGCGCACGCCGCTGCGGGCAGCAATGTGGCCAAGGTCGGCCAGCAACCCATCGGAGATATCCACGGCCGCATGCGCGAATGCACGCAGGCGCAGGCCGAGGGTGACGCGCGGGGTCGGCCGCAATAGACGCAGGCGCAGGCTCTCGTAGTCGGCCAGCAGCGTGGCGGTGGCCACGTTCAGCGCCCCCTGCTGCCACAACCGCAGTGCACCGGCAGCGTCGCCGAGGGTGCCGCTGACCCAGATGTCATCGCCAATCTGTGCGCGATCACGACGCAGCGCCTGGCCGCGCGACACCTGCCCCATCGCTGTGACCGACAGCGACAGCGGGCCACGCGTGGTGTCGCCACCAATCAGGGCGATGTCGTGCTGGTCGGCCAGTGCGAAGAAACCGTCGGCGAAGGCTTCGATCCAATCCTCGCTCGCATCGGGCAATGACAGCGCCAACGTGCACCAGGCCGGGCGCGCGCCCATCGCAGCCAGGTCCGACAGGTTGACGGCCAACGTCTTCCAGCCAATGTCGAACGCCGGCGTTTCGGCCGGGAAGTGCACGCCGCTGTTGAGTGTGTCGGCGGTGACCACCAGCTGTTCGTTCGGGCGCGGCTGCAGCAGTGCAGCGTCATCACCAATACCGAGCACGATGTCGTCGCGCTCGACGGTGCGGGCGCGGATGCGGTCGATGAGGGCGAATTCAGCCAGGGACATGGGGCGTTCCCGTGGGGGTGGCGGCGATCTCGGGCATCGGTGCCAACCAGGGTTGGCACCCACCAGAAGCGGAGTCAGGGCCGGTATCGACCCAGCAGGTCACGGCCCGTCCAGGACGAGCAGAACCGGGTCAGTGACCCGATTCGACCTTGCGCCATTCCACGGCGGCACGATCCAGCACGCCGTTGACGTAGGTGTGGCCGTGTTCGGAACCGAAGCGCTTGGCCGATTCGATGGCTTCGTTGATCACCACGCGGTACGGCACATCCAGGCGGTAGCGCAGTTCGTAGGCGGCCAGGCGCAGCACCGCACGTTCGATCGCGTCCACTTCTTCGATGCCACGGTCCAGGTACGGGCCGAGCGCTTCGTCGATGTCGCGACGGTTGTCGAGCACGCCGTGCACCAGCGCCTCGAAGTACGCCAGGTCAGCGATTTCGCGGGCCTGCTCGTGGGCGAACTGGGCGATCAGCGACTGGGCGTTGCCGCCGGAGATCTGCCAGGCGTAGATGGCCTGCACGGCACGACGGCGGGCGCGCGAGCGCAGCACCGGATCGACGCCATCGCGGCGGACGGGTTTACCGGAGGGCTTGCCCTGGGTGTTCTTGTTCATGGCAGCTGCTCCAGAAGATTGACCATTTCCAATGCGGCGAGTGCGACTTCCTCGCCCTTGTTGCCGTGGCTGCCGCCTGCGCGGGCCTCGGCGTCTTCAACGCGTTCCACCGCCAGCACGCCGTTCAGCACCGGCACGCCGAAGTCCAGCTGCACGCGCATCAGGCCCTCGGCGCAGCGGTCGGCCACGTGTTCATAGTGGCGGGTATCGCCACGGATCACGCAGCCCAGGGTGAGGATGGCGGCGTGTTCATGGGCGGCAGCCAGGCGCGCGGCCACCAGCGGCAGCTCCCAGGCACCCGGCACGCGGATCACGTCGATGTTGGCTTCGGTGATGCCGTTGCCGGCCAGGCTCTGGCGGGCGCCAGCGACCAGCGTATCGGTGATGCGGGCGTTCCAGCGGCTGGCCAGGATGGCGAAGCGCGCCGATTCGGGAGTGCGAAGATCGCCTTCGTAGTGGCTCATATGCGGCTTGGGGGACTCGATAAGGGGGTAATTCTAGCGTGGATGGGCCCCGGCCGTGGCTGGCGGGGGCCTGGGGAACCCGCCGGGCATGGCCCGGCGCTACCGGATTAGGGGGCGCCAGGGTAGCGGCAGGCCGTGCCCGGCGAGCGCAGCGGGCGCGTTACGGGGTAACCGTCTCCACCACTTCCAGGCCGTACCCGGCCAGGCCGATCTGGCGGCGCGGGGTGCCCAGCACGCGCAGCTTGCCCAGGCCCAGGTCGGACAGGATCTGCGCGCCAGCACCGTTGCGGCGCCACTGGCTCACGTCCTTGTCCTTGCCCGGCACCACCGGCGCCGGCTGCTGGCGCAGGCGGGCCAGCAGGGCTTCGCCGTCGCGTGGGGCCGACAGCACCACCATCACGCCCGCGCCTTCGGCATCGATCGCACGCAGGGCATCGGTGGCCGCCACGCCGAAGTCGTCACGGCGCCAGTGCAGCAGGTCGGCCAGCGGGTTTTCCACCTGCACACGTACCAGGGTCGGGGTGTCCGCGTCCGGGGTGCCGCGGACCAGAGCGAAATGCAGGTCGTGGGCGATGCGGTCGCGGTAGGTCACCAGCTTGAACGGGCCGAATTCGGTGTCGATCTCGCGCTCGTCCACGCGTTCGACGGTCTTTTCGGTGGCCAGGCGGTAGGCGATCAGGTCGGCGATGGAGCCCATCTTCAGGCCGTGCTCGCGGGCGAACACTTCCAGTTCCGGGCGGCGCGCCATGCTGCCATCCGGGTTCAGGATCTCCACCAGCACGCCGGCCGGTTCCAGCCCGGCCAGCATGGCCATGTCCACGGCGGCTTCGGTGTGGCCGGCGCGGGTCAGCACGCCGCCCGGCTGGGCGATCAGCGGGAAGATGTGGCCAGGCTGGTGCAGGTCCGACGGTTTGGCGTTGGGTTTCACCGCAGTGCGGATGGTGTGGGCGCGGTCGTGCGCCGAGATACCGGTGGTGACGCCCTCGGCGGCTTCGATACTGACCGTGAAGTTGGTCTGGAACTGCGCGGTATTGGCCTGCACCATCGGCGCCAGGCCGAGATCGGCGGCGCGGGTGCGGTTCAACGGCAGGCAGACCAGGCCACGGCCATGGGTGACCATGAAGTTGATGTCGCTGGCCTTGACCAGCTCGGCGGCCATGATCAGGTCGCCTTCGTTCTCGCGGTCTTCGTCATCGACGATGACGACCATGCGGCCCAGACGGATGTCTTCCAGGATGTCCGGAATCGGGGCGAAATTCATGCGACATCTCCCTGTGGGTGCTGACCGTTGGTCGGCACACTGATCAGCCGCTCCACGTAACGGGCGACCAGATCGATTTCAAGATTGACCGCGCTGCCCACGCCTGCGGCGGAGAAGGCGGTGTTGGCCACCGTGTGCGGGATCAGGGCGACGTCAAACCCTTCATCGTCCACTTCGTTGACGGTGAGGCTGACGCCGTCCACGCAGATCGAGCCCTTCTTGGCGATGTAGCGGCGCAGCGAGGCCGGCGCGGCGAAACGCCAGCGCTGGGCACGCGCGTCTTCGTGGATGGACAGCACCTTGCCGAGGCCGTCGACGTGGCCGCTGACCAGATGGCCGCCCAGGCGGTCGGTCGGGCGCATGGCGCGCTCCAGGTTGATGACCGCCCCTTCGCCCAGCTGACCCAGCGTGGTCAGGCCCAGGGTCTCGGTGGACGCATCGGCCTGGAAGCTGCTGGCGTCGAATGCGATGACGGTGAGGCAGACGCCGTTGATGGCAATGCTCTCGCCCATCTGCACGTTGTCGAACGGCAGGTTCCCGACATTGAAGGTGAAGCGGACATCGCCGCCGATGGATTCGCGTGCGGCCAGACGGCCGACGCCTTCGATGATTCCAGTAAACAAGAAACGTTCTCCGCGAAAAGTGAGCGAAAAACGCCGCAAGGCAAACAGGCACGCGCAGGGCATGAGCCCTGTGGCACCGTCTTCTTTCATCCGGACTATGACCGTCGGCTCCGGCATTGGACCGGATCTGCTGACCCCCGGCCGTAGGCCGGGGCGCTCGCGGGCTCGTGCTTGCGCACCTACCGCCGGTGGGGAATTGCACCCCGCCCTGAAGACGTTTGTGTACCGGCGAACCGGCCTGGCTAGTGTACCAGCCCGGGCTGAACAGGGTCGGATGCCACAGCTGTGACGGCCGTCGCTCGCAATTTGTAAAACTTTCATTAAAATTCCACCCCGGACGACATGAGGTCGCCACGGGCAGCCCGCTGGGGCAGGCCCGCCAAAGGACTGAAATTCACAGGAATTCCCATGCGCAAGATGCTGATCGTGGCCGCCCTGCTGGCCGCCGCCCCGCTCTCGGCTTCGGCCGACGCCCTGAGCTACACCTACGTCGAAGGCGGTTGGACGCAGGTCAAGGTTGACGACAACGCACTGGACGACCCGAAGGTCGACGGCGGCTACCTGCGTGGCTCTGTGGCCATCGCCGAACAGGTCTACGTGTTCGGTGGCTGGTCGCGCACCAGCAAGACCTACCATTACAGCGACGGCTCGCTGAAGCTGGAACTGAACCAGCCGGAGCTGGGCATCGGCTACCACATGCCGTGGACCGACCGCCTGGACTTCACCGCCGATATCGCCTGGGTGCGCCAGAGCGCTGAACTGACCGACCGTTACGACGGCTACAGCGACCGCTACAAGGACCACACCAACCTGGGCCGCGCCACCCTGGGCATCCGCGGCAAGCCGTCGCGCATGACCGAAGCCTGGGCCAAGGCCGGCTACATGGACGGCGGCAACAACTTCAAGGGCACCTGGGTCGGCACCGTCGGCGGCCAGATCAACTTCACCAGGACCTGGGGTCTGGTGGGCGAGATCTCCGGCTACCGTGACGTCACCCAGTACTCGGCCGGCGTGCGCGCCAGCTTCTGATCCAACGATCGCCCCTCGTCGTGCGATCGAACGGGCCCCGCAAGGGGCCCGTTTTTTTGGCCGGGGTACACCGCCATGTGACCTCTGGCCGCCATCGAAAGTAGCGCTGGATGCGCTAGGCTTGCGCGCCTCTGGAACAGGAAAACACCGTCATGAAGACCCCCACCCGTACCCTTCTGGCCAGCGTGCTGCTGTGCGCCCCGCTGATTGCCAGCGCTGCACCGGCCCAGCTGACGCCCGAGCAGGCCTTCGACCTGTACGCACGCGTGCTGCTGGAAGACGACGCGGCCGCCACGCGCACGCTCAACGACGCACTGAAGCCGGCGTTCGAAGGCCAGGACGCCGTGACCCCCAACCCGGGTGCGCTGGCCAAGGCATTGGCCGAGCCGTGGCAGACCGTGCTGGCCAGCGCCGGTGACAAGTCCGACGCTGCGGCCACCGAAGCGCTGTATGCCAAGGCGCTGCGTGATTCGAAGTGCCGCGCGACCAAGAGCGTGGTCGAAGACAACGAATACGTTGAAGACCAGAAGCTGGCGCGGATCACCTACAGCTGCCAGCTGCCCGACCTGGGCAAGGTCCGCCCGCTCTTTGCCGCCAGCCTCGCGTCTGACGCCAGCCCGGCCGCGCGCAAGCAGTTCACCGATGCCTACACCCAGGCACTGCAGAGTGGCGTGCGCGTGCCGGTCAGCGGCACCTTCACCCTGTACCCGGCCAAGGACAACGGCTACTGGTACAGCGGTAATTTCGATGATCTGGTGGGCACCGTAGCCGGTGCGCTGGCGCCGTTCGAGGACTGGATGCAGGATGCACAGGCCGCCAGCGCGCCGAAAGTAACCGGCGTACCGGGCTGCGACCTGCTGCTGCAGCAGCACCGCGCCTGCGTGGCGAAGATCGCGCCGGAGCAGATCAGCGGCGTGGATGCGATGGCCGAGGAACTGAAGGCCAAGGCGCAGGTGCAGTCGGCCGAGGAGATGACGCAGGAGTGCAAGGCACTGCGGCCGATCGCCGAGATGATGTGGACCGACGAATGCGCGTGAGGTGGTAAGCGGTAGCGCCGGGCCATGCCCGGCGGTTCCATCCCACGACATGCGCCGGACAATGCCCGGCGCATGTCATTGCGCTACGACCGTAGCAACAAGCGGATGTCCTCACCCACCTGCCGCTGATCCACCACGTGCAGCCGCCGCTGCTGGTCCATCGCCTCGATGCCGAGGCCGGCCAGCAGCGGACGACCGTTATCGCCCAGCAGCGTGGGCGCCTGATACAGCAGCAGTTCGTCCACCCAGCCGCCGCGCAGCAAGGCACCGGCCAGCGTCGCGCCGGCTTCGGTATGCACTTCGTTGATGCCACGTTCGGCCAGCAGCGCCAGTACCGCGCCCAGGTCCAACCGCCCATCAACACAGGGCACGCTGGCAAATTCGGCGTCGGCCGCATCCGGTGCGCTTACTGCTGTGCCATGCAGGTACAACGTCGGCGCCCCACCCTCGCGCACACGGCTGCATTCCAGCGAGCGCAGGCGTGAATCGAGCACCACGCGCAGCGGTGGCATCACCTCGGTATCGGCCAGGCGCACGGTCAGCATCGGGTCGTCGGCCAGCACGGTGTCGGCGCCGGTCAGGATCGCACCCGAACGTGCGCGCCAGTGCTGCACGTCTTCGCGCGCGGCCGGACCGGTAATCCACTTGGAGCTGCCATCGGCCATCGCGGTACGGCCATCCAGGCTGGCGGCCAGCTTCACCCGCAGCCACGGGCGGTTGCGCTCCACGCGCGACAGGAAGCCCTTGTTGAGCTCGCGCGCCTGTGCCGCCATCAGCCCTTCGGCGACCTCGATGCCGGCATTGCGCAGCAGATCGAAGCCACCGCCATCGACCTTGGGGAACGGATCGCGCATCGCCGCGACCACACGCGACACGCCCGCTTCGATCAGTGCCAGCGCACACGGTGGTGTGCGCCCGTAGTGCGCGCAGGGTTCCAGGGTGACGTAGGCGGTGGCGCCACGGGCGTCGCTGCCGGCCTCGCGCAGCGCGAACACTTCAGCATGCGGGCCACCGGCGCGCTGGTGCCAGCCCTGCCCGACCACGCGTTCGCCATGGGCGATCACGCAGCCGACCATCGGGTTGGGGCGGGTGGTGTAGGCGGCACGCTCGGCCAGGCGAAGTGCGTTGGCCATGTGCAGGTGGTCGAGGACGGAGAACGGGGTGGTCATCTGGCCATGGTAACGCTGCCGGTATGCATCCACGCCATCAGTGCCAACCAAGGTTCGCATCTACCAGTGGATGCGGCCATCAGTGCCAACCAAGGTTGGCATCTACCAGGGAAAAGGCGGTCAGCCCTTCTTCTTCTTGGTCAGGGCAATCACGTCGCCCAGCAGCTGCAGCTGTTCGGTGCTGGACGGCAGGTCGCGTTCCAGCTTCTCGATCTCCTCGCGAAAATCGGCCACGTCCTCGAAGCTGCGGTAGACAGATGCGAAGCGCACATAGCCGACGTGGTCGAGCTTGCGCAGTTCGTTCATGACGAACTCGCCGACCTTGATCGAAGGCACTTCGCGCTCGCCGCTGATGCGCAGCTGGTGAACCACCGCACGCACGGCCGCTTCGATCTTGTCTTCGGCCACCGCACGCTTCTGCAGCGCGCGGTCGAAGCCAGCGCGGACCTTGCGCTGGTCGAACGCCTCGCGGGTGCCATCGCTCTTGACGATGGCCGGCAGCTTCAGCTCAACCGTTTCCAGGGTGCTGAAGCGCTCGCCACAGGCTTCGCATTCACGCCGACGACGGATCGTCGCGCCGTCTTCGGAGACGCGCGAGTCGATGACCCGGGTATCGGCATGTTGGCAGAAGGGGCAATGCATGGAACGCCTGGCTCAGGGAAGTACCTATTGCCACGGTCATGGCAGCGTCGCAAAGGTACCTGAGAAAGGGCCCCGCAGCAAATGCTGTCTGCGCGGAAGTGCCTGCATTTCGGCCGAACAGAGCCTCCAGCGCGGTCAGCGCTGTGCGCTCAACCGGGTGCCGGCGGCACCGAGGCTGCGCGTGCCCAGCGCAGCCACACCAGGTGCCCGGCCATCACCAGCAACGGTGGGCCAAAGCCGAGGAAGGCCAATGTCGATATCTCACCGTGCTTGAAGGTGAAGTACAGCGTGGCGGCAACCACGGCCAATGCGGCCAGTCCCCCCAGCGCCAACCCCACCCAGGCGACAACCGGGGAATCGCGCAGGCCGACAAGGCCACGCCCCAGGAACAGGCCGCTCAGCCACAACCACGACAGCAGGCCGATGATTCCAGCCGTCGACCACAGCAGCAACAGTGTGTGCTCGTCGCCTGTCAGGTACTTGCCATCCCATACGACCATCAGCCCCAGAACGGCACCCGTGCCGCCTGCCGCCACGGTGGGGAGGCCTGCCAGCAGGCCGGCGATCGCCATCCAGCGTTTGTGCAGACGCTCATCCATGCGTTCGATTTCCTTCCATGGGCCACGTCATGCGCAGCGTTTGATCCACACCAGCATCGCAGCCGGCACCAGCATCGACGGGCCCAGCAGCAACAGGGTGATGCCTTCGGCGTGCACGGTGACGCCCCACCACAGCGCCAGCCCCAGCGGGGGCAAGGCGGCGAGACCGCCCGCCAGCAGCATCCACCACCAGAGACGGTGCACGTGCAGCCCGGCACGCCCCTGCATCAGGAAACCCGCACTGAGCCACAACCAGGCCAGGCAGCCGGCAATGCCGGCCAGGCCCCACAGCGGCATCACCGTCACCGAGGCCAGCGTGCCGTGACCGAACTGGCCCAGCCCCATCAGCAGCAGCATGGTCGCTGCCGCGCCGCCCATCGCCAGGCTGGGCAGGCCAAACAGCACCGCCAAGGCGGTGTACAGATACTTGAGGTGGCGCTCATCCATGCGCGGTTGCTCCAATGCTGGGGTCAGAGCCCTTCCCTGCGGGAAGGGATCCGACTCCACTCCCCGATCAGCCGTAGACCGGGTACTTGCGGCACTGCGCGCTGACGGCGTCGCGCACGCGGGCGATCACGGCGTCATCGTTCGGCGCGTCGAGCACGTCGGCAATCCAGTTGGCCAGGTCCACGCAGTCCTGCTCGACGTAACCACGGGTGGTCACCGCCGGGGTACCCAGGCGCAGGCCCGAGGTGACGAACGGCGAACGCGGGTCGTTCGGCACCGAGTTCTTGTTGACGGTGATGTGCGCCTTGCCCAGCGCCGCTTCCGCGTCCTTGCCGGACACGTCCTTGCCGATCATGTCGACCAGCATCAGGTGGTTCTGGGTGCCACCGGAGACGATCTTGTAGCCGCGCGCGATCAGCGTGTTGGCCATCGCCTGGGCGTTCTTCACCACCTGCTGCTGGTAGGCCTTGAAGCCCGGCTCCAGTGCTTCCTTGAAGGCCACGGCCTTGCCGGCGATGACGTGCATCAGCGGGCCGCCCTGGATGCCCGGGAACACGATCGACTGCAGCTTCTTGACCAGGTCTTCGTCGGCGCCCTTGGCGACGATGATGCCGCCGCGCGGGCCGCGCAGGGTCTTGTGGGTGGTGGAGGTGACCACGTGGGCGTGCTCCAGCGGGCTGGGGTACACGCCTGCGGCGACCAGGCCGGCAACGTGGGCCATGTCGACGAACAGGTAGGCACCGACCTTGTCGGCGATGGCGCGGAAGCGCGCCCAGTCGATCACCTGCGAATAGGCCGAGAAGCCGGCCACGACCATCTTCGGCTTGTGCTCCAGGGCCAGGCGCTCGACTTCGTCGTAATCGATCAGGCCCTGGTCGTTCACGCCGTACTGCACGGCGTTGAACAGCTTGCCCGAGGCATTCACCTTGGCACCGTGGGTGAGGTGGCCACCATGGGCCAGGCTCATGCCGAGGATGGTGTCACCCGGCTGCAGCAGGGCGAAGTACACCGCCTGGTTGGCCTGCGAACCGCTGTGCGGCTGCACGTTGGCGTAGTCGGCCCCGAACAGCTGCTTCAGGCGGTCGATCGCAAGCTGCTCGGCGATGTCCACGTATTCGCAGCCACCGTAGTAGCGCTTGCCCGGGTAGCCTTCGGCGTACTTGTTGGTCAGCTGGCTGCCCTGCGCTTCCATCACCGCCGGGCTGGTGTAGTTCTCGCTGGCGATCAGCTCGACGTGGTCTTCCTGGCGCTGGGTTTCAGCGGCGATGGCCTTGGCCAGTTCGGGATCGTAGGATTCGATGCGGACGTCACGCGGGAACATCGGGTACTCCAGCAGGCAGGGAAAAGGGGGTACGGCTCAGCCCCCGATTGTAGCCCCGCACCGGCCTGCTGGGGCCGAAACGGACGGGGCCGGCATCCCCGAAGGAATCCGGCCCCGTATGGTTTCGATTGCGCTGCCCCGCCGTGCCGGTAGATCCACGCCATGCGCGGATATGACCGCCGACTCAGCGGTTGCTGAGCACGTACTGGGCGATCACACCGGTGGCGATGGCAACCAGCAGCATGTTGCCGCGGTCATCGCGGATCCAGTGGTGCCCGTAGGGCGGGCGACGCAGGTGATAGCGCGGGTAGTCGTTCACCACATAGATCGGGCCGCGGTAATAGTCGCGGTAGCGATGGCCGACCTTCCAGCCATAGCCCGGGCCATAGGCCGGGCGGTACACCACACGCGGCGGTGCCGGGCGGTAGTAGCGGTCATGATCACGGTGCCACTCGCGGCGATCCTGGCGGTAGTCGCGCCGGGCCTCGCGGCGGTCGCGCTCCCAGTCACGGCGGTCGTGGCGCCACTCACGGCGATCCTCGCGCCATTCGCGGCGGTCGTGGTTGCGGCGATGGTCGTTGTCGGCGAACGCCGGGGCCACGGCGCCCAGCGCCAGCACAGAGGCCACGGCACTGGCCATTACTCGATTGATGCGCATGTCAGACCTCTGCTCGGGTGGGTGGTGAGCCCATATTGCGCAACCGATCTGAACCGTTTCCGGCTGGAAACGCTTCCCGTTGCAGGACTGTGACGCAGTATTCAGGCGGCGGCCAGCCCGGCGCCCCCTTCCCGGGCGCGGCCCGGAACCGGTTCCGGCTATAATTGGCGGTATTCCATTTCAGTCTGTGCCCGCTGCCGCAACGGGATCTTCCCGTGACGGACCGGGCGCAGGGCCGCGCCTACGGAGACCGCATGTCCTCGCAATACATCTACACCATGAACCGCGTGTCCAAGGTGGTCCCGCCCAAGCGGCAGATCATCAAGGACATCTCGCTGTCCTTCTTCCCGGGCGCGAAGATCGGCCTGCTGGGCCTGAACGGCGCCGGCAAGTCCACCGTGCTGAAGATCATGGCCGGCGTGGACACCGATTTCGAGGGCGAAGCCCGCCCGCAGCCGGGCATCAAGGTCGGCTACCTGGCGCAGGAACCGGAGCTGGACCCGACCAAGACCGTGCGTGAAGCGGTGGAGGAAGGCGTGGGCGAAGTGCTGCAGGCCCAGGCCGCGCTGGAAGCGGTGTACGCCGCCTACGCCGAGGAAGGCGCCGACTTCGACGCGCTGGCCAAGGAACAGGAGCGCCTGGAGGCGATCCTGGCCGCTGGCGACGCACACACCCTGGAAAACCAGCTGGACGTGGCCGCCGATGCGCTGCGCCTGCCGCCGTGGGATGCCGTGGTCGGCAAGCTGTCCGGTGGTGAAAAGCGCCGCGTGGCCCTGTGCCGCCTGCTGCTGCAGAAGCCGGACATGCTGCTGCTCGACGAACCGACCAACCACCTCGACGCCGAGTCGGTGGAATGGCTGGAACAGTTCCTGGCGCGCTACACCGGCACCGTGGTGGCGGTCACCCACGATCGCTACTTCCTGGACAACGCCGCCGAATGGATCCTGGAACTGGACCGCGGCCGCGGCATTCCGTGGAAGGGCAACTACACCGACTGGCTGACCCAGAAGGACGAGCGCCTGAAGCAGGAAGACAACCAGGAAAAGGCCCGCCAGAAGGCGATCCAGAAGGAACTGGAGTGGTCGCGCCAGAACGCCAAGGGCGGCCGCACCAAGGGCAAGGCCCGTCTGGCCCGCCTGGAAGAGCTGCAGTCGGTCGATTACCAGAAGCGCAACGAGACCAATGAAATCTTCATCCCGCCGGGCGAGCGCCTGGGCAATGCGGTGATGGAGTTCAAGAACGTCTCCAAGAAGTTCGGCGACCGCCTGCTGTTCGACAACCTGAGCTTCCTGGTGCCGGCTGGCGCCATCGTCGGCATCATCGGCCCGAACGGTGCCGGTAAGTCGACCCTGTTCAAGATGATCACCGGCCAGGAAAAGCCGGACACCGGCGAGATCGTGGTCGGCCCGACCGTGAAGCTGTCCTACGTGGACCAGAGCCGCGACGCGCTGGAAGGCAACCACAACGTCTTCCAGGAAATCGCGGGCGGCCTGGACATCCTCAACATCAACGGCATCGAGATCCAGTCGCGCGCCTACATCGGCCGCTTCAACTTCAAGGGCCAGGACCAGCAGAAGATGGTCGGTTCGCTGTCCGGTGGTGAGCGTGGCCGCCTGCACATGGCCAAGACCCTGCTGCAGGGTGGCAACGTGCTGCTGCTCGACGAACCGTCCAACGACCTGGACATCGAAACCCTGCGTGCGCTGGAAGATGCGCTGCTGGAGTTCCCGGGCAACACCTTCGTCATCTCGCATGACCGCTGGTTCCTGGATCGCATCGCGACCCACATCCTGGCGTTCGAAGGCGACTCGCACGTGGAGTTCTTCCAGGGCAACTACCGCGAGTACGAAGAAGACAAGCGCCGCCGCATGGGCGACGACGCTGCGCCGAAGCGCCTGCGCTTCAAGGCGCTGAAGTAAGAAAGGAAGAACGGCCGCGCTCTGCGCGGCCGTTCTGCATTCTGGTGGGTCACCACCGTTGGTGGTGACTCAATGCGTACCGACCAACGGTCGGTACCCACCACCCAAAGTGTCACGACCGTTGGTAGTGACGCCCTCCCCCATTTCCCGCGCAGTCCGGCGCTTTTTCACGCTGCGACCGCCGTCTTCACGCCCATCAAGCACGCCTAACACCTTGTCGCACATGGCCCGTTGGCAGCTTGCAACTATTTGTATGTTCCGCCGCACCGCCTTCGGTTTTCCTACGTTCCCGCTTCATCCCCCAACGTAGGAAACCCCCAATGAAAGCACTGATCATCACCACGGCAGCCCTGATGCTGTCGGGCACCGCCGCGGCCGCCAGCTCCGACTGGGACGGCTACTACTTCGGCGTGCAGGCGTCGCACAGCGAAGGCCACAGCAAGGACCGCAGCAACGCCAACGCATCGGAAAAGAGCATCCGCGGCTTCACCGGCGGCGTGCAGGGCGGCCGTCGCTGGCAGTTCGACAACAACATCGTGGTGGGCCTGGAAGGTTCGCTGTCCTTCGGCAACGTCGCGCGCGACTGGAAGGACCGCGAGCAGCACCAGTACAGCCCGTACCACGGCAAGGATGCAGTGACCCGCGCAGGCGCCGTTGATGTGACGCTGGGCCGCGCCATGGGCCGCTGGCTGCCTTACGTCGGTGCCGGCGTGACGGTGGCCCGGCAGGAATTCACCCTGGGCTGCGACAAGTCGCTGGTGGAGGCCACCAACGGCTGCCGCGTGGCCGAATTCGAGACCCGCGCCTCGCACGTGTCCACCGGCGCCCACGCCACGGCAGGCGTGCTGTACCGCTTCAACGACCGCCTCTCGGCCGGTGCCGAGTACCGCTACACCCACCTGGGTTCCAGCCCGGTGACCCTGGAAGACCCCAACTACCCGGCTGCGGCCCGTCGCAGCTTCCATACCGACTACAGCAGCGTTACGCTGAAGTTGAACTACCACTTCTAACCGCCTGGCGACGTACCCGCAGGTCCCCAGGGGCGGCAGGGCGTGCAGGCATGAGAGATCTGCGATGTCCCTGTTCGAGCGCCTGTTCCAGCTGCAGCAGCACGGCACCACCGTGCGTACCGAGCTGCTGGCCGGTGTCACCACCTTCCTCACGATGTCCTACATCGTCTTCGTGAACCCCGAGATCCTCGGCACCACCGGCATGGACGCGGGCGCGGTGTTCGTGGCCACCTGCCTGGCTGCTGCACTGGGTTCGGCAGTGATGGCGCTGGCCGCCAACTTCCCGGTGGGCATGGCACCGGGCATGGGCCTGAACGCGTTCTTCGCCTTCACCGTGGTCGGTGCCGCTGGCCTGCCATGGCAACAGGCACTGGGTGCGGTGTTCATCTCCGGCCTGGTGTTCCTGGTGCTGTCGCTGACCGGCGTGCGTGCGTGGCTGGTGTCCGGCATCCCCTCGTCGCTGCGCTCGGCCATCGTGGCTGGCATCGGCCTGTTCCTGGCGATCATCGCGCTGCAGAAGTCCGGCGTGATCGTCGGCAACGAAGACACGCTGGTGGCGCTGGGCCCGTTGAACACGGCGCCGCCGCTGCTGGCGCTGGCCGGCTTCCTGCTGATCGCGGTGCTGGAAGCGCGCCGCATCCGCGGTGCGATCCTGATCGGCATCCTGGCGGTGACCGGTGCGGGCTGGGCATTGGGCGACGTGCAGTACCAGGGACTGGTCTCGTTGCCGCCGACCCTGGCACCCACCTTCCTGCAGCTGGACCTGCCGGGCCTGCTGCACCATGACGGTGGCGCACCCATCGCAGTACTGCTGCAGGTGGTGCTGGTGTTCGTGCTGGTGGAAGTGTTCGATGCCACCGGCACGCTGTACGGCGTGGTCGGTCGCGCCGGCCTGCTGAAGCTGCCGGGCGCGCAGAAGCGTTTCGGCCGCGCGCTGCTGGCCGACAGCACCGCGATCGTGGCCGGTTCGATGCTTGGCACCAGCAGCACCACGGCCTTTGCCGAAAGCGCCTCGGGCGTGCAGGTGGGCGGCCGTACCGGCCTGACTGCATTGGTGGTGTCGGCGCTGTTCCTGGCGGCGCTGCTGTTCTCGCCGCTTGCGGCAATGGTGCCCAGCTATGCCACCGCGCCGGCACTGCTGTTCGTGGCTGGCCTGATGCTGCGTGAGCTGGTGGAAGTGGACTGGAGCGACCTGACCGAATCGGTGCCAGCCGCACTCTGTGCGCTGGCGATGCCGTTCACCTACTCGATCGCCAACGGCCTGGCGTTCGGCTTCATTGCCTATGCCGCGCTGAAGGCCGGTACCGGGCGCTGGCGCGAAGTGCATCCGGCCGTGTGGCTGGTGGCGGTGCTGTTTACCCTGCGCTACGCGCTGGAATAAGCGGTAGGCGATGCCGGCCAGCGGCCGGCGCTACCAGAGCACGCTTCGGCCCGCGACCGGGACTACCGGACGCAGGGTTCACCCGCCACGCACGGCGCTCTGGGATGATGCGGGCATGGTTCGGCCCGACCTTCCCGCGGATCCTTCTTCGCCGTTGCGCCGTCGCTTGCTGCGCGCGGCAGTGCTGGCGCCGTTGGCCGCTACGCTCGCCACCCTGCCCGGCTGCTCGCTGCCGATGCAGGTCGATGGCACCTTCCTGCAGCCGTGGCGCAGCCACCTGCAATGGGGCCTGGCCGACTGGCAGCGATCCTTGAAGCTTGCGCATACGCTGGGCTGCCGTCAGCTGGTGCTGCAATGGACCGGCATCGTCGGTGGCAGCGACGGCGACTGGTCACTGCCCGACGGCAGCCTGCAGCAGCTGTTCACCGCCGCCGGCGAGAACGGCATCCGCATCCGCGTCGGCCTGCCCTTCCAGCAACGCTGGTGGCAGGCCATCGCCGCGGACGACGCCACGCTGAAGGCCTTCCTGGCCGAGAGCCTGGCGTACGCACGCAGCTGGTTGGCACAGGCACCCTGGGCCCAGCAGCCGGCCTTCGGGGGCTGGTACCTGCCCTACGAACTGGAGCAGTACCACTGGGCCGATCCGGCCCGCCAGCAATGGCTGGCGCAGTGGCTGCACGGGTTGGTGCAGGCCGCCAGCGCGCGCGGCGGTGACTGTGCGATCTCCTGTTACTTCAGCCGCCTGCAGACCGATGGCAACCTGGTCACGCTGTGGCAGGCGGTGCTGGCACAGGCCACGCTACGGCCGATGGTGCAGGATGGCGTGGGGGTGGCCGGTGCCGGCAACGTGCAGCAGCTGCAACCGCTGCTCGATCATTTCCACGCACACGGCATCGGCTTCGATGCGATCGTTGAGCTGTTCCGCGAACTGCCCGACGGCCCTGCCGACGGCAGCGGATTCAAGGGCGAAACGGCCGATGCCGCTCGCATCCAGCGGCAGTTGGCATGGGCACGCGACAGCGGCGCACAGCACGTGCTGGTCTATGCGCTGGAGCCGTGGCTGACCCAGGACACGCCGCAGGCCGCAGCGCTGCGGCGACGCTGGGGCCTGCCTCAGTAGTAGAGGATGGCGGTGGCGAACAGGCCCTTGGCGCGCTGCGTATCACCGCCGCCGATGGCCAAGCGGTACTGCACGGTCAGGTCCAGGTAGGAACGCGGCGTGTTGTAGTGGTCCTCGCGGAACCAGTAGCGCACGCCCACGCCCGGCCCTGCGCCAAGTGACCAGCTGCGCTGCGTATCGTTGAGCGCGAACGACTGCGCCGGGAACGGCGGGTAACGGATGTCGCGCACGCGCGAGCGCTGGTCCAGCCAATCGGCACCGACCACGACATAGGGTGTGACCACCCAATGCGTCTGCCCTGCACCGAAGCGGAAGCTGCGGCCGGCGCGCAGTTCACCGGCGCCGAACCACTGTTCGCGATGCAGGCGGCCATTGGCCTCGCCCAGGCGCCGCACCGGCGTGCCGTTGGCATCAAGCGCGTCGAGGGTGAAGGTGGCACCGTTGTCGTCCCAGGTGTATCCCCCCTGCGCGTAGCCACTGACCATCCACCACTGGTTCACATCGGTGCGCAGATCGGTGCCATGGTAGTAGCCATAGGTCAGGTAGGACATCCAGCCGCCCGAACCACTGGCCAGCCGGTAGCGCGCCAGCGTGCTGGCTTCCAGTGGCCGGTTCAGGGCCAGCTGCAGGCGGCACTGCACTGCGGCCGATTCGGGGTAGACCTCGCCCTGGCGGGTTGCACTGCCGAGGAACTGTCGGCGCTCGATGCCAGCACTCAGACCGGTCTGGCCAAACGCGTAGCGCATGCCGAAGGACGCGATGGTGGATGGCCAGCCGGTAGTGGAACGCGAGTGACTGAGGCGCTCGGCGCGTGCACGCGCATCCGGCGTTGATTCGCCGGTGCACGGGTCCACCGCGCGGATCGATTCGTAGGTGCCGCCCTCGTCGTACAGCGTGTTGAGCAGGCGTGCGTAGAGTTCCAGCGTGCCATGCTGGTCGTTGAAGGCCGGGGGCCGCCAGAACGCCTCCAGCGTGCTGAACACCGAATCGCCGGGCGTACTGATCGCCGCACCGCCGACATTGGTCGCCGCCTGGCGAGCACCACGGAAACCCGCCGAGGCGATCACGCCCCACTCGCGCGAGTAATTGGCGATGGCATTGCGTACGTTGTAGCGCTGGTGCGCATCCAGTGGCAACTCACCGGCATCGGCGCGATCAATGGCGCTGCGCAGCAGCATCACCGCCTGCGGATGGTCGCCGTTGGCTGCGCTGGCGTAGGCCTGATCGAGCACTACGCTTTTCGGTGCCTTTCCGGTGGCCTCGGCGGCACGGAAGTCGGCTAGTGCGCGCGCCGGTTCGTGGGCCCTCTGGTTGAGGTAGCCGCGCTGCATCAGTGCACCCGCGTCATCAGGACGCTGTGCCAGTGCCGTATCCAGGCGCTGCCGCGCTTCGTCCTGCTGGGCACGGTTGCCCGCCGCCAGCGTGGTGGTCAGCAGGCCTTGCAGGTTCGCGTCGTCCGGTGCGAGTTGCACGGCCTGCCGCGCCTCACCGATGGCATCGGCGTAATCCTGGCGCGCGTAGGCAGCGTAGGCACGCTGTGCGGCACCGCCATCCCCCTGCAGATCGGCCGGCACCAGTTCGCAGACGTTGCCGCTGTCACCGGACTGGCAGTGCTGGACCGGTGCCGGGTAGGCCTCGGCGCTGATGCGGGGAGGCTCGCGACTGGCACGGGTCGCCCGGCTGCGCTGCTCGATGCCCTGCTGCAGCAGCTGCCGTGTCCGTGCATCGCCTTCAACTGCCGGCAGCGCCGCCTGCAACGGTGCCAGCAGTGCAGCTGCGCGTACCCGATCACCTGCGGCCAGCGCCGCATCCACCGCCAGCAGCCGCACGTTGCGCTGCTGCGCGGTTGATCCCGGCGTGGCGAGCGCGGCATCGAAATCCTCATTGGCCCGCAGCGTACTGCCCTGGCGCTGGCGCAGGTAGCCGCGCATCACCCGGGCATTGAGATCGTTGGCGTCCACCTGCAATGCCTGATCAGCACTGTGCTCAGCGTCGGCCAGCTGATCGCCCTGCAGCTGCGCGGTGATCAGCAGCAACCGGTATGAAGCAACGTCGGGTGCCAGTTCCACGGCGGCGTGCGCCTGCTCAATGGCGGCGGCATCCTCACCTGCGGACAGCGATTGATAGGCCAGCTGGGCCTGCAGCAGCGCGCGTTGGCGGCCCAGTGTCACGCGCCGCGCGCGCAGCGCTTCGACATTCGGTGCGCCCAGCTGCAGCGCGGTGCCGATGGCGGCGTCGGCCTGTTCGGGCTGTTGCTGTGCCTCCAGCGCCGCCACCCACAGCAGGGCCCATGCGCCCTGTTCCGGCTGCTGCCGGAACGCCTGTTCGGCCTTGCTGGCGGCGATGCCCATCTGCCCGGCGTCGTAGGCCGCATAGGCTTCGGTTGCCAGCATGTAGGCCTGCCGGTTGTTACGGTCGGCCACCGTTGCGGGTGCACGCGGCACCGCTGTGCTACGCGCTGCACCTGTGGTCGTCCTGGGCGCGGCGGCCAGCGCAGGCAAGGCCGGATCCTTCATCCCCGCGTCCAGCGCACGGCGCGCCTGCTGCTGCGCTTCTGCGCCACGACCAAGCTTCTGCAGCGCATAGATCTGCAGCAGGCGCAGCCGCACCACGTCCGGGCGCAGCCGGATCGCTTCGCTGGACTGCCGGTAGGCCGTGGGGTAATCGCCACGTTCATAGGCAGCAAACGCCTGCTCGGCGATGCGGTAGGCCGCACCGGACAGCGGCAGGGGCACCTCGGCCTGCGCCATCACCGGCGCGGCGGCCGTGGCCAGTGCCACGGCAATGACGGTGGACAGCAGCGTGGTCTTCATGCCGGCAAGGCTCCGGGCGGCGGCGACTGCAGCGTGGCCGCACGCCGGCGCTGCTCCTGCATGGCCTGGGCCACGGCCTCTTCGGTGGTGATGCCCTGCTTGACCAGGTAGTCGCCGATGCGGCCGTCGCGCTGCGGCATGTAGTCATCCAGTGCGATCTCGAAGCGTGCGTGATCGATCAGGCGCATTTCCACCAGCAGGTCGCCCAGCAGGGGCACGTTGTCCAGGTGCCACTGCCGTTCGCCACCGATCAGGCGCAGGCCCGCGTTGATCTCGCTTTCGCGGGCAATGCTCTGTTCGATGTGCTCGCTGCGCGTTTCCTGCTTCAGCAATGCCACGGCGTCCTCGGGCAGCGGACTGGCCACGGCCAGCCGCAGGGTGCCTTCCTGGCGCGGCGGCAGCGGCAGCATGCGCCATTGCACGCAGGCGTCGGCACTGACCGGGAACTGGCAGGCACGCAGGTAATCCACGTCGATTACCGCGCGTGGCAGGTCACCCTGGAAGGCGATGGCCTCGGCCAGGGTCTCGTCATCCAGCCAGCCCTGGGTGAGCAGGATGCGGCCCAGCGGTTGCTGGCGGCCTGCCTGCTGCTGGTCCAGCGCCTGCTGCAGGCGTTCGGGTTCCACCGCCTGCCAGGTGGTCAACAGCTCGCCCAGCTGCTTGCGGGTCTGCACCAGCTGCGCCGCATCGGGGAAGTCGTGCATGGTCTTGTCCCAGACCATGCGCTTGCCGAACAGCAGGTAGGCCAGGAACACCTTCCAGGCTCGGGCGGTGGCCATGAAATTGATCATGTTGCCGACCACCATGCGCGGGATCGACATCAACGCATGCTCCCAGCCGTACAACCGGTTGACGAAATAGAAGCGCTGCACGACCCGGGTCGCCAGCGCTGCGGTGGTCAGCAGCGCGACATTCATCTGACAGGTACCGGCCTGGAACACGCTGGGAAACTGCATCGTCCACAGCCCGGTCATCTTCAACAGCCAGAACAGCAGCAGCTGCAGGAAGATGATGTACGCAATGATGCTGACGAACGAGGTGATGATGCCCTTGCGGTCACGTGCCAGCAGGTACTTGGTGGCCAGCGAGCCGCGCCAGCCCAGCGACTCCCAGCTCTGCAGGCCGATGCCCAGCACCCACCGCGCCTTCTGCCGGTACGAGGCACGGAAGTTGTCGGGGAAGTACTCGCGCACGCACAGCGCCATCTGCTGGGTACGCTCGCGCACCGGCCCCCAGCCGAACCATGACGGACGGCGCACGCGGAACTGCACCGGGAAGCGGGCGAAGATCGACTGCATGCCCATCGCCGCCAGCCGCGCACCGACGTCGTAATCCTCGGTGAGGCTGTCGGTATTGAAGGGCTGGTTGTCGGTCTGCGCGCTCAGCGCCAGCAGCGCGCGCCGCGAGAAGCAGGTACCGACGCCCGCGGAGGGCACCATGCCGGACACGCTCTCGCGTACCACCAGATCCTTGGCGTGCCACTCGGCGAACTCGTCCATGTAGACGCCGGCCACCAGTTCGTACCACTCGCGGTCCAGCGAGGTCACCGGCAGCTGGATCATGTCCTTGCGTGGCAGCAGGTAGTTGTAGAAGCGCAGTTCCATCGGGTGCAGCACGTCCTCGCTGTCGTGCAGGATCACCCCGGCGAATTCGATGTCGTGGCGCTTCTCGTAATCGAAGATGGCCAGGATCAACCAGTTCAGGCAATCGGCCTTGCTGGTCGGCCCGTCGTGCGGCACCTCCACGCGGCGCAGGCGCTTGTAGCGGCGGCGCATGCGCTCCACTTCGTCGATGGTCTGCTGGTCGTTGGGATAGGTGCCGACGAACACGACGTACTCGCGGTAGTCGAGCACGTTGATCATGTTCTCCACCATCTGCGCGATGACGTCGTATTCCATCCACGCCGGCACCATGATCGCCAGCGGCTGTTGCGGCCGCTGCATCAGGTCTTCCTGGGTCAGCGGCCGGAACGCTTCGCGACGCTTGATGGTGAGCGCGCGCCAGCTCTCGCGAACCCAGTACCAGACATCGATGAACAGGTCATCGAGGCTGGAGATCAGGATCAGCACGGCCACCGCCGCCGCCGTGGTTTCCAGGGCGGCGTAATAGTTGGCCAGCTGGATGTTCCAGAACAGACCGTCCACGGTGGATCAGTGCCCTGTGTTGGCGGACTTGCGGCGGCGCACCTGGGTGACGCGGGCGGCCAGCAGCGCGAACACGATCACGCCGACCAGCAGCAGCAACCAGACCATGTGCCGTTCCCACTTCGATTGCGGATTGCCATCCTGGGCAACGCGGCTTCCGTAAGGATCCTGGCGATCGAACTCGCGCACGGCATCACTGCCGTCGAGCACCGCAAGATCACCGCGCAGCAGCCGGAACGGTGCGCCGAACGACGGTGCCTGTGCGCCCAGGTCGCTGTACAGCACGCCGAGCTGGCCGCCGGAGGTGCCGACCTGCACCACCGCAGCGCGATCCAGGCCGCCGACATCCAGCAGCGGCTGCGGCTTCCCGCCGATCAGCAGGTGGCCGTCCTTCAGGCCGGCCACATCAACACCCGACGGCGCCACACCGAAGGCCAGCCACGGCGTACCCGGGCTGACCGCCGCACCGGCATCGACCACCTTCAGCGCCGACGCCTCCGGCGAGGCGCCCACTGCACTGGCCACCGCGATCACCTTGCGCAGCGATGCCGGCGCATCCTGCAGCCACGTGGCGGGCACGAACACCTGGTTGCCGCGTGACAGCTGGCTGCTGGCACCGACGAAATCACTGCCCAGCGAACGCTTGGCCAGGGTCAGGTGACTGCTGGGCAGGATCGATACCGGATAGGCGGTAGCCGGATCGTGGCAATAGGGGCGTGCCGGCTGGCGCAGGAAGCTGACCCGGATCTCGTTGCGCGCCGACAGCGCATAGGCCGGCACCTTGGCCACCAGCCGCTGCGGCTGGCCGTTGGCCGACAACACCTTGCCCCCCAGCAGGTAATCGTTGAAATGGATGGTGGCCACCGCGCCCTGCCCGGCCGCGTTGGGGGCCGCCGAGACGTCGATCACCACCTCTTCGGGCAGGCGCCCATCGGCCGACAGCGCGCCGAGGTCGAAGGTGGCACTGCGGTCCGCGCGGGTGACGACATCCATCGTGCCGGCGATGTTGCCGAGCCGGCTCAGCAGCACCTGGTCACCGTCCAGCTTCGGCGTGCCCGCTGCGCTGACCTGCAGGCTGCGGCCCAGCGCATAGCTGCGCCACTGTTCGGCGAACAACCCGGCGACCTTGCCCGCCGCCGCCGGGTCGACCACCAGCGTCGGACGGCCGGCAACGGCCACCACGCTGACCGAGGCGCTGGTCGCGGGCTTTTCCAGGCCACCCATGTCGGTACCGCGCCACGCGGCGAACGCCGTGCCCGCGTCGGCGCCAGTGGTGGCAACCTGTGCGGCCAGCGCATCCAGCGCCGCGCGCACGCCGGCCCGCAGCGCATCACTGCCGATCATCACATCGGCGGCCAACGGCCCGCTGTCCCGCAGCGACAGCAGCGCACCGACTTCGGCCAGATCCTTGATCGCGTATGCCCGCTCGCCCGCGGCCAGCGCGGCATAGGCCGGCACGCCCTGCAGGCTGGCCGGGATGCTGATGCCGGTCAGGTCGACACGGTCACCAACCTTGGGCAGCGCCACCACCTGCACCTGCTTGCCACCGGCCTGCATTGCGGTACCGATGCGCCAGGCCGCATCGTAGGCAGGCGCCTGCAGTGCCTTGCCATCCACCAGCAGGCGCACCTGCGGGGGCAGCGCGCCCCACGCCTTGGCCACGGTATCCACGGCGCGGCCGTCGAAGCGGTAGCTGAAACGCGAGTCCGGCGACAGCCGCAGCACGTTGGCCGGCGCGCTCTGGTCGGCACATTGGTAGTCGGACACGATCGACCACCAGCCGACGCCGACCCGCACGAAGCCGTTCTGGCGGGGTTCGCCATCGATGGCCAGCAGCTGGCTGGCATCGCCCTGGGCATCGGTGATCGAGCGCGCGGCGATTGGATCGCCATCCACCGACCACAAGCCCGAGGTACGCCCAGCGTGCCCGCGTACATAGCGCCCATCGAGCTGCAGCTGTGCATCGCGGGTGGCAACGCCAGCCGGCACCGGCAGGTAGACCTCGCGCTGGCTCTCCTGCCCGCTGAGCACCAGCGGTTGGCGGAAACCGAGTTCGCGCAGGGTCATCTGCCGGCTGACCGTGCTGTCGCCGCTCCATTCGGCGAACTGGCCGGCGACGCTGTCGGCGGCATGGGCACTGCCAACCACGCCCGACAGGACGAACGCGGCGGCGGATGCAAACAGGGGAGAGCGGCCGGTCTGGGTCATGGCGTCACTTCGCGTGGATGGGAGTGGGCGGCACCGCCGCTGCGGAGGCCAGGCGAGAATTCGGGAAGGGGCGTGCCACGCAGCGCGGCGACGATGCGCGCGCTGGCACGGCCATCGCCGTAAGGGCTGGCATCGGGATCGAAGTGGGTCCGGTGCGGTGGTTGTGCCAGTGCCGCATTGACCGCCTCGACAATGCGCGAAGGCGTGGTGCCGACCAGCGTCACCACACCGGCCTCGACCGCCTCCGGGCGTTCGGTGACGTCGCGCATGACCAGCACGGGCTTGGCCAGCGCCGGCGCTTCTTCCTGCACGCCCCCAGAGTCGGTGAGGATGACGTCGGCGCGCTGCATCAGGCGCACGAAGCGCAGGTAGTCCTGCGGCGGCACCAGGTGCACGTTGTCGAGATGGCCGAGGTGGGCGTTGACCGGGCCCTGCACGTTCGGGTTGAGATGCACCGGGTACAGCACCTGCAGGTCCGGCCGCCGGGCCAGCTCGGCCAGCGCGCGGCAGATGTCCTCGAAGCCCTGGCCGAAGCTCTCACGGCGGTGGCCAGTGACCAGCAGCAGGCGACGATCGGGATCAAGCATGTGGAAGGGTTCGTCAGCCCGCGCACGCAGCGCCGGGTCGGCATCCAGGCGCTCCACGGTCTGCTGCAGGGCATCGATGACGGTGTTGCCGGTGACCAGGATCTGCCCGCCCAGGTGTTCACCGGCCAGGTTGGCGCGCGAGCTGGGCGTGGGCGCGTACAGCTGGTGGCCGACCACATCGATCACCCGCCGGTTCATTTCCTCCGGCCACGGCCGGTTGATGTCACCGGTGCGCAGTCCGGCCTCGACATGGCCGATCGGAATGCGGTGGTGGAACGCGGCCAGCGCGGCGGTCATCGCCGTGGTGGTATCGCCGTGCACCAGCACCCTGTCCGGACGGACCTGCGTGTACAGCGCGTCAAGCCGCTCGAACAGCTTCGCGCACAAGCCATTGAGGGTCTGGTTGGGGACCATGACATCGAGGTCATGGTCGGCGGTGATCTCGAACAGCGACATCACCTGGTCCAGCATTGCCCGGTGCTGGCCGGTGATGCAGACCACCGATTCGATATCCGCAGCCTCGCCCAGGGCACGCACCAGCGGCCCCATCTTGATCGCTTCCGGTCGCGTGCCGAACACCGACAGGACCTTCACCGCAGCGCTCCGGACGGACGGCGCGAGGGAATGCCAGGAGCTGTAGCCACGTCTGGATCCTTTCGGCGTTCCCGTCCAACACCCGCAGGCAGGAGACGGTCACCTCATGAGGAAACTCCAAAATCGCGACGTACATCACATTCGAATGACGGTACGCGCGTCGTGGCATTGATCTTCATCGTTGGAAGATCAAGACGCAGTCAACGCCGCCCGTGGAACGGGCGACGTTGCAGTGAAACGCAGCAGTGGCCGCAGCCTGGGACCGCCTTACTCGTACTGGATGGTGAAGGTGGCCTGGCCGTTCGCGACACCCGCACCTACCGTGCCGGCCTGGGTCTGCACATAGCGGGCGCGCAGCGGCAGCGCCATGACACTGGTGCCCGGTGCGGTGGTGCCCACGTTGATGGTCTGGCCGAAGCGGACTTCGCGCTCGGTGGTGCCGTCACGCTGGACCATCTGGATGCCGATGCGGGTGGCGCTGTTGCTGGCGGCGCTCAGCTTCAGCACGCCCGGCATGTTCGAGCTGTCCTGGTCGGCATCCAGGCGGATGCCGATCTTGCTCTGGTAGGCCGCAACATTGCTGCCCTGGCAGTTCAGGCGGATCTCGAAGTCACGATTGACCGCCTTGGAACCGACACCGGTGAAGCTGGTGTTGGGCACACTGCCGAAGTCGACGGCGATGTTCCGGCTGCCGGCCTGCACTTCGCAGGTCGGGCTGACCACGGTGGTGCCCGAGCCCTTGAAGGTCGAGGTCAGCACCGGACGACTGGCGCCATCACCGTCGAAGTAATAGGTGGTGAAGCGACCGTTCGGCGCGATCACGCCCGAGCCGGTCTGCGCGGCGGTCTTGATCAGCTGGATGCGGAAGGTGCCGCCGATCAGCGAGATGGTGGCGTTGCCGGCAAAGTTGATGGAGTGCGGATAGTAGGTCTGGATGGCGCCGGAATCGCGGAACAGGCGGATGCCCACGCCCGCAACGTCGGTTTCATACACATTGGAGAACCCGGCGACCGGCCGACGCTGCGCTGCGTTGACGTACTCGCCGATGGAACGGCCACCGGACCAGTCGCAGCGCGCGACGCTGTTCTGCTGGGTGATCGACTCGCTGATTTCCTTGATCACGCCACCGACCGGCGTGCTGGGCAGGATCACGATCTGGCCCATGTCCATGGTCACGTCCTGCGCGGTGAACCAGCTGGACTGGATGCGGCACGACGCACTGGCCTGCTGCGCCAGCAACACACCACCGAGCACGGCCACGGCAGCCAGCGCCTTGCGGCCTCGGGAAGAAATCATCGGCATGCTGCCTCCAGCGGGATGAAGCCGGTCTTGGACGCATCGGCGCCCGCCGGAACCTGGTAATCGACGGTGCAGCGCTGGTCGGCGCCTGCGCCCCATTCCACCAGCAGGCGGCCCTGGTTCTTTTCACTGCGCACGTACAGGCGGCCGCCCTGGCTGACCATGCCCACCGGCTGGCCCTGCTCGTCCTTGACCTGCGCACCGAACGGCATGGTGCGGCCATCCGGGTTGCGCACCTGGATCAGCAGCGCGTTGCCCTTGCGGGTATCGAAGCGCAGGTAGCTGATGGCACCGGCGAACGGCGCGATCGCCTGGCTGGTGCTTTCCAGCTCGACGTCGTGGGCCATGCCCTGCGGGTCGAGGGTGACGGTGTTGAGGCGGTACGGCGACACGTACGGCACCACGGCGTAGCCGCGGCCATCGACACGCAGGCCCGGGGCGTTGCTGACGATCGCATCGCGCGCGCCCGGTGCTTCCACCAGCACCATGGTGTCGCCACGCTGCGGGGTGAAGGTGAAACCACCCGGATGCACGACCACGCTGCCATTGGCACCCACCGAAGCCTGGCGGAAGTCACGCGAGTGGCTGTAGCTGGCGTTCAATGCGGAATAGCGGCTGCGGTATTCGACGTTGCCGATCGCGGTGGTGCTGCCCTCGCGGGAATCGGACAGGGCCGCGCCATAGCTGAAGTTGTTGTCGACACCGGCCGAACCGGTGATGCCAACGCGGCTGTTGTCGTAGCCCCCGCGGTCGCGCACGCCAAGATCAGCACTGAACGACACAGGGTGGGTACCACGGCCCAGCGGCACGCTCATCGACAGCAGGTACTGGGTATCCGAGCGGCCGAGTACGCCCTCTTCGGTGCGCAGCGCCGAGAAGCCGTAGTTCACCGAACGCCAGGCGTTGTTGTAGCCGACCTGGTACTGCTTGGAGGTGCCGGAACGGTCGTAGAAGTCGCGCACCGAGCCGGTCACGTACAGTGCGCCCCCCCGACGGCCCAACGGCTGGTTCAGGGTCACCTGGAACTGGCTGCGCTGGCGGCCACGGGTGGTCGGATCGATGCCGCGCTTGTCCGAATCACGGCCGTACAGCGCATCCTGCAGGCTGTAGAAGCCTTCGGTCGAATAGCGGTAGGCGGCCAGGGTCAGGTTGGTCCCGGTCTCGCCGATCATGTTGCTGTAGCTCAAGCGCACGCTGGCACCGGTGTGGTTGCCGTAGTGGTCGAACGTCGTACGTGCGTGGGTGACGTCGGCGGCGAACGCGCCAACCGGCGTGGACAGGCCGACGCCGTACAGCAGCGACAGGTAGCCGTCGCTCAGTGCACTGCCGCCGTACAGGGTCAGCTGGTTGCCGATACCGCGCTGGTAGGTGCCCTGCACCAGCCACGGCTCATCGGCCAGCAGCTTGTTGCGCACCTGGCCGGCGGTCAGCGAGTAACGCGACACGCCTTCGCGCAGCATCTGCGGCACCGAACCGAACGGCACCTTGAATTCGCGGCGGCGGCCATCGGCCTCGATCACGCTCACTTCCAGATCGCCGCCGTAGCCGGTCGGGTACAGGTCGTCGATGACGAAGCTGCCCGGCGACACGGTGGAGGAGTAGATCAGCTGCTCGTTCTGGCGCACTTCGATGCGTGCATTGGTCTCGGCGATGCCGCGCACGACCGGCGCGTAGCCGCGCAGCGAATCGGGCAGCATGCGGTCGTCGCTGGCCAGGCTGGCACCCCGGTAACCGATCGAGTCGAACAGTTCACCGGTGGTGTAGGCCTCACCGATGGTGAGCATGCCGCGCACCTGCGGAATGCCGCGCTGTGCATAGGTGGCGATGCTCTGCCAATGGCGGCCATCGCCCTCGGACCAGGTCAGGTTCGAATCGTGGCGGAACTGCCAACCACCCAGGTTCATGCCGGCGTTGAGGCCGAGGTAGGCACTGCGGTTGCGCTGGCCACCTTCGACACGGCTGTCGCTGTCGATGGCATTGAAGCTGTAGCCGACGAAGCCGGCATTGATGCCGCGGTCCCACAGCGCCGGGTTGACGTAGCCGCGTGCCTCACGGCGCAGGAACACCTGCGGGATGCTCAGGTCGTAGCGCAGGTTGCCGCTGTCATAGACACCATAGGCATTGGCCATGCGCTGCTGGACCGGCACGCAGCTGGTCTTGTCGGTCGGCACGGACGGATCCTGCTGCAGCAGCACGGCTTCGCTGTCCACGCCCATTTCTTCCAGCATCGGCAGCGGCAGGCAGGCGTCGACACGGCCCTGCGCATCGGCCTTGAACTGCAGATCGCGACGGCCCTGCCAGGCACCGTTGACGTAGACGTCGACACGATAGTTGCCGGCCACCATCGGGTTGCCGTTGCTGAAGGCCGCCAGGTCGACCTGCTTGGCCTGGCCAGACAGGAAGCTGGAATTGAACTGGGCCGACTCCGGTGCGCGCGCATTGGCCGCACCACTCTGCGCCATCAGCGCCTGTTCGCCGAGATTGGCCGGGGCAGCCAGCGCCCATCCTGGGCAGGCCACGCCAGCAACCAGCAGGCAAAGCGCCTGATGGATCGACAATGTCAATCTGTTTCCGATCACACTGACATTCCTTCAATTCGCCGCACAGCGGCGGTGGCGGGATGCGCAGGCCAAGGGCCAGCGCGGCGCGTTCAGCCCCCGGTGCTGCCGAGGCGGATGGTGTGTTCCACCCGGCCGCCGTAGTCGTTGATGGTGATGAAGCGGACCTGGTCGGTGCCCGCCGGTGCGGCGAACTCCAGGCTCTGCTTCGGCGCGACCATCGCGCCCTTGTCCTCGACGGCCTTTTCACTGCTGCCGGTCACGGCATGTACTTCGGCCAGCGTGACGTGGAAGGGGCTCGGGTTTTCCACCCGCAGGCGGTCGCCGGTGCGGGTCCAGCGCAGCGCTGCCGGCGCGTCGTTGGCGACGCCCTTCAGGCCCTGCGGCCGGTAGAAAAGCTTCAGGCGCGAACGGAACGCGACCTGCAGGTAATTCTGTTCGCCGCTGTCGGCGTTGTCCGGGGACGGCGGAACATCCAGCACGTTGAGCCAGAACACCGACTCACGGTCGGTCGGCAGTTGCGCGCCGGAGAAGATCAGGCGAAGCGCCTGGCTGCGGCCCGGTTCGACGCGCGCGATCGGCGGCGTCAGCACGAACGGGGCATCGCTGGTATCGGCGGTCTGGTTGGCGTCGCCGCTGTCGATCCAGGCCTGCACCAGCGCCGGCGAATCGCCCACGTTGTCGACCTGCACGGTGACTTCGCGCGCCTGCGCCGGATAGATCACTCGCGTGCCATTGACCACCACGCCGGCCAGAGCGTTCTGGCAGAAGGGCAGCGTGAACGCTGCCAGCAGCAGCGCCCGGGGAAAGATTGCTTTCATCGGAAGTACTACGCTCGAGGTGTGTGGCCTGGGGCCGCGATGCACTGGCCGGCGCGTACGCCGGCCAGTGCGGGTACGACTACGATCAGTTGTAGATGATCGTGTACTTGACGCTGCTGGTGACGTCGCCCGGGGTGGCGGCGGCAGTGGCGTAGTACTCAGCGTAGTAGTTCAGGTTGGCGGTGCCGTCGCCGGCCACGGTCACCCACTGCGAGTTGTCCTGGGCCAGGCCGGTGCCAGCCGCCTTGATCGGCAGGAACGTGTTGTTCGAGCCCAGCAGCTGCAGCTGCACGTTGGTGGCAGCGTTGGCCGAAGCCTGGTTGACCAGGCGGCCGCTGTTGAAGTCAACGGTGGAACCCGGCTCGAAGTAGGTGGCGACGTTGCCGGCGCTGCACTTGCTCAGGTTGATGGCGAACGGGGTACGGCCCGCAACGGCACCGGCGGTGGCCAGGGTGTTCTTGGACACGGTCGGCAGGTTGACGGCGAAGTCCTTGCCGCCCGGGGTCGAGATGGTGCAGGTCTTGTCGGTCACCTTGCCGTTGAAGGTGATGGTGCCGTCGGCGGCGTTGGCGGCCAGCGGAGCGGCGGCCAGCATCAGAGCGGCGATGATATTGATCTTGTGCATTCGCTTTTACCTAACCCTACTGAAGAGATGAGAAGTAGAGGAGGAAGCAAGGAGCACTGCCGGGCTATCAAGACCCATCCTTGCGTCTCACCTGTGGCCGGACTCGGACATACCTTCCCCTGAATCCGTGACGCAAGTATAGGCACAACTGTGATGAAAGTCTCATTATTTTTCTGAACGCCAATTCATTGACGCTTTAAATGTGACGTGATAGGCGAAATTGAGATTCAGGGAGCGCGGGGAACGTGACGGTGGCCGGATCAGGTCACAAACGACCCTGCATGACGCTCCTGGTGACGCGTTCGGCATGCGCGGAAACAGGCTTTTTTCAAGTGGAAATCGCCTTATTTGATGCGCATCACTCTTTCTTGGTGATGGCCCTAGCAGATTCGGATTTGTCCTATTAAAGACGGATCGAACCTGTCGCTAACTAGGACACACCGAACCAGAGAACGTGTCATGAGGAACTCCATTCTGCTGTGCGTGGCCCTGATGTCCGTCAGCGCACTGGCCCAGGCCAGCAGCGGCAGCATCCGTTTCAGCGGCCGCATCGCCGAGCCGGGCTGCACGACGGCCCTGTCCCAGGGTGAGCTGAGCCTGGCCGCCTGCCCGCCGTCGGCCAAGGGCTCGACGGTTGCCGTGACGGCCCTTGCCGATGGCCAGGCCGCCACGCTGCGCGACGGCAAGCGCCAGGGCCAGAAGCTGTCGGTGTCGGCCAGCGCGATGCGCGCCGGCGATATCGCCTTCTCCGAGCGTTACAGCGTGCAGGCTTCGAAGCAGCAGCCGCTGCAGGGAGCCTACCTGGTGGTGGTCGACTACCTGTAAGCCGGCGTGCTGCAAGCCGACGCGTTTACGCCGGCGGCAGCTCGAAGACCTGGCGCAGATAGGCCAGGTAGCCCGGGTCGTCGCACATGCTCTTGCCCGGCGAATCGCTGAGCTTGGCCACCGGCTGGCCGTTGCAGCGGACCATCTTGATGACGATGTTGAGCGGCGTTGGCCCCAGATCATTGGTCAGGTGGGTGCCGACGCCGAAGGCGACCTGGCAGCGACCACGGAAGTAGTCGTACAGGCGCATCACCTTGGCGATGTCGAGCCCATCGCTGAACACCAGCACCTTGCTGCGTGCATCCACCCGGCGCTGCTGGAAGTGCGCCAGCATGCGGTCGCCCCAGTCGAACGGATCGCCCGAATCGTGGCGGACACCGTCGAACAGCTTGCAGAAGTACATATCGAAGTCGCGCAGGAACGCATCCAGGCCGACCACGTCGGACAGCGCGATGCCCAGATCGCCGCGGTACTCGCGTGCCCACGATTCCAGTGCCGCCACCTGCGAATCGCGCAGGCGCGGGCCCAGCGCCTGGAAGGCCTGCAGATACTCATGGGCCATGGTGCCGTGCGGGGTCATGCCGTACAGGCGGGCGAAGTGCACGTTGCTGGTGCCGACCAGCTGCGGGCCGAGCGCGTCGCGCAGCAGCGGCAGCAGACGGGCGTGCCAGTCACGCGAGTAGCGGCGGCGGCTGCCGTAGTCGGCAATGCGGCACTGCTCGAAACCAGGGGTATCGCGCAGCAGCGCAGCCTTGGCCTGCAGGCGGCGCTCACCCTCGGCGAAGTCGGCGGTGGTGGTGTTGCGGAACCAGACTTCGTTGATGATCGCCAGCAGCGGCACTTCGAACAGGATGGTGTGCAGCCACGGGCCGGTGATGTCCAGTTCGATCTCACCGGGCACGGTCTTCGACGCGCGTAGCTGGATGTACTTGCGGTCGAGGTGGAACAGGCCGAGGAAATCGGCGAAATCCGGCTTCACGAAGCGCAGGCCACGCATGTAGTCCAGCTCCGCGTCGCTGAAGCGCAGGCTGCACAGGTGGTCGATCTCTTCGTCGATCTGGTCGATGTAGTGGGCCAGGTCGACGCCGGGCGTGCGGCACTTGAACCGGTACTGCACCTGGGCACCGGGGTGCTGGTGGAGCACCGCCTGCATCATGGTGAACTTGTACAGATCGGTGTCGAGCAGGGACTGGATGATAGGCATGGGGCGGATTATGCGCCCGGCGGAGTGAACCGTGGGCGCGCCCGCCTTCCGTAGAGCCGGGCCCACGCCCGGCCGGATTGTTGCCTGAGCCGAGCGTGGGCTCGGCTCTACAACGACCTGCGCAGCAGGCGCGGCACCAGCATCAGGGCGTGCGCCCAGATCGCGCCCCACACCGCCACCCGTACCGGCAGCGAACGCTGCCTGGCCTCGAACTTCTGGAAATAGCGCCACAGGCCCTTGTGCTTGTGCCATTCAACGAAGAACGGCCGCGAGCGGCTGGAGACGCCACGAACGTGGGTGACCTGCAGGTCATTGGCGATCGCCACCACCGCCCCGGCTTCGCGCGCGCGCCGGCACAGGTCCAGGTCTTCGGCGTGCAGACGATAGCCCGCGTCCCAGCCTCCGATGCAGTCGAACAATGCACGCGGCATCATCAGCAGCGCGCCAGACAACGCCGGCACCCGCTGCAGCACCTGCTGCGGGTCACGCGGCACCGCCAGCTTCGAGCCCTTGCCTGGCGAGCGCAGCATCATCAGGAAGTCCGGATCGCGGCGGCGCACGGCCTCGTCGGCATGGCCCTGCTCGTCGACCTGTTCGACGCCGAGCAGGCAGTCGCCCAACGCTTCGGCACGGGCGCGCAGTGCGGCCAGTGTTTCCGGTTCAACCATCAGGTCCGGGTTGATGAAGGCCAGCCATGGGCTGTGCGAATCGGCCACGCCCTGGTTGTTGGCGGCGGCAAAGCCGGGATTGTCCGGATTGCCGACGAAACGCACGCGCGGGTCGTGGCTGGCATGGCGCTGCACGATATCCAGCGTGCCATCCATCGAGCCATTGTCGATCACCCGGATCTCGGCCACGTCCTGCGCCTGGCGCAGGCGCGAGAGGCAGGCATCGATGGTGCTGCCACTCTGGTAGGTGACGACGATGGCGGCAATGGCAACATTCAAGCAGGAGGCTCCGGCGCGGAAGACGGGACGAACAGGTCCCCCTGTTCCTTCGGCATTATCGCCTGCCGCATGCGCTGCTGCAGGTCGGCACGCAGCCCGTGCAGTGGATCATGCATCAGGAAGTCAGCCAGCCGAGGCACCCAGCCCGGCCAGCGCGCGGCCAGGGCCTCGAGATCGCCATCACGGCTGACCGCCTCCCCTGCCCGGCTGACGAAGGCGGTCTCGCACAACACGTTGCGCCATCCCAGGCCGGCCATGCGCAGGCTCAGGTCCACCAGCGCCGCGTTCCAGCCGGCATAGCTGTCCACGTCCAGGCCGCCGGCACGCCGGCGCGCGTTGCCCCGCACCAGCACCGCGTGGGTGACCGCCGACGGCAGCTCCGGGTGCAGCGCTGGCAGGCCGGCACAGGTCTGCGCCAGCAGCGCGGCATCGTCGGGTTCCGGATTGATCTCGCCCAGCCGGGGCCACGCAGCGGTTTCGCCGGCATTGCACCATGGGGTTGCGGTCGCGATGGCGGCATCGCGGGCGAAGGCGTCCTGCAGCTGCTGCAGCCAGCCCGGTGCGGGCACGCTGTCCGGTGCCAGCACCGCCACGTCCATGCCATCGCAGGCGCGCAGCATCTCGTCCAGGTGGGCGACTTCACCCAGTGGCCGTGCACGCCGGGTGTACTCGGCCTGCAGTGGCGTGTGCGCCAACCAGTGTTCCACCACCGCCTGCGCACGCGGCCCGGTCTGCGCGTCGTCGGCCAGCCAGACCGCGGTCCCCGGCGCGGTGCCCGCATCCAGTGCGGCCAGGCAGCGGTCGAGCGCGGCATCGTCCACGCACAGCGGCAACAACACGATCGCCCCCATCCCGCCTCCGTGGTTGTCGGTAGCCACAGACTAGCACTGGGAGGGTATCGGCCGGGTTGCACCCGGCACCCGCAGAGGCCAGAGCCGAAGCCGAAGCAACAGCAGAAGCCGGCAATCCGTGGGATGGCGGGGCGGGTCCGGTTGCGGGGGACGCTGCAAGTACGTCCATGTAAGCTCGGTCGCCGCAT
>NZ_JBQEMR010000009.1:0-9166 GCF_052045015.1 Stenotrophomonas sp. 22692
GCGGGGGCGTGAGCCGCATGGATGCGGCGATCGAGCTTACATGGACGTACTTGCAGCGTCCCCCGCGCAGCCCACCCGCCCGGCCAAGCGCGGCTTTTGCTTTCAGCGACCAACCCAGACCCGCCACGAGGGGCTCCGCCGTTGGCCGGACACCCCGCGACAAACCACCGCACGTGCGCAATCCCAACGAACGTCGGACAATGGAGACCTTGGCGGCCCGCCGCGCCGCCCCTCCCGCTTTCCGCTGCAAGGATTCCCCCATGGCCGCCCGCAAGTCCTCCGCTCCGCTCATCGAAGTCACCGCCCGTCCCGGCCAGCCGCTGGGCATGGCGCCGGCCACCTTCCTGCGCGATTTCTGGCAGAAGCGCCCGCTGCTGATCCGTAACGCCTTCCCGGACTTCCAGACCCCGGTGCAGCCGGAAGACCTGGCCGGGCTGGCCTGCGAGGAAGGTGTACTGGCGCGCCTGATCGAGCACGACAAGACCCAGGACGGCTGGCGCGTGCGCACTGGCCCATTCCAGGAAGACGTGTTCCCCGCCCTGCCCGACCACGACTGGACCCTGCTGGTGCAGGACGTGGACAAGTGGGACCCGGACGTGCGCGCCCTGATCGAGCACTTCAGCTTCCTGCCGCGCTGGCGCATGGATGACGTGATGATCAGCTTCGCCGCTACCGGTGGCTCGGTCGGCGCCCACGTCGACCAGTACGACGTATTCCTGCTGCAGGCCCACGGCCACCGCCGCTGGCAGATCGATGCCAGCGAATCGATCAAGGGCAAGCAGCCGCCGCTGGGCTTCCGCCCGGACGTGGAGCTGAAGCTGCTGAAGGTGTTCAAGCCGACCCACGACTGGGTGCTGGCACCAGGCGACATGCTGTATCTGCCGCCGAACGTGCCGCACCACGGCGTGGCCGAAGACCCCTGCCTGACCTTCTCGTTCGGCATGCGTGCGCCGTCCTCGGCCGAGCTGATCAGCGACTATCTGGACACCCTGATCGCCGATGCCGACGAGAACATCCGCTACCAGGATGCCGACCTGAAGGTGCCGGCCGACCCGAACGAGATCGACACAGTGGCGATGGCGCGGGTGATCACCGCGCTCAATGCCATCCGCATGAACGACCCGGACAAGCTGGGCGACTGGTTCGGCCGCTTCATCACCACCTACCGTGCAGCGGGCGAAGTGATGGCCCACCAGGCCGCACCGGCACCGGAGGAAGTGGCCCAGGCGCTGGCCTCGGGCCTGCTGCTGCAGCGCCACCCGTGGGCGCGACTGGCCTGGCGCCGGGCCAAGCGTGGCGCCAGCCTGTATGTCAGCGGCCAGGACTTCGCGTTGCCGGTGAAGGACGCACAGCGCCTGGCCGGTGCCGAGCAGCTCGACGCCACCGCCTATCGCGGCCTGTCCGACAAAGGCCGCGCGGTGGTCCAGCAGCTGCTGGTTGGTGGCGTGTTCCAGTTGATCGATCCGAACGAGGTGTATGACGCCGAAGACGAGGACGACGGCGAAGACGCCGTGGTGCTCGGCGAAGTGGTCGAAGGCCGTGACCGCGTGGATGCGATAGACGCCGATGCGGTGTCCGACGATGTCCACTCCGTGACCGTGCACGACGACGGCATCGAGGTCATCGTCAACTTCGAGGACGACGAGGAAGACGACAGCGACGCCGGCCGCGTCTGAGCCGCCGCCATGATCCGGGTCCAGCAGGTCAGCCACGCCGACGCCCACGTTGCCATCCACGACGTGCGCCAACGCGTGTTCGTGCAGGAACAGGGCATCGCCGCCGAACTGGAACGCGATGCGCTGGACCCGGTCAGTGCCCATGTGCTGGCGCTGGACAGTGACAACCAGCCGGTCGGCACCGGCCGACTGGCCCCGGACGGCCGCATCGGCCGCATGGCGGTGCTGGCCAGCCATCGCAGCCAGGGGGTCGGCGAGGCCCTGCTGGAGGCACTGGTCGAGGCCGGGCGCCGCCTCGGCCTGGCCGAACTGCACCTGCACGCCCAGCTGCCCGCGCGTGACTTCTATGCCCGCCAGGGCTTCCTGCCCGAGGGCGAGGTGTTCGAGGAGGCCGGCATCGGCCACCAGCAGATGCGTCGCCGGCTGGGCGCGGCCGGCGCCATCGACGGCCGCGCCGAGGCGGTGGCGATCACCACCGCCATCATCCACCGCGCCCGCCGCCAGCTGTGGCTGCACAGCCGTCAGCTGGACCCCGGCCTGCTTGACACACCGCCGGTGCAGGCCGCCCTGCGCCGCTTCGTCACCGCCCGCCACGACAAGCAGCTGCGGGTGATCGTGCACGATGCGGCTGCCGTTGCCTCTGCCGGGGCACCGCTGCTGGCGTTGGCCCAGCGCCTGCCAAGCGTGATCCAGTTCCGCGAGGTCACCGACCCGGTCGACCGTGCGTTGGCCTCGGCCTGCCTGCTCAACGATGCCGGCGACTTCTACTTTCGTCTGATCGGGCATCGCCTCGACGGCGAAGCCGGCATCGCGCTGCCGGCACGTTCGCAGCCGTTCGAGCAGCAATTGCAGCGTGTCTGGGACCGTTCGCGCGATTGCAGCGAACTGCGCGCGCTCGGCATCTGAGCGCGGGCCACCGCGCCAACCTGTCTGGAAGCGGCACCGGGGGACGCGCGATGCCTCTGGTGATGCCCCTTCGTGTCCGGTTGGGGGTACAATTTGGCTGTTTGAACGCGCCCGTGCATGGCTATTCATCTTCGTGCCGGGTCCTTCTGAAGCCATACCCCACAAAGCGAATCAGCACCCTCCATCGTGGACAATCAACTGAAGCAGTTTGCGCAATCTTCGCAACTCGCCGGCGGCAACGCCTCCTATGTCGAGGACCTGTACGAGCAGTACCTGGTCTCCCCGGATAGTGTCGATCCCAAATGGAAAACCTACTTCGACGGCTTCAAGGGCCGCGAAGCAGGTGACATCCCGCACTCGGCTGTCATCTCCCACATCGCGGACGCGGCCAAGGATGCGCTGAAAGCCGGCACCGGTAGCGGTGCGGGCGACGAGCGTGAGCGCAATGTCGGTCGCCTGATCACCGCCTACCGCTCGCGTGGTCACCTGGACGCGCGCCTTGATCCGCTGGGGCTGGCCGCACCGGTCAACACCCCGGACCTGGGCCTGCCGTTCCACAGCCTGTCCGATGCCGACCTCAACAGCGAGTTCAGCACCGGCGGCGTCGGCGGCCAGCCGCGCATGAAGCTGCGCGACCTGCTTGCACGCCTGAAGGCGACCTACACCGGCTCGATCGGTGCGGAGTTCATGCACATCTCCGAGGTCGAGCAGCGCCAGTGGATCTACAAGAAGCTGGAAGCGGCCGGTGGCAACTACCAGCTGGACGCTGACACCCAGCGCCGCACCCTGGAGCGCCTGACCGCGGCTGAAGGCCTGGAGCGCTACCTGCACACCAAGTACGTCGGCCAGAAGCGCTTCTCGCTGGAAGGCGGCGACTCGCTGATCCCGATGATGGACACCATCATCCGCAGCGCCGGCAAGGATGGCGTCAAGGACGTGGTGATCGGCATGGCCCACCGCGGCCGCCTGAACGTGCTGGTCAACACCCTGGGCAAGAACCCGCGCAAGCTGTTCGACGAGTTCGAAGGCAAGTTCGAGCACGACGAGCACGCCTCGGCCGGTGACGTGAAGTACCACATGGGCTTCTCGGCCGACGTCGCCACCGAAGGCGGCCCGGTGCACCTGGCGCTGGCGTTCAACCCGTCGCACCTGGAAATCGCCGACCCGGTCGTGGCCGGTTCCGTGCGTTCGCGCCAGGAGCGCCGCAAGGACACCGCCCGCAAGCAGGTCATGCCGATCCTGATCCACGGCGACGCGGCCTTCTCCGGCCAAGGCGTGGTCATGGAGCTGTTCCAGATGTCGCAGGCCCGCGGCTTCGCCGTCGGCGGCACCGTGCACATCGTGGTCAACAACCAGGTCGGCTTCACCACCTCCAACCCGCTGGATACGCGTTCCACGCGCTACGCCACCGACGTGGCGAAGATGATCGCCGCCCCGGTGCTGCACGTGAACGGCGATGATCCGGAAGCGGTGGTGTTCGCCGCGCAGCTGGCCTTCGAGTTCCGCCAGAAGTTTGCCAAGGACGTGGTCATCGACCTGATGTGCTACCGCCGTTGGGGCCACAACGAGGCCGACGAACCGGCGATCACCCAGCCACTGATGTACCAGGTGATCCGCAAGCACGCCACCACCCGCGAGATGTACGCCGAGCAGCTGGAAAAGGCGGGCGTGATCGCCGCCGGCGCCGGCAAGGCGATGGTCGATGCCTACCGCGAGAAGCTGGATGCCGGTGAAGTGACCACCGAGCTGGCCAAGGTCGAGAAGACCCCGCCGACCAGCCCGCTGTTCGTCGATTGGCCGAAGCTGCTGGAAGGCAAGCTGTCCGATCCGATCTCGACCAAGGTCGAGAAGAACAAGCTGGTCGAGCTGGCCAAGCTGATCAACACCATTCCCGAAGACGTGCAGCTGCACTCGCGCGTGGCCAAGGTCTACGACGACCGCCGCAAGATGGCCGCCGGCGAGATCCCGGGCGACTGGGGCTTTGCCGAGAACCTGGCCTACGCCACCCTGCTCGATGAAGGCCATGCACTGCGCCTGGTCGGCCAGGACGTGGGCCGCGGTACGTTCACGCACCGCCACGCGATCCTGCACGACCAGAAGACCGACAACTACTACATGCCGCTGCGGCAGCTGGTGGATTCGCCGGAGAAGGCCACCGTCATCGATTCGCTGCTGAGCGAAGAAGCGGTGATGGCCTACGAGTACGGCTTCTCCACCACCGATCCGAACACGCTGTGCATCTGGGAAGGCCAGTTCGGCGACTTCGCCAACGGCGCCCAGGTGGTGATCGACCAGTTCATCGCCGCCGGTGAAGCCAAGTGGGGCCGTATTTCCGGCCTGACCCTGCTGCTGCCGCATGGCTATGAAGGGCAGGGCCCGGAACACAGCTCGGCGCGCCTGGAGCGCTTCCTGCAGCTGTGCGCGCTGGAGAACATGCTGGTTGTCGTGCCGTCGACCCCGGCGCAGGCCTTCCACATGCTGCGTCGCCAGCTGCACATGACCACCCGCAAGCCGCTGGTGGTGATGTCGCCGAAGTCACTGCTGCGCCACAAGCTGGCCGTGTCGACCCTGGACGAGCTGGCCAATGGCGAGTTCCAGCACCTGATCGGCGACGCCAGCGCGGACGCCAAGAAAGTCAAGCGCGTGGTGCTGTGCTCGGGCAAGGTCTACTACGACCTGCTGGAAGACCAGACCAAGCGTGGCCAGGACGACGTGGCGATCATCCGCGTGGAGCAGCTGTATCCGTTCCCACGTGCACTGCTGGCTGCCGAACTGAAGAAGTACGGCAAGGCCACCGACGTGGTGTGGACGCAGGAAGAACCGCAGAACCAGGGTGCGTGGTACCAGATCCGCCACCACCTGCAGTTCTGCCTGGCCGATGACCAGAACCTGCACTACGCCGGTCGCGCACGTTCGGCTTCGCCGGCTGCCGGTCACATGGCTGACCACGTCCGCGAACAGCAGCAGCTGGTCGCCGACGCACTGGTCAACCCGTTCAACGACACGTTCGCTGAATAATCCTCCCCCTATTTAGAAGACAAACCAGGAAGCTCCCGCAATGGCCACCGAAGTCAAAGCCCCGGTACTGCCCGAATCCGTCGCCGACGGCACCATCGCCACCTGGCACAAGAAGGTGGGCGACGCCGTCAAGCGCGACGAAAACCTGCTTGACCTGGAAACCGACAAGGTCGTCCTGGAAGTGCCGTCGCCGGTCGACGGCGTGCTCAAGGAAATCAAGTTCGCCGAAGGCTCGACCGTGACCTCCAGCCAGGTCGTGGCGATCATCGAAGAAGGCGCCGTGGCTGCTGCCCCGGCTCCGGCTGCTGAAGCCGCTCCGGCGGCTGCCGCTGCCCCGGCCGCCGCTGCTCCGGCCGCCGCTGCTCCGGCCGCAGCCGCCGCTCCGGCCCCGGCTGCCAAGTCGGCCGCCGACGCCCTGCCGCCGGGCGCCCGCTTCACCGCCATCACCGAAGGCGTGAACCCGGCCGACGTCGACGGCACCGGCCGTCGCGGCGCGGTGACCAAGGAAGACATCGTCAACTTCGCCCGCAACGGCGGCGCCGGCAAGGCCGGTGGCGCACGTCCGGAAGAACGCGTGCCGATGACCCGCATCCGCAAGCGCATCGCCGAGCGCCTGATGGAGTCGAAGAACTCCACCGCCATGCTGACCACCTTCAACGAAGTCGACCTGTCCAAGGTCTCGGCGGCGCGCAAGGAACTGCAGGACGAGTTCGTCAAGGCACACGGCATCAAGCTGGGCTTCATGAGCTTCTTCGTGAAGGCCGCGGCCAATGCCCTGCAGCGCTTCCCGCTGGTCAACGCCTCGATCGACGGCGACGACATCATCTATCACGGCTACTCGGACATCTCGATCGCCGTGTCGACCGAGAAGGGCCTGGTCACGCCGGTGCTGCGCAACGTCGAGCGCATGTCGTTCGCCGACATAGAGAAGACCATCGCCGACTACGCCAAGAAGGCCCGTGACGGCAAGCTGAGCCTGGAAGAACTGCAGGGCGGCACCTTCACCGTGACCAACGGCGGCACCTTCGGTTCGCTGCTGTCGACCCCGATCATCAACCCGCCGCAGAGCGCCATCCTGGGCATGCACGCCATCAAGGAGCGTCCGATCGCCCAGAACGGCCAGGTCGTGATCGCGCCGATGATGTACCTGGCGCTGTCGTACGACCACCGCATCATCGACGGCAAGGATTCGGTGCAGTTCCTGGTGGACATCAAGAACCAGCTGGAAAACCCGGGCCGCATGCTGTTCGGCCTGTAAGACACCTCCCGCCCCTCCGCGCCTGCGCGGAGGGGTTCTGGTAATGCATCAAGGAATAATTCAATGGCTGAACAATTCGACGTCGTCGTCATCGGTGCCGGCCCGGCCGGTTACCACGCTGCCATCCGCGCGGCCCAGCTGGGCCTGAAGACCGCCTGCATCGACGCAGCGCTGGGCAAGGACGGCAAGCCGGCCCTCGGCGGCACCTGCCTGCGCGTGGGCTGCATCCCGTCCAAGGCGCTGCTGGATTCCTCGCGCCAGTTCTGGAACATGGGCCACATCTTTGGCGACCACGGCATCAGCTTCAAGGATGCCAAGATCGACGTCGAGGCGATGATTGGCCGCAAGGACAAGATCGTCAAGCAGTTCACCGGCGGCATCGGCATGCTGTTCAAGGCCAACAAGGTCGCCGCCTATTACGGCTTCGGCGAGCTGCAGCCGGACAACGTGGTCAAGGTCACCCAGCATGACGGTTCCATCGTCGAGCTGAAGGGTACCAACGTCATCATCGCGGCCGGTTCGGATTCGATCGAACTGCCGTTCGCCAAGTTCGACGGCGAGACCATCGTCGACAACGTCGGCGGCCTGGACTTCACCGAAGTGCCGAACCGCCTGGCGGTGATCGGCGCCGGCGTGATCGGCCTGGAACTGGGCAGCGTGTGGAAGCGCCTGGGCGCTGAAGTCACCATCCTGGAAGCACTGCCGGAGTTCCTGGCCGTGGCCGACGCCGAAGTGGCCAAGACCGCTGCCAAGGAATTCAAGAAGCAGGGCCTGGACATCCGCCTCGGTGCCAAGGTCTCCAAGACCGAGATCACCGGCAAGGGCAAGAAGAAGGAAGTCGTTGTCACCTACACCGACAGCGAAGGCGAAAAGACCCTGACCGTGGACAAGCTGCTGGTGGCCGTCGGCCGTCGCGCCGCCACCAAGGGCCTGCTGGCCGAAGGCACCGGCGTGAAGGTCAACGAGCGCGGCCAGATCGAAGTCGATGCGCACTGCCACACCGGCGTCAACGGCGTGTGGGCGGTCGGCGACTGCGTGCGCGGCCCGATGCTGGCGCACAAGGGCTTCGAGGAAGGCATCGCGGTGGCTGAGCTGATCGCCGGCCTGCCGGGCCACGTCAACTTCGACACCATCCCGTGGGTCATCTACACCGAGCCGGAACTGGCCTGGGTCGGCAAGACCGAAGCCCAGCTGAAGGCCGAAGGTATTCCTTACAAGGCCGGCAGCTTCCCGTTCGCCGCCAACGGCCGCGCCGTGGCGATGATCGAGCCGGCAGGCTTCGTGAAGATCCTGGCCCATGCCGAAACCGATCGCATCCTCGGCATGCACCTGGTCGGCGCCAACGTCTCCGAGCTGGTGCACGAAGGCGTGCTGACCATGGAGTTCAGCGGCTCGGCCGATGATCTGGCCCGCATCTGCCACGCCCACCCGTCGCTGTCGGAAGTGATCCACGACGCGGCGATGGCGGTCAGCAAGCGCGCCATCCACAAGGCGAACTGATCTGCATCATGGTAGGTGCCGACCGTTGGTCGGCACTCACCTGCAGAAGAAAAACCCCGCTTCGGCGGGGTTTTTTGTTGCCCTTCTTCATGTAGAGCCGAGCCCACGCTCGGCTGCGCACTTGGCGGTCCGTGAAGGCCCAGCCGAGCATGGGCTCGGCGCTACACCTTTTCAGCTGGCTTCTTCGGCGGATCGTCACAGACCCTGTGCTGCACCACCGTCTCGCCAACCTTCCATTCCTTCGTGACCCGGCAGTGCGCCTTGGCCTCCGGCACCTTCGAAGCCGTCGCCCCCGCAGCATTCGCCTCGTCGGCACCGGCTGCCTGCTGGCGCTCCAGCCACGCCGATGGCGGCGCGGGCGGTGTGGCCAGCACCGGGCCTGACAACAGGACCAGGCCCATCAGCAACACGGCCCTCATGCCGCCACCGCCCGGCCGCCGAGCAACCGTGCCGGCAACATGAACAGCGCACGCAGGAACGCAAACAGCGCCGAGAAGGTGATGCCGACCAGTCGGAACGGCAGGCTCAGCAGCCAGACGAACGGCCAGGCGATCAGGGCGAGGATCGCCAGCGGCCAGCACAGCACGAACAGCAGGCACCACACACCGAGCGCGAACAGGGTCTTCATCACGGTCTCCTTGTGGCGGCACCTTGCCGCCTGCGGACACCTTGGCGCCCTGCCCTTGCCACGCACAAACGGTTTGCGACGAAACCGGGCTGGGGGCGATGAAACCGGTCCACCGCCGTTGTAGAGCCGAGCCTGCGCTCGGCTTTCCAGAAGCAGCCGAGCGTGGGCTCGGCTCTACAG
>NZ_JBQEMR010000009.1:9176-20598 GCF_052045015.1 Stenotrophomonas sp. 22692
CCGCTCGTCTTCCAAAAGTCAGATGCTCGTGGCTCCGCCTCTACAGGAGCTGCGATGCGCCCGGGCGGCCGTGGGTCACCTGGAAGCGCGCCGCGGAGCGCACTGCGGCGTCCGCACGCAGCACGCTGTCGGCGAAGCGCAGCTCCGCCTCAACGGTCTGCCGGTTCAGCTGCAGCTTCCACCAGCCACGGCGGTCGCCATCGAAATAGCGGATATGCGGGTTCTGCGGTATCGATGGCCCGTAATACGGACCATACGGCGTATCGTCGCCGCCGCTGCTGATCGCCGGGGCGATGAATTCGGTCGCCACGACCGGCGCACTGGCCGCGTCGAAATCCAGTTTCAGGTCGTTGACGAAGGTGGAATGCCAGTCACCGCCCAGCACGATGGCATTGCCCTGCCCGCCCGCCTGCAAGGCCTGCAGCAGGCGGTTGCGTGCGGCGGGATAGCCATCCCAGGCGTCGTTCCAGAAGCGCTCGCGCGGTGTGCCACCGTCCAGCCGCAGCTGCGCCATCAGCAGCTGCTGTACCACCACGTTCCAGCGCGTGCCCCGCGCGACGGCCATCGACTGCGCGAACCACGCCTCCTGGCCCGTGCCGAGCATGCTCATGCGTGGATCCAGCGCCGCCTCGCAGCGCGGTGACTCACCCACACCGCAGGGATTGGCCGGGCGGAACTGGCGGCAGTCGAGCAGCGTCAGCTGTGCAAGATCGCCGTAACGCAGGCGCCGATGCACGCGCAGGCCACCGTTGCCCGCAGGCGTGCTGCGCATCGGCAGGTGCTCGTAGAACGCACGATACGCGGCCGCGCGGCGGATGATGAAATCCTCCATTGAGACGCCGGGCTTCTCCGGGTGGATGCCGGAGTAATCGTTCTGCACTTCGTGGTCATCCCAGATCACCGCGAACGCGTGTGCGGCGTGCGCGGCCTGCAGATCGGGATCGAGTTTGTACAGCGCGTACTGGTCACGGTAACGTTCCAGGCTCACCGTCTCGCCACTGAACCGCGCCGCATCCAGCGTGCTGCCACGCGCGTTCTGCAGCGGGCTGTATTCATACAGGTAGTCGCCGGCATGCAGCACCAGGTCGACATCACTCTGCGCGATGTCACGCAGCACCGGGTAGTAGCCGCTGTTCCACGCCTGGCAGGTACACAGCGCCAACCGCAACTGCTGCAACTGCGTGTCCAGCAGCGGCGCGGTGCGGAAGTGGCCGACCACGCTTTCCTCATCGCCGTCGCAGGCGAAACGATAGTAATAATCGCGGCCGGGACGCAGGCCGTTGACCTCCACATGTACCGAATGGGCCAGCTCCGGCACAGCCGCAGCAACGCCCCGCTGCACCAGCCGGCGCATGCCGGGGTCTTCGGCCACGAACCAGCGCACGGGCACCGCCCGCGACGGCATGCCGCCGCCGTTGAGTGGGTCCGGCGCGAGCCGCGTCCACAGCACTGCCCCCTGCGGATCCGGATCACCGGCGGCGACACCGAGGGTGAACGGATCACGCCCCAGCCGCGGCCGTGGGCCGGCCGTGGCCAGCCCCGGCATCGCCGCCAGTGCGATCGCCGCCCCCGCGCCCTGCCACGCCATGCGCAACAGGCGACGACGGCTTTCCGGATCGACAGGCCCGCGCATCAGAAGTGCACGGTGGCGGTGGCCATCACCTGCCGCGGCGCGCCGACCTGCATGGTCGCCAAGCTGCGGGTCGGGTCGGCGGCGTAGGTGCCGTTGGTGTTGATCGAAGACAGGTAACGCTTGTCGGTCAGGTTGGTCAGGTTAAGCGCCACGGTCAGTTTCTGTGCCGGGCCGAGCGTGCCGAAGTCATAGGCCACCGACGCATTGACCAGCCAGTAGCTCGGCACCGACACATCGTTGGTATAGGTCACGTAACGCTTGCCGACATGGTTGGCGGCCAGTCGCAGGTCCCACGGGCCCGGGGTCCAGGCCAGGGTGCTGGCGAACATCCACTCCGGTGTGTCGACGGTCGTCTTGCCGCGGGTCGGCACCACGCCGTTGTTCACGTAGTCGTTGTCGTAGGTACTGTCATTCCACGACAGCGCATTGGACCAGATCAGGTCCTGCATCGGCTTCAACTGCAGGGTCGCCTCGGCACCGCGGCTGGTCACCGAACCGACGTTGGAGAACAGCGCCGGGCAACCGAGGATGCCCACGCACTGCGCGATGGCCAGCAGGCGGTTGTCGAACTTCACGTCATACACCGCAACCGAGGCTTCATAGCCATGGCCGTAGCCGCGCCAGCCCAGTTCGAGGGTGCGCGACTGTTCCGGCTTCAGGCTCTTCGCGCTGGCATCGAACGCGGCCTGCGGCACGTTGAACGGACTGCCCACGCCCAGTGCATAGGCCGCGATGTTCTTGGCGAACGAACCAAAGATCTCGTTGCCTTCGTTGAGCTTGAAGTTGAAGCCGGCCTGCGGCAGGAAGCCCTTCTTCGAGGTCAGGCTGCTGTTGTTGGCATAGCTGCCCAGCGGTGTGCGCACGCGGGTGCGGGTGTGCGGCGACTTCGCACCGATGTCGATGGTCAGGCGGTCATCGAACAGGCGGAAACGGTCCTGCACGTAGAACTGGCGGGTGATGGTGGTGTAGCGCTGGTGCCACACGCGCTGGTCCGGATTGCGCAGGAAGAAATCGTCGGTGATCGGGCCGTCGATGTAATAGAAGTTGCGCTGCACGCTGTGGCCGTTGTCCTCGTACCACAGGCCCGCTTCCAGCTCGTGGCCCGCCACGTTCCAGGTGAACGCAGAGGTCACACCGGTGCGGTCGATCGCATACTCGGTAGTGCGGATCGAGATCGGGATCTCTCGGCTGGTACCCGGGTTGGACGGATTGGACGGGCTGAACCAGTGGCCCTGGCCACGGTTGCTGTGGTTGTAGACGTTGACCTTCAGGCGCATCGACTCGTTCAGGCCGAAATCGCCGGCGATGCTGGACAGGTCGTCATTGCGCAGGCCGTGGCCGGAGTAGTACGCATCCCACGGGCTGTTGACGCCGCCGCTGAACGTGCCGCGTGCAGCGGCCACGGCACGGTTCCAGTCCGGCGCGTAGTTGTCCCAGTCCCAGCCGAGACGATCGATCATCTCCAGCGACAGGTCCTGGTAATCGGCCTCGACGCGGCGCGAGGCGTTGAACAGCGCGGTAATCCTGCTGTCCGTTCCGAAGTTGTAGGTGGCCTTGCCGTTGAACTGCTTCAGCTCCTGCGAGCCCTTGCCCTTCCACTTGTCGCCTTCCGAGTATGCGCCGGACAGGTAGGCCGCAAAGCCCTGGTGGTCGCCGGTATCGAGGCGCGCATAGCTGCGGCGCGCGTTGTCGCTGCCGAAGCCCTGTGCCAGAACCACGCCATATTCGGTGGATGGATCGATCGAGTAGAACTGGAACACGCCGCCAAGGTTGCTGGTGGACGGCGTACCCAGCGCACCGATGCCGGTGGAGACTTCGGCACCGCCCAGGTTCTCGCTGATCACCGCGCGGCTGATGTGCAGGCCGTTGCTGTTGCCGTAGGCCATGTTGCCCAGCGGGATGCCATCGAGGGTGTAGCCCAGGCGGTTCTGGTTGAAACCACGCAGGCTGATGCTGGTGGACCATTCGTAGGCGCCGGTGGCATCGGCCGATTCGAAGTGCACGCCCGGCTTGCTGGCCAGCAGCTTCAGCGGGTTGGCACCCGGCGGCAGGATCTTCATGTCCTCGGCGGTCACACGCTGCACCTGGCGGGCTTCGCCGCGGCCGATCACCGAGATCGAATCGAGGGTGGTGGCCGACGGCGCGTCGGTCGCGGGGGCGGTTTCAGCGACAGCCAGCGACGGCAGCGAAGCACAGACCAGCAGGGCCAGCAGATTGCGGCGGAGCGGAGCGTGGGACGGCATGGGGGCGGATTCCTCGGGCACGCTGGACGCCGAAGGGCGGCGTCGAAGGGCAGCAGCGGCGGAATCGTAGAAGCGTCGCGTTACATGTCATTTACACGCCACATACGGACGTTTGGTGTTTCGAATGGTTTGTCGGCCAGGAGGAGGTTGCCGGACAGCGGCCGGCACGCCTGTTACTCGAACGAGCCGACCGAATCGTGGGCCAGGTTGTCGAAGCGGGTGTATTCGCCGAAGAACTTCAGCTTGCACGAACCGGTCGGGCCACCACGGTGCTTGCCGATGATGATCTCGGCCAGGCCCTTGTCCGGCGAATTTTCCTTGTTGTAGTAATCGTCGCGGTAGATGAAGACGATCATGTCCGCATCCTGCTCGATTGCGCCCGATTCGCGAAGGTCGGCCATCACCGGGCGCTTGTCGGTGCGTGTTTCCAGCGAGCGGTTGAGCTGCGACAGCGCGATCACCGGCACGTGCAGTTCCTTGGCCAGGCCCTTCAGCGAACGCGAGATCTCCGAGATTTCGGTCGCGCGGTTTTCACTGTTGCCCGGCACGCTCATCAGCTGCAGGTAGTCGATCACCACCAGGCCCAGGTCATGCTCGCGCTTGAGGCGGCGGCACTTGGAACGCAGCACTTCCGGCGACACGCCCGGCGTATCGTCGATGAAGATCTTGGTTTCCTTCAGCATCTTGATCGCACTGGTGACGCGGCTCCAGTCCTCGTCTTCCAGCTGGCCGGTACGCAGGCGCTGCGCGTTGATGCGGCCGTTGGAGGAAATCAGGCGCATCGCCAGCTGCGATGCCGACATTTCCATCGAGAACACCGCCACGCCCTTCTTCGATTTGATCGCCGCGTACTCGGCGATGTTCAGCGCAAAGGTGGTCTTGCCCATGGCCGGGCGCGCAGCCAGGATGATCAGGTCGGTCGGCTGCAGGCCGGAGGTCATTGCATCGAAATCGTTGTAGCCGGTCGGCAGGCCGGTGATGTTGCCGCCGTTCTCGAAGCGGCTGCGCAGCTCTTCGAAGGCATCCTTCAGTGCACCCGGCATCGCCACGAAATCGGTACGGCCGCGTGCGCCCTGTTCGGCGATGGCGAACACGCTCTTTTCCGCCGACGCCAGCAGCTCGCTGCTCTCACGGCCCTCGGGCTGGAAACCATCGTTGACGATGTCGGTGCCCACCTGGATCAGCTGCCGCAGCACCGCCTTGTCACGCACGATCTCGGCGTAGGCCACGATGTTGGCTGCCGACGGCGTGGTACTGGCCAGCTCGATCAGATAGGCACCATCGCCCACCAGTTCCATCTTGCCCTGCGATTCGAACCACTCCCCCAGGGTCACCGCATCGAACGGCCGCTCGCGCTCGGACAGCTCACGGATCGCGCGGTAGATCATCTGGTGGTCGCGGCGGTAGAAATCGCCTTCGGTCAGCTGGTCATTGACCCGGTCATAGGCCTCCGGGGCCAGCATCAGGCCACCCAGCACCGCCTGCTCGGCTTCCACCGAATGGGGCGGTACCCGCAACTGGTCGATGCGCGATTCGTCGCGATCGCGATCGAAGCCATCACCGCGCTCTCTGCGGTTGGAACGGAAGCCGGGGCGAGCGGACATGCTGCGGTGTTTCCTGCAAAAGTGGGCCGGACGAGTGTAGGCATGCGCCGACCCCGGCGGCCATGGACAAGCCTGTGGATAAGCCGTGGAGAAACGGGGGATATCCGCCGGTGCCTGGCCAGATTGGCGTGGGGGCGTCGCACTGCCTGCGACGGGCGCCGTTGCGGCACCCGAGCGGGCATTATCGCAGATGGGGGTGGCAACCGCTGGCGTCAATCGCCCTTGACGTGAACCGCGATCAGCGCCAGGAACCGGTCCACATAGCCCTGCAGGAACTTCTGCGTGCCTTCGTTATGGACCGTGCCGTCGGCATCGATCAGGCCGTCCTTGAAATGGATGAACGCCTCGGGTTGGCCGAGCACGTGCATGTCCAGGAAGGCCAGGCTGTTGCGAAGGTGCTGCTGGGCCACGGCGGTGCCGATCTGGCCGATGGAGGCGCCGATCACCGCCGCCGGCTTGCCGGAAAACGCGCTGTCGCCATACGGGCGGGAGCCGATATCGATGGCGTTCTTCAGTACGCCGGGCACGGACCGGTTGTATTCAGGGGTCACGAACAGCACCGCGTCAGCGGCACGCACCTGATCCTTCAGCCGGGTGCCCTGCGGCGGGTACTGGCCATCGAAATCCTGGTCGTAGAGCGGGAGATCGCCGATCTGCACGTACTGGAAGCGCGCGCGGTTGCCAGCGATCTTCTCCAGCGCATGGGTCAGCCTGCGGTTGCAGGAATCCTTGCGCAGGCTGCCGACGAACACGGCGATGGTGGGGACGGACATAGGGACATACTCCTCACGGTGCGGGAGGCCCAGCCTAGACGCCGGGCCCGTGCCGTCCGGTGAAGATCAGCCCCCGGTCACGCCGGCCCGCACCTGCCGCCAATGCGCCTGCCAGGCCTGGAACATCAGCACGTTCCACAGATGCGTATGCCACTTGCGCTGGCCGCCCAGGAACTGCTGCCACAGCGGCTGTATCGCGGCTGCCGACAGCACGCCCTCCTGCTCCAGCCGTGCAGGCTGCAGCAGGTCTTCGGCCCACGGCCGCAGGTCGCCCTTCAGCCAGTCGCTGACCGGCGCACCGAACCCGCGCTTGGGCCGGTGCACCATCGACTGCGGCACGTAGCGGCCAAGAACGCGCTTGAGCAGCACCTTGCTGGTGGTTTCGCTGCGCTTGAAGCCCAGCGGCAGCGACCAGGCGAACTCGGCAACGCGCCAGTCCAGCAGCGGCGCGCGTGCCTCCAGGCTGACTGCCATCGAGGTGCGGTCGACCTTGCACAGCAGGTCATCCGGCAGGTAGGTCACGTAATCGGCCAGCATCATCGCGTCGGCCGGTGTGCCGGCGCCGTGCAACGGATCGGCCAGGTCGTAGAAGCTGCCGGCAGCCTGCGCGCCCGGCACTGCCGCCGTCGGGTCGCGCCAGCGCGAGATGCGGTTGCGGTACACGTCACCGATGCCACGCGCGCCGGACTCGGCCAACAACGCGGCCAGGCCGCCGGTACGCGAGGCCTCGCCCTGCTGCTGGGAGCGCGCGCCCATCCAACGCCGCAGCGGCCCTGGCACGCGGCCCAGCATCTGCCAGTTGCGCAGCGCGCGCACATAGCGGGTATAGCCGAAGAACAGCTCGTCACCACCATCGCCGGACAGCGCGACGGTTACGCCCTGCCGCGCCAGGCGGGCGACCAGCGCGGTCGGCACCTGCGAGGCATCAGCGAAGGGTTCGTCGAACATTGCCGGCAACTGCGGCACCACCGCCAGTGCATCGGCACCGCTGACGTAGAGTTCGGTGTGGTCACAGCCCAGATGCGCGGCCAGTTCCTTGGCCAGCGGCGCCTCGTCGTGGCCCGAACCGGTGAAGCCGATACTGAAGCTGTGCACCGGCTGACCGCTCTGTGCCTGCATCAGCGCGGCCACCAGCGATGAATCGGTGCCGCCGGACAGGAACACCCCCACCGGCACGTCGGCCACCATGCGCAGCGCCACTGCGTCGCGCAGCAGCCCGTCCAGCTGTTCCTCGGCCTCCTCGATACGGCCCTGGAACGGCGCGGCCAGCGCCGCCTGCATGCGTGCCCGCGCATCCCAGTAAGGGCGCTGCGCCTGTTCCGGGCGGTGCGCCGATGCACCCGCCGCGACGGCTTCGGCATCCAGTCGCAGCACGCGGCCCGGCATCAGCTTGTAGCAGCGCTGGTGGATGCTGTGCGGGGCCGGAATGTAGTCCAACCGCAGCAACAGGGTCAGTGCGTCGCGGTCGATGTCGTTGTCGAAGGCCGGGTGCTGCCACAGCGCCTTCAGCTCGGAACCGAACACCAGAGTGTCACCGGCCCAGCCGTAGTACAGCGGCTTCTTGCCGACGCGATCACGGGCCAGCCACAGGCACTGCTCCTGGCGGTCCCACAGCGCGATGGCGAACATGCCGTTGCAGCACTGCAGGGTGTCCTCGATGCCCCATTGCAGGATCGCTGCCAGCAGCACCTCGGTATCGGAGTGGCCACGGAAGGTGTGCCCCAGCGGCTCCAGTTCGGCACGCAGGGCGGCGAAGTTGTAGACCTCGCCGTTGTAGGCCATCACGTAGCGACCATCGGACGAGGCCATCGGCTGGTGGCCCAGCGGCGACAGGTCGAGAATGCTCAGCCGGCGGTGCGCCAGCGCGATGCCTGCGCCGGCATCGACCCAGCTGCCGCCATCATCCGGCCCGCGGTGGTGCAGCGCCTCGCCCATGGCCAAGACCTGCGCCTGCAGCACTTCGGCCGACGCCACAGGCGCCGGCAACAACATTCCCGCCAATCCACACATGCATCAAGGTTCCTGCGCCAGTTCAAGGGCGGCGCCAATCACCGCATTGTCGCTTGGAAGCCCGAACATTGCTGCCCCCGCCAGCGGGGTATAGGTATCGGCACCGCAGACCCGGCGCAGCGGCAGGTGGCCGAAACCGGCCTCGACCAGTGCCGTGACCACGCCCTCGCCCACCCCGCCACTGTGGCGGCCCTCGTCCAGCACCAGTACCCGCCGTGCACTGGCGGCCTGGCTGGCGATGAAGCCGGCATCCAGCGGCACCAGCCAGCGCAGGTCGACCACCCGCACCTGCCAGCCCAGCTGCTGCTCGATCGCCCGCGCCGCGCGCAGCGCCATCGGCACGCCGTTGCCATAGGTGTAGACCACCAGGTCGCCTGCCTCCGGCGCATAGACCCGGCCTTCACCCGGTACCAGCGCCTGGCCCTGGTCCGGGTAGTCGAACAGCCACTGGCCATCGCCCGGCTCATGCAGGTCCTTGCTCATGTACAGTGCAATGGGCTCCAGGAACACCGCCACACGTCCATCCACCCGGGCCAGCGCCGCCAGCGTGCGCAGCATCATCACCGCATCGTCGCCACGCGACGGGCAACCGACCACCAGGCCGGGAATGTCGCGCAGCGCCGTGATTGAATTGTCGTTGTGGAAGTGGCCACCGAAGCCCTTCTGGTAGCCCAGCCCGGCCACCCGCACCAGCATCGGATTGCGGTACTGGTCATTGGAGAAGAACTGCAACGAACACGCTTCGCCGCGCACCTGGTCGATGGCGTTGTGCAGGTAGGCCAGGTACTGGATCTCCGGAATCGGCAGCATGCCCATGTTGGCCAGGCCCTGCGCCATGCCCAGGATCATGGTCTCGTCCAGCAGGGTGTTGAACACCCGGCGTGGGCCGAAGCGGCGCAGCAGATCCTTGGTGACGGTGTAGACACCGCCCTTCTGCGCGACGTCCTCGCCGAACAACAGGCTCTGCGGATACTTCGCCAGCAGTTCCTGCAGGCCGTGGTTGATCTGGATGGCGAGGTGCCGTGGTGCCTGTCGCTCGGGCAGGGTCTCCGCACCGCCATACAGCGCTTCGCGCATCTCGGCGGGCACCTCGCGCCGCGCTTCAGCCTGCACCGCCGCCGGTGTGTACGGTGCCAGCGGCGCCATCACGTCCTGCAGCGACTGCAGCGTCGGGTGGCCTTCGGCGTCGGCGGCCGCCGCCATGCAGCGCGCGCGCATCGTTTCGTAGGCCACTTCGATGGCGGCTGCATCCATCCAGCCCGATTCCATCGCGATCTGTGCCGATCGCAGCAGCGGATCCTGCGCCTCGGCCGCGCACAGCTCCGGCAGCGCGCGCCATTCCACTTCAAAGTCGGTGCCGGCATGGCCCATCAGGCGCGTGGTACGCAGATGCAGGAAGGTCGGCCGCCGCGTGCGCCGGCAATGTTCCACCGCGGCCTGCACCTGGGCATGCCCGGTGGCCAGGTCCAGGCCATCGGCGAAGAAATAGTCGAGCCCCGGCTGCCGGCTGAAGCGCTCGGCAATCCAGCCGTCCGGCGTCTTCACCGAAATGCCCAGCCCGTTGTCCTCGCAGACGAACAGGATCGGCGCCGGCAGCTTCTGGTAGGCCGACCACATCGCGGTATTGAACGCGGTCTGCGCGGTGGCATGGTTGGCCGAGGCATCCCCGAACGAGCACAGCACGATGCTATCGGTGGGAACCGGCAGCGCCTGCCCCAACCGCTTGCCGCTCTCGATGGCCAGCGCGGTGCCCAGCGCCTTCGGCAGGTGCGAAGCAATCGTCGAGGTCTGCGGCAGCACCCACAATGGCTTGCTGCCCCACACCTTGTGGCGGCCACCGCTGGCCGGATCATCCGCGCTGGCGGCGAAGGACAGCGCGGCATCGCGCAGCGGGTCGATACCCGGCACCTGGCGTGAACGCTCGGCCATGAAGGCACCGGAGCGATAGTGCAGGAAGGCGGGATCGGTATGCCGGCAGGCCCGCGCCAGCAGCGCATTGCCTTCATGGCCGGAGGAACCGATGGTGTAGAAGACCTTGTTCTGCACGCGCAGCACGCGTGCCATCAGGTCCAGCTGGCGGCTGGCCAGCTGCGAGTCGAACAGCTCGCCGAAAGCAGCGGCGGTGAGCGTGCTGCCCGGCAGGATCGGCGCATCCGGTGCCGGGCGCGGACGCGGGGTTCCGCGCCAGCCACGCACCGCATCGAGGAAGTTGACGTCGCACACTTCGGCGCGGTTGAGCACGCGCATGCGTGCGGGAATTGGATCTGGAACCACAGCGAACATCGAACACCCTCCGTGTCGTTGTTGCATTCCGCCGGGCATGGCCCGGCGCTACCCTGTGGGGGTTACCTTGGTGAGAGTCACGCGGCCTCGAATCGCGAGCGCACTTCGGCGGTCACCGCCGGCATCGGCAGGAAGCGCGGCTGCTCACGCACGCGCTGCAGCCAGGCGCGAACTTCCGGGAACGGCTCCAGGCTGATACCGCCCTCGCCCGCCACATCGGTATAGGCAAACAGGGCGATATCGGCGATGCCGTATCCGCTGCCGGTGAACCATTGCGCCTGGCGCAGGTGCTGCTCCATCACCGCCAGCGCGGTGGCCGCGCGCTCGTGCAGCCGTGGCAGTTCGGCGCGGCGCGGCGAATCGGGGGCGGTCCAACCACGGATGAAGCGCGCCACTGCCACGCACGGCTCGTGCGTGTACTGCTCGAAGAACATCCAGCTCAACGCCTGCGCGCGCTCCCAGCCATCAGTGGGCAGGTACGGCGTGCCTTCGGCCAGCCAGAACAGGATCGCGTTGGATTCGGTCAGCACGCGGCCATCGTCGCGGACGATCAGCGGCACCTTGGCATTCGGGTTGAGCGCCAGGAATTCCGGGGTATGGGTCTGGCCGTGGGCACTGTCCACTTCCACCCAGCGGTAACGGCTGCCGAGCTGCTCCAGCAGCAGGCGGACCTTGTGGCAATTGCCCGAGACCGACATGCCATGCACCGTCAGCGGGACGCGCTCTTCCACCATTGCCTGCTCCATCACGTCCGGCCGGCGGCCGGCTGCGTGCAGTCTGGCAAGCACGCCGGTGAATGCCAAGCGCGGGTGCAGCATGCGGACAATCTGTAGAGGGGGGGGAGGGGAGGGGGGGGGGGGGGGGGGGAGAGGGGAA
>NZ_JBQEMR010000009.1:20608-131178 GCF_052045015.1 Stenotrophomonas sp. 22692
CGGCTGCCTCTGCGCGAACGGCAGCCGAGCGTGGGCTCGGCTCTACAACCGTCAACGGCGCTGCCGCCACTGCTCGCGCGACTGGCCCCAGATCTGCATCGGCTTGTCGTTGTACGGCGCTGGCAGCTCCCCCATGCGCAGCATCGTGCTGCCGAGCTTGCGCGCGACCGCCCGCGAGTTGTCGTTGTTCTCGGCGATGGTGTGGATCACCTCATCCCACCCGAGCGTGTCGAACGCCCAGTCGATCGCGGCGACCGCAGCTTCCGGCGCATAGCCCCTGCCCCAGCTGGCATGGCGGATGCCCCAGCCGACCTCGGTGCCGGGCCAGTCCTGCGGTTGCCAGGGACCCATGCGCCCGATCCAGTCGCCGCTGGATTTCTCGATCACGCTGAACATCGAGAAGCCGAACAGCTGCCAGGCGCCGGCCAGGCTGCAGAAGCCACGCCAGGCCACCGAAGGCGGCTGCACGCCACCGAGGGTGCGCATCGTTTCCTCGTCGGCGCAGAACGCCAGGTAGGGTTCGTAGTCCTCGCGCAGCAGTGGGCGCAGGATCAGGCGCTCTGTTTCGATGCGCAGGTCGAAAATGCTCATGCCGGCTCCATGTCGAAGGAAGCGTCCATGATGGTGGATTCGCGCTCCGCACGGATGAATTTCGCCGGCTGCAACGGAACGGGCCGGCATGAGCCGGCCCGTCGGGTACTGCGTGCTGCACCTGGATTACTGGCGCGTGGTGGCCGCAGTGGCACCGGCCGCAGCGGTCTGCGTGACCAGCTGGCCATCGACCACCGGCAGGCGATCGCTGGCCGGCTTGTTGGCCATGCGCACGGTCTTCTCGGCGCCGTCGTAGCGATAGGTCACGTTGTAGCCCTTCACCACGTCGTTGGTGCCCATGGCGATGCGGTTACCCGGCTTGCTGGCCATGCGCATGGTGCCGGTGGTGCCGTCCTCGTTGCGGTAGGTCACGTTGTAGCCGGTAACACGGCTCGACTCGGAGGTTGCGGTCTCGGTGTGGCACTGGCGCTCGGTACGGTTGACCACGCGGCCACCCACGTGGCGCTTGTCGATCTGGTTGCCGATGAAGCCACCGGCCACGGCACCGGCCGCGGTCGCGGCCTTTTTGCCGTTACCACCGCCGACCTGGTTGCCCAGCAGGCCACCCACCACAGCACCGACCACGGTGCCGCCGACGTTGCCGTCACGTTCCGGCAGGCGCTCCTGCACCGTCACGTCCTGGCAGACTTCATGCGGTGTCTGGGTGGTGGAGGTCTCGCGCACCGCATCGGTGCCGATCACGGTGGCGTAGGCCTTCTGCTTCTCGGTGATCGGGTCGACCTTCAGCACGTCGGCATATTCCAGCCCACGCGGTGCCGACGGGTCGAGCGTGTCACCACGCGCGCCATCGTCAGTGGCGTTGCCATCGACCAGGCGCGATTCGCCATTGGGGGTTCCGGCGCTGATGGAATCAGGCGACGTGTCGCCGCTCTTCATGAAGGCGGCGGTGGCGATACCACCGACCAGCAGCGCGCCCGCTGCGACCAGGACAGTTGTAGTTGTGCTTTTCATGACCTGCTCCTTGCGGACCATCCGCAACGTTCTCGGACCAGATTGCAGCATGCGCTGCCTGAACGGAATCTCCACATTTCCTGCTCATTCCCGTAACCCATTCAGCATCGGGAAATGCTGGGCCCGTGGTAGCGTTTGCATATTCCCCAGGAGGACCCCCGCCATGGCCAACCCGATGCTGCTGCCGGTACTGCAATGGGCGCGCCGGCTACGCTACCCCACCCTGTTCAAGCTCACCGCAGGCCTGTTCGTGCTGACCCTGTTCATCCCCGACCCGATCCCGTTCGTCGATGAACTGGTACTCGGCTTCGGCACCCTGCTCCTGGCCAACTGGAAAAGCCGCAACACCGCCACGGCGCCGCCGTCGCTGGAACAGCGTTGAGCCTGCTGGTCGACAGCCACTGCCATCTCGATGCCGGCGAGTTCGACAGTGACCGCGCCGCCGTGATCGCACGCGCGCAGGCCGCTGGCGTGCGCCTGCAGGTGGTGCCGGCGGTGACCGCAGCCAGCTGGCCGAAGCTGAGGGAGGTCTGCCAGCAGGCGCCGGGGCTGTACCCGGCCTACGGCCTGCACCCGATGTTCCTGTCCGAGCACCGGCCCGGCCACCTGCCGCTGCTGCGCGAGTGGATCGAGCGCGAACGCCCCTGCGCGATCGGCGAATGCGGCCTGGACTTCTTTGTCGAAGGCCTGGATGCCGAGACGCAGCAGGCGTACTTCATCGGCCAGCTGCAACTGGCCCGTGAGTTCGAGCTGCCGGTGATCGTGCATGCACGGCGCGCGGTGGACGTGGTGATCGCCGCGATCCGTCGCATCGGCGGCCTGCGCGGCGTGGTGCACAGCTTTTCCGGCAGTCCGGAACAGGCGGCACAACTGCACCGGCAGGGCTTCCTGCTCGGGCTCGGCGGCCCGTTGACCTACGAACGCGCGCAGCGCCTGCAGCGGCTGGTGCGCGACATGCCGCTGGAACAGCTGCTGCTGGAGACCGACGCGCCCGACCAGCCTGACGCCGGCATCCGCGGCCAGCGCAACGAACCGGCACGGCTGGGGGTCATCGCCCGCCACGTGGCCACGCTGCGCGGGATGGAGCTGGACGCAGTGGCCCAGGCCACGACGGAGAATGCACGACGCCTGTTCGCGCTGCCGGCAATGTAACGGTAGGTGCCGGCCGCTGGCCGGCACGATCCATCACACCTCGCTGGCCTCTACCGCTTCGGCCTTCACTTTCTTCGGCTCCAGCAGCATTTCCAGCGCCTTGCCCACCGCCGCGAACGCGAACGCGCCAGTGATATGGGTCGCCGCACCCAGGCCGGCGCCACAGTCCAGCTTCAACGCCGCATCGGCGCCAAGGTTCGGGCGGATGCCACAGACGCTGCCATCAGCCTGCGGATACTTCACGTTCTCCAGCGAATACACTGCCGGCACACCGAAATAGCGCTTGGCGTTCTTCGGGAAATTGAACTCGCTGCGCAGCTTCTTGCGGATCAGCGCCAGCATGGCGTCGTGCTCGGTGCGCGAGACGTCGCGGATGCGCACCAGGGTCGGATCGGTACGGCCACCGGCGGCACCGACGGTCAGCAGCGGCAGCTTGCGCCGACGGCACCAGGCAATCGTCTCGACTTTGACCCGGAAGCTGTCGCAGGCATCGATCACCAGATCGAAGCCCCGGTCCAGCAGCTCCGCCATGTTCGACACGGTCAGGAACGCCTGCACGGCATCGACCTCGATATCCGGATTGATCGCGCGGCAGCGCTCGGCCATCGCCTCGGCCTTGTTGCGGCCGTAGTTGCCTTCCATCGCCGGCAGCTGCCGGTTGGTGTTGGAGACGCAGATGTCATCGGCATCGATCAGGGTCAGGTGGCCCACCGCCGAGCGGGCCAGCGCTTCCACCACCCATGAGCCGACGCCGCCCATGCCCACCACCGCCACGCGGCTATCCTGCAGGCGCTCGAGCGCACCCACGCCATACAGCCGTTCGATGCCGGCGAAGCGTTGTTTGACCTGTTCATTCATCCCGCTATTTTAACGTGCAGGCGCCAGCGCCTGCAGCGCGCCGGCATCGAACCCACCGTTGCACGCCCGGAGAGCCCGCCATGAACGCCAGCCCACCCCGCCGCCCGTCCACCGCCTACCGCTATCTGTTCGTGCTCGGCCTGGGACTGTTGATCGGCCTGATCGCCACGGTGATGGTGGGCCGCGCCCTGCAGGCGCGCCGCGACCCGTTCCCGGACAGCCTGATGCAGGTGATGCAACGGCAATCGCAGCTGCTGCAGCAGGCCCAGCAGCAGAACCGCTGCAGCCTGGCCGACAGCGTGCCGCGCCTGCAGGCCCTGCGCCTGCTGTCCAACGACCTCGATCTGGCCTTTGCCGGGCTGAAGGACAACGCGCAGTTCCAGCAGCATGCCAGCCAGCTGCGTGGCAACCTCAACGTCGCCCTGGCCGCGCCGCCCAGCGACTGCACGGCCCTGGCCCAAGTGGTGGAAACCGTGCAGGCCGACTGCCGCGCCTGCCACCAGGACTTCCGCTGAGCCGCATTCATCCTGCAGCCGGGCAAGGCATGCACGGTTGGCGCGTCGTTCACGTTCGAAAGGAGACGATTCGTCCACCCTGCTGCATGACGCAGTACCACCCCAGACACCCGCCTTCACGGCCAGGAGACGCCCCATGAAGATCCAGCTCATTGCCGCCAGCGCCATCGCTACCCTCGCCCTGGCAGGCTGTGCCACCTCGCCTGGCTACGGCGGTGGTGGTTACAACAACGGCTACAACAATGGCGGCTACGGCAACAACGGCGGTTACAACCAGGGCCGCTGCGCTGACTGCGGCATCGTCACCCGCATCAATACCGTGCAGTCCGGCCGTACCGCCCCCAGCGCGACCGGCGCGATCCTGGGCGGCATCGTCGGCGCCGTGGCCGGCCACGAGATCTCCGACCACACCGGTGGCAGCCGTGGCAACAAGAACATCGCCGCCGCTGCGGGCGCAGTCGGTGGCGCGCTGGCCGGCAACCAGATCCAGAAGAACGTGACCAGCGACACCTACGACATCAGCGTGCGCATGGACGATGGCCGCACCATCGTGGTCAACCAGCGTGACCTCGGCGGCATCCGCGAAAACACCTACGTGCGCGTGGTCAACGGCAAGGTCATCCTGCGCTGATCCGCACCGGGCCATGCGCAACGAAAAAGGCCCGCTTGCGCGGGCCTTTTTCATGCCGACAGGCGGCGGGCATTACACCGGCTGCACCTTGTCAGCCTGCAGACCCTTCTGGCCCTGCACGACTTCGAAGCTCACAGTCTGGCCTTCCTTGAGGCTCTTGAAGCCCTGGGTCTCGATGGCGCGGAAGTGCACGAACACGTCCTCGCCATTCTGCCGGCTGATGAAGCCGAAGCCCTTCGCATCATTGAACCACTTTACGGTACCGGTCTCGCGATCAGCCATCTCACTAACTCCCTTTGACTCTCTCTTGTTGTTGGAAACGCCTGGTGGGCGGCTGACAAGCAAGGGGGAAGCGAGGTGCATCGATGCAGCGGATCGGGAAGATCTTGCTTCATCAGGCCACGATCCACGGTGACCTTGCCAAGCTCAGCGACTGCAACTTAACCCGCCCAAAACGAAAAAGCAACTGGCAAAATCTTTCACTGTCAACCCCAAAACGGCCACCATACGGGACAGCATGGGACTCTCATTCATCTTATATCTGCTATCGGTCATTTTTGTCCTGGTCGGCATCGCCGGGATCATCCTGCCAGCCCTCCCCGGCATCCCACTGGTATTCATCGGACTGCTGCTGGCGGCCTGGGCCGACGGCTTCGCCCATGTGGGCTGGCCAACCCTGGTCGCACTGGGTGTACTGACCGTGCTCTCGCTGCTGGCGGACGTGCTGGCCACAGTGGTGGGCGCACAACGGGTGGGCGCCAGCCGGAAGGCGCTATGGGGCACGTTCGTCGGCAGCATCGTCGGCCTGTTCTTCATGCCGATCGGCCTGTTCGCCGGCCCGTTGATCGGCGCCCTGCTCGGCGAGTACTGGCACACCCGCGAGCTGGGCCGCTCGACAAAGGTCGGCCTGGCCACCTGGCTCGGCATCCTGCTCGGCCTGGCGCTGAAGCTGGCGGTGGTGATCGCGATGCTGGGGCTGTTCGCCTTCGCCTGGTTCCTGTGACCGGTGCAGCCTTCACGCTACACGCACGCAGTGGCCGTGCATAAACCGTGGGGGCTGGCCGCGATCCGGTACAGCCGCCACACTGTGCGATTCCCGTATTCACTGAAGGGCCTGCTGGAATGACCCTCCCCCCGCTGCTTCCCTGCCTCGCGCCGCTGGCGCTGGCCCTGGCCAGTGCGCCGCTGGCCGCGCAGGAGTTCGTGCCCAGCACCGACACCTCGCCGGCGGCGTGTGCCGCCATCACCACCGACGCCGCGCGCCTGGCCTGCTATGACCGCCTGTTCGCGCACACCCCGCAGGCCACGGCCGCTGCCGACGCCGCTGCCGAGGCAGCCGCGCAGGCCCGTCGCGAAGAGCGCCAGACCGCACGCGTGAGCCAGGGCGAAGAGAAACTGCGCGAACGGGTCAGCGACCTGTTCCGCCCGGCAGCACCGGACAGCGCGCTGGCCAACGCCGGCCGCGGTTCGCTGCTGGACAGCCGCTGGGAACTGGCCGAGGACTCCAAGCTGGGCCCATTCCAGCTGCGTGCCTACAAGCCGGTGTACCTGCTGCCGGCGTTCTGGACCAGCGACCGCAACACCACGCCGCATTCGCCGAACCCGGCCAACACGGTCACCACCCCGCAGGTGCTCGACAGTGCAGAACTGAAGTTCCAGATCAGCTTCAAGACCAAGATCGCCGAGAACCTGTTCGGCGACAACGGCGATATCTGGGCCGGCTACACCCAGAGCTCGCGCTGGCAGGCCTACAACGGCGAGGATTCGCGCCCGTTCCGCGAAACCAATTACGAGCCGGAAGTGATGATGGTATTCCGCAACGGCTACTCGATCGGTGGCTGGCGCGGGCGCATGACCGGCATCGCACTGAACCATCAGTCCAACGGCCGCGCTGATCCGCTGTCGCGCAGCTGGAACCGGGTGATGCTCAACATCGGCCTGGACCGTGAGAACTGGGCACTGGTGCTGCGTCCGTGGTACCGCATTCCCGAGACCCGCAGCGACGACAACAATCCGGACATCGAGGACTACATGGGCCGCGGTGACGCGACCTTGACCTGGAACCGCAACGGCCATGAAGTCTCGCTGATGGCGCGTCATTCGCTGCGCACCGGCAGCCGCTCGCACGGCGCCCTGCAGCTGGATTACGGCTTCCCGATCAGCAACCTGCTGCGCGGCCATGTGCAGATCTTCGACGGCTACGGCGAAAGCCTGATCGACTACAACCACAAAGCCACCTACGTGGGTGTGGGCGTGTCGCTGCTGGAGTGGTTCTGATGGACGTGACGATCTGGCATAACCCGGCCTGCAGCAATTCGCGCGGCGCCCTGAAGCTGATCCGCGATGCGGGCTTCGAGCCGGAGGTGATCGAGTACCTCGGCAATCCCCCCGATGTGGCCACACTGCGCCAGGTGCTGGCCGAATCCGGATTGAGCGCGCGTGATCTGGTGCGCAGCAAGGAATCGCAGTTCGCCGAACTGGGCCTGGAAGATGCGGACGAGGCCACGCTGCTGGCCTCGATGGCCGAACACCCGCGCCTGATCAACCGCCCCGTGGTGCGCACGACCAAGGGCACACGGCTGTGCCGCCCGCCGGAAACGGTGCTGGAGATCCTCTAGCCCGAAAAAGGGGACGGAGGGAATTAAGTCGTTTGTGCACAAACGACTTAATTCCCTCCGTCCCCTTTTTTGGTTATCGCCAGTCGGTGATGCCCTCGCGGCGATACACCTCGGCGAACGCCGGGCGCGCCTTCATCGACGTGGCATGCGCCTTCAGCACCGGCCAGGTGTCGCTGGGCTTCGGCATGCCGCGCGACCAGCGCATCAGCATCACCAGCATGTAGTCGACCACGCAGGGCGTGGCGCCCAGCAGGTAGGGACCATGCACCTGCAGGTGCGTGGCGACATGCTGCCAGGCCGCTTCAAGGCGCTGACGGGCCATCTCGCGGCTCGCCTCGATATTCGCCTCCCCCGCCATTTCATGCGGGTAGAACCAGGCGCGATAGGCGGGCTGCAGCGTATTGGCACACCAGAACATCCATCGGTAGGCCTCGGCACGCTGTGGCGTGCCCACCGGGGGCAGCAGGTTGGCGCCCGGATGGCGATCAGCCAGATACAACGCAATGGCCGCCGCTTCGGTCAGTACCAAGCCATCGATCAGCAGCGTCGGCACCACACCGGCCGGATTCAGCGCCAGGTACTCCGCCGACTTGTGCTCGCGCGCGTCGAAATCCAGCAGCACCAACTCGTGCTCGATGCCCAGCTCGATCAACAGCCAATGCACCACGAGGGCGGCAGTACTGGTCGAACCATACAGCGTGGTGCTCATGCGGAAGATCCTGTGCAGGTGGATCCGCCGATTATGCGCCCGCGCGCGCGATCGTTGCTCAGCCGCAGCTGCTCATGCAGGAATCCCGGCGTTCGCCACAGGACATCATCGGCGCGCGCATCGTGCAGTCATGCGCCTTCAGTTCGCAGGCACGGCGCAGTTCGGGGTTGGCAACGTCCTTGCAGCGCTTGTCCGGCGCAGGCACCGCCTGCTGCTCGCAGCTGAAGGCACTATTGCCGGTGCTGCCCCGCGCCATGCAGCTGCGATAGTCGGCCTGGCACTGCATGCGGCACTGCGAGGAGGCGGAGAAATCCGCACCTTCATAGGATGACGTTGTGCTGCAGCCGGCCAGGATCAGCAGGAACACAGCCGCGACGGATCGATGCAGGCGCATGGGCACATCCAGTGCAGGGGAGTGCCGACCCTAGCAGACTACGGTTGCTCGTGCATGCACCTACGCGTGCCGCGATCAGTACACGGGAGTACCGGTGTCGGTGCGGACGTCATTCACGGTACCGCCGCAGGAGAGCAGGCACTGGGCGTACGGGGCACTGCATGAAGGAAGCGCCGGGGGACCGCAGTAGTTGCCGGCACCGTTGCCCCCTTCGCAGTTGTGCCGCTGCTTGTCGTCGGCGATACCACTGCAACGGCTGATGATCCGGCTCTTCTCGCTTTCGCAGCTCCGCTGATCCGATTCGGCACGGGCGCGGTTGTGGAAGTCGCACGTCGCCTTCTGGCTCTCGCAGACCGACGCGCAGATCTTCCCCGCTTCGTGGGTGGGTGGCTCGACGAAATAACGTGGCCCGCAGGCGCTGCACGCCAGCGTAGCGACCAGCAACACGAAAACACGCGACCACCGCAGCACGATGGACTCCCTTCCAGTACGCCGGCCAGTACGTTGGCAGAGCAGGCCGCGCGCGGGCGGGCTGCACACAACAACGGCGCCACGCGGGCGCCGTTGCCTGAAACGGAAGCGGAAGACTTACTCCACCACCACCGGAATCTTGCCGATGCGGGCCTGCCATTCGCGCGGGCCGGTCTTGTGTACCGATTCGCCAGTGGAATCCACTGCCACGGTCACCGGCATGTCCTGCACGGTGAACTCGTAGATCGCTTCCATGCCCAGATCAGCGAAACCGACCACCTTGGCCGCCTTGATCGCCTTGGACACGAGGTAGGCCGAACCGCCGACCGCCATCAGGTAGGCCGACTTGTGCTTCTTGATCGCCTCGATTGCGGCCGGGCCGCGCTCGGCCTTGCCGACCATACCCAGCAGGCCGGTCTGCGCCAGCACCTGCTCGGTGAACTTGTCCATACGGGTCGCCGTGGTCGGGCCGGCCGGGCCCACCACTTCGTCGCGCACCGGATCAACCGGGCCCACGTAGTAGATGAAACGCCCCTTCAGGTCGACCGGCAGTTCCTCGCCCTTGTTGAGCATGTCGACCATGCGCTTGTGCGCGGCGTCACGGCCGGTCAGCAGCTTGCCGTTGAGCAGCAGGGTCTGGCCCGGCTTCCAGCTGGCCACGTCCTCCGGCGTGATCGTGTCCAGGTCCACCCGGGTGCCCTTGGACGCGTCATAGGTCAGCTTCGGCCAGTCTTCCAGCGACGGCGGGTCCAGCATCACCGGGCCGCTGCCGTCCAGGGTGAAGTGCGCGTGGCGGGTGGCCGCGCAGTTCGGGATCATCGCCACCGGCAGGTTGGCCGCGTGGGTCGGGTAATCGTTGATCTTGATGTCGAGCACGGTGGTCAGGCCACCCAGGCCCTGCGCACCGATACCCAGGGCATTGACCTTCTCGTACAGCTCCAGGCGCAGCTCTTCGATGCGGTTGGACGCACCACGGGCCTGCAGCTCGGTGATGTCGATCGGCTCCATCAGCGCTTCCTTGGCCAGCAGCATCGCCTTTTCGGCGGTGCCACCGATGCCGATGCCGAGCATGCCCGGCGGACACCAGCCGGCGCCCATGGTCGGCACGGTCTTCAGCACCCAGTCGACGATCGAGTCGGACGGATTGAGCATGGCGAACTTGGTCTTGGCTTCCGAGCCACCGCCCTTGGCGGCGACGATCACGTCGACCGTGTTGCCCGGCACCACCTTGACGTTGACCACGCCCGGGGTGTTGTCCCTGGTGTTGATGCGCTTGCCGGCAGGATCAGCCAGCACCGAGGCGCGCAGCTTGTTGTCCGGGTGCATGTAGGCGCGGCGCACGCCTTCATTGGCCATGTCTTCCACGCCCATGGTGGCGTCATCCCAACGCACGTCCATGCCGATTTCCAGGAACACGGTGACGATGCCGGTGTCCTGGCAGATCGGACGGTGGCCTTCGGCGCACATGCGCGAATTGATCAGGATCTGCGCCATCGCCTCCTTCGCGGCCGGCGACTCCTCGCGCTCGTAGGCGGCGGCAAGGTTCTTGATGTAGTCGACCGGGTGGTAGTACGAGATGTACTGCAGCGCGTCGGCGATGGACTGGATGAGGTCTTCCTGCTTGATCGATGTCACGTCTTGCTCGCTTGCTCGAGGCTGGCGGGGGTAATCCGCCCATTTTACCCCCTCCCCCGGCCGCGGGGTGGTAGTGCCGGCCGCCGGCCGGCACTATCCGCGCAAGCCCTCTGTCACGCCATGCGCCACTGCGGCGTCCTTGCCCACATGAACGCCGAAACCGCTTTCCAGACCCACCGCCCGCGCCTGATGGCCCTGGCCTACCGCCTGCTCGGCAGCCGCGCCGACGCCGAAGACGTCGTCCAGGATGCCTGGCTGCGCTGGTCCGGCGCCGACCCGGCGGCCGTCCGCGACCCCGAAGCCTGGCTGGTCACCACCACCACCCGGCTTGGCCTGGACCGGCTGCGCGCGGCCAAGCGCGAGCGCATGCACTACGTCGGCCCCTGGCTGGCCGAGCCACTGGCGGTCACCCTGGAGCCCGACCCGGCGCCCGGCCCGGCGCAGCTGCATGCGCTGGCCGACGATGTCTCGGTCGCCTTCCTGACCCTGCTCGAACAGCTCGGCCCCGAGGAACGCGCCGCCTTCCTGCTGAAGGAGGCGTTCGACCACGACTACCGCGAAATCGCCGACCTGATCGGCCACAGCGAAGCCAACTGCCGGCAGCTGGTGCATCGGGCCCGGCAGCGCCTGCAATCCGGGCGCCCACGCTTCAATGCCGATGCCAGCCAGCACCGGCAGCTGCTGGCGCGCTTCATGGATGCCTCGCAGCGTGGCGACAGCGAAGCAATCCGGGCCCTGCTGCACACCAACGCGCAGCTGGTCTCCGACGGCGGCGGCGTGGTCACCGCAGCGGTACGCCCGCTGCTGGGCGCCGAGCGCATCGGCCGCCTGTTCTGGGCCATCGCACGTCGTGGCGCGGTGCATCCGGCGCAGCTGGGCTACGTCAACGGCGAGCCGGCGATCCTGCGCTTCCATGGCGATCGGCTGCACTCGGTCACCACCATCGAAGTGGCCGATGGCCGCATCGCCAACGTGTACAGCGTGCTGAATCCAGAAAAACTGCCGTCGGTTGTCACGCGCGATGGCGGTGCGGCGTCCTGGTAATGAAAGGCGGCCAACGTGGCCGCCATGGAGCCGAAAATGTCCGACCACGCCTCTCCCCGCGTCCCCTACACCCGCCTGGCCGCCGAGGCCTTCAAGGGCCTGTTGGCCACCAGCCAGGCGGTGCATGACAGTTCGATCGACCCGACCCTGATGGAACTGGTGTTCCTGCGCGTGTCGCAGCTCAACGGCTGCGGCTACTGCATGGACATGCACGGCACCGCGCTGCGCAAGGGCGGCATCGAGCCGCGCAAGCTGGACACCCTGCCCGCGTGGCACGAAAGCCGCTTCTTCGATGCACGCGAACGCGCAGCGCTGGGCTGGGCCGAGGCGCTGACCCGCTTGACCGACGGTGCGCCGTCGCAGGCGGCGTTCGATGCGTTGGCGCCGCATTTCGATGAGAAGAGCATCAGTGACCTGAGCATGGGCATTGCCGTGATCAACGCCTGGAACCGGCTGGGCGCGGGCCTGCTGCCACCGCTGCCGTAAGAGGGTTTTGTTGGCCGGGCTGCCGCCCGGCACCCGCAGAGGCAACAACCAGAGCAACATCAAAAGCCGGCGCTACTGTGGGTTGGCGGGGCGGGTCAGGTCGCAGGGGACGCTGCAAGTACGTCCATGTAAGCTCGGTCGCCGCATGCGTGCGACTCACGCCCCTGCGACCTGACCCACCCCGCCCTCGACAGACTTCTACTGCTGTTGGCAGGTGTCGACCTTGGTCGACACGGTAGATCCACGCCATGCGTGGATACGGGGGGGCTGGATCCCTTCGCTTTGCAAAGGGATCTGATCCCGGTGCCGGCCACACGGCTGCACTGACCCCATCTGCACGCGTCCGACGCGCACAATACGCGCATGCCTGCTACCCCCACCGCTGGCGCTGCCGCCGCGAAGAAACCCAGCCTGCGCCAGCGCTTCAGGGCGATGCGCAACCTGCCGCCTTTCCTGCGCATGGTCTGGCAGACCAGCCCTGCGCTCACCCTGGCCAGCCTCGGGCTGCGCCTGATCCGTGCACTGCTGCCGGTGGCGATGCTCTACGTCGGCAAGCTGATCATCGACAGCGCCCTGCACCTGAGCCAGCACGACGCTAGCTTCCCGCCGCTGGGCGAAGCGCTGTCCAGCGGCGTGCTGAATCCGTTGCTGGGCCTGCTGGCGCTGGAATTCGGCCTGGCCATCGCCTCGGACCTGCTCGGCCGGCTGGTCAGCTACGCCGATGCCCTGCTCTCGGAACTGTTCGCCAACGTCACCAGCATCCGGCTGATGGAACACGCGGCAACGCTGGATCTGGAGGACTTCGAGGATCCGGACCTGCAGGACAAGCTGGACCGTGCGCGGCGCCAGACCATGGGCCGGATGAACCTGATGAGCCAACTGTTCGGCCAGGTGCAGGACGCGATCACCGTGGCCAGCCTTGCCGTCGGCCTGCTGGTCTACGCGCCGTGGCTGATCCTGCTGCTGGCGCTGGCGCTGGTGCCGGCCTTCATCGGCGAATCGCACTTCAACGCGGCCGGGTACAGCCTCAACTTCCAGTGGACGCCCGAGCGCCGCCAGCTCGACTACCTGCGCCAGCTCGGCGCCAGCGTGGAAACGGCCAAGGAAGTGAAGATCTACAACCTGCACCGCTTCCTGGTGGAGCGCTACCGGCGGCTGTCAGTGGCGCTGTTCCAGGCCAACCGTGCACTGGCCCGGCGCCGCGCGTTCTGGGGCACGCTGCTGGCCGCGCTGGGCACGCTGGGCTACTACACCGCCTATGCCTACATCGCCTGGCGCACGGTGCGCGGCGACTTTTCGATCGGCGACCTGACCTTCCTCGCCGGCAGCTTCCTGCGCCTGCGCCAGCTGCTGGAAGGCCTGCTGATCGGGTTCTCGCAGGTGGCCAGCCAGGCGCTGTATCTAGATGACCTGTTCTCGTTCTTCCAGATCCAGCCGGAAATCCACTCGTGTGAAGGCGCCGTGCGCGTGCCGCAGCCGATCCGCCAGGGCTTCGTGTTCGAGAACGTCGGCTTCCGCTATCCCGATGCCGAGCAGTGGGCGGTGCGCCATCTGGATTTCCAGCTGCACGCCGGCGAAGTGCTGGCCCTGGTCGGCGAGAACGGAGCGGGCAAGACCACGCTGGTGAAGCTGCTGGCGCGGCTGTACGAGCCGGACGAGGGCCGCATCCTGCTCGATGGCCGTGACCTGCGCGACTACGACCTGGACGACCTGCGCGCCAACCTCGGGGTGATCTTCCAGGACTTCGTGCGCTACAACCTCAGCGCCGGCGAGAATATCGGCGTCGGCCAGGTCGAGGCGATGGACGACCAGGCACGCATCGCCGACGCCGCGCGGCGCGGCATGGCCGAGGACGTGATCGACGACCTGCCCGGCGGTTACGACCAGCTGATCGGCCGCCGCTTCAAGCAGGGCGTGGACCTGTCCGGTGGCCAATGGCAGAAGATCGCCATTGCCCGCGCGTGGATGCGCAATGCGCAGGTGATGATCCTGGATGAGCCAACCGCAGCGCTGGATGCCCGAAGTGAGTTTGAAGTGTTCCAGCGGTTCAGGGAACTGGCGGATAATCGCACCGCAGTATTGATTTCCCACCGTTTTTCCTCGGTACGCATGGCCGATCGCATCCTGGTGCTGGCCGATGGCCGCATCGAGGCCAGCGGCACCCATGAGCAGCTGATGGCCCAGGGAGGACGGTACGCCGAGCTGTTCGAGCTGCAGGCGGCGGGTTACCGCTGAGAACGCCTCTCGTTCCGCCTAATGAGAACCCGTCTCATTTGAGATAGAATCACCCCCGACGACTTTCGATAGATACGCCCATGTCCTCCGCTTTCGGCGCCGAAACGGTGCTTGAGGTCCGTCACTGGACCGACGCCTACTTCAGCTTCACCACCACCCGCGACAGCGGCTTCCGCTTCGAGAACGGCCAGTTTGTGATGATCGGCCTGGAAACCGAGGCGCGGCCGTTGCTGCGCGCCTATTCCATCGCCAGCGCCAACTGGGAAGAGCATCTGGAGTTCTTCAGCATCAAGGTGCAGGACGGCCCGCTGACCTCGCGCCTGCAGCACATCAAGCCGGGCGACAAGGTGCTGGTTGGCAAGAAACCCACCGGCACCCTGCTGATCAGCGACCTGCACCCGGGCAAGAACCTGTATCTGCTGGGCACCGGCACCGGCATGGCACCGTGGCTGTCGGTCATCAAGGACCCGGAAACCTACGAGCGCTTCGAGAAGGTGATCCTGTGCCACGGCGTGCGCTACGAAAAGGACCTGGCCTACCGCGATTACTTCGAGAAGGAACTGCGTGAGCATGAGTTCCTGGGCGAGATGATCGGCGACAAGCTGCTGTACTACCCGGCCGTCACCCGTGAACCGTTCGCCAACCAGGGCCGCCTGACCCAGCTGATGGAGAGCGGCGAGATGCAGCGCACCCTCGGCCTGCCGGAGCTGAGCCCGGAAAACGACCGCGCGATGATCTGCGGCAGCCCGCAGATGCTGGCCGACCTGCGCACCGTGCTCGACGCGCGTGGCTTCCAGGTTTCGCCGCGCATCGGCCAGCCGGGCCACTATGTCTTCGAGCGCGCGTTCGTCGAGAAGTAAACCGTTGCAGCTGTAGAGCCGAGCCCACGCTCGGCTCGCGCGCACCGCGCGCGCTCAATGTCGGCCGGACAAGCAGCCGAGCGTGGGCTCGGCTCTACAACACCGCTTCGATCTCGTCGCGCAGCTGCTCCGGCTTGGTGGTGGGCGCATGCCGCGACACTACCCGCCCCTGGCGATCGACCAGGAACTTGCTGAAATTCCACTTGATACGGGCACTGCCAAGCAGGCCGCGCTTCTCGCGTGACAGCCAGGCCCACAACGGATCAGCCCCCTCGCCGTTGACCTCGATCTTCTCCGACAGCGGGAAGCTGACCGGATAATCCAGCGAACAGAACTGGCGGATCTGCGCGGCGTCGCCGGGCTCCTGCGCGCCGAACTGGTTGCATGGGAAGCCGATCACCACCAGGCCGCGCTCGCGGTAGTCCTGCCACAGCTGCTCCAGCCCGGTGTACTGCGGGGTGAAACCACAGCGGCTGGCCACGTTCACCAGCAACAAGGGACGGCCCCGGTACTGATCCAGCGCCTGCGGCTGGCCGTCGAGGTCACGGAAGCTGAAATCGTAGGCGCTGGTCATGATGGCGGGCCGTGGGCGGTGAATGCATGGTACCCGCGCCCGGCGCCACCAGCATGCCTTTTGACACAAGTGCGGGCGCGGCCGGCCGGGTTAACCTCGGGCCCTTGTCTGCCTTACCGGAGTTCCTACCTTGACCACTCGCCTTGCCCTTGCCGTGGCCATGTCCCTCGGCCTTGCCCTGCCCGCCTTCTCCGCCGGCGCCGCCACCCCGGCTGCCAGCACCCATGCCCAGCAGGCCAATCCGTTCTTCGCCGAAAGCCCGCTGCCGCTGCACTTCCCGCAGTTCGACAAGATCAAGGACAGCGACTTCGCCCCAGCCTTCGACGCCGGCATGGCGCAGCAGCTGAAGGAAGTGGAGGCCATCGCCAACAACAAGGCCAAGCCGACCTTCGACAACACCATCATCGCCCTGGAAAAGAGCGGTGACATCCTCGACCGCGCGACCACCGTGTTCTTCAGCCTGGTGGGCGCCGATACCAACGACACCCGCAAGAAGCTGCAGGCCGACTACTCGGCGAAGTTCGCCGCGCACAGCGATGCGATCGCGCTGAACGGCAAGCTGTTCGCGCGCATCCAGGCACTGTACGACACCCGCAGCCAGCTGGGCCTGGACGCCGAAGGCGTGCGCCTGGTCGAGAAGTACTACGACAACTACGTGCGCGCCGGCGCCAAGCTGTCCGACGCCGACAAGGCCAAGCTGAAGGAAATGAACGCCGAGCTGGCCAACCTGGGCACCAAGTTCAGCCAGAACGTGCAGTCGGAAGTGAACGCTTCGGCAATCACCGTCGACGACGTCAAGGAGCTGGACGGCCTGTCCAAGGAGCAGATCGCCGCCGCTGCCGAAGCCGCCAAGGCCCGCGGCCAGGACGGCAAGTACGTGATCACCCTGCTCAACACCACCGGCCAGCCGCCGCTGACCAACCTGGCCAACCGCGCCCTGCGCCAGAAGATCTACGAAGCGTCGGTCAGCCGTGGCAGCCGTGGCGGTGAGTTCGACAACACCGCGCTGGTCTCGCGCATCATGCAGCTGCGTGCCGACAAGGCCAAGCTGATGGGCTTCCCGAACTTCGCCGCCTACAACCTGACCAACCAGACCGCCAAGACCCCCGAAGCAGTCAACGCGATGCTGGGCAAGCTGGCCCCGGCCGCCGTGGCCAACGCCAAGCGCGAAGCCGCCGACCTGCAGGCGATGATCGACCAGGAACAGAAGGCCGCGGGCAAGCCGACGTTCAAGCTGGAACCGTGGGACTGGGCCTTCTACAGCGAGAAGGTGCGCCAGGCCAAGTACAACTTCGACGAGTCGCAGCTGAAGCCGTACTTCGAAATGAAGAACGTGCTGGAGAACGGCGTGTTCCATGCCGCCAACCTGGAATTCGGCCTGACCTTCAAGCAGCGCACCGACCTGCCGGTCTACCACGATGACGTCACCGTCTACGACGTGTTCGACGCCGACGGCAGCCAGCTGGCGATCTTCATCTTCGACCCGTATGCACGCGCCTCAAAGCGCGGTGGTGCGTGGATGAATTCCTACGTTTCGCAGTCCAAGCTGACCGGCTTCAAGCCGGTGGTCGCCAACCACCTGAACATCCCGAAGCCGCCGGCCGGCCAGCCGACCCTGCTGACCTGGGATGAGGTGAACACCACCTTCCACGAGTTCGGCCATGCCCTGCACGGCATGTTCTCCAACGTGAAGTACCCGTACTTCTCGGGCACCTCGGTGCCGCGTGACTTCGTCGAGTTCCCCTCGCAGGTCAACGAGATGTGGGCCGACAACCCGGTCATCCTGAAGAACTACGCCAAGCACTACCAGAACGGTTCGGCGATGCCGCAGGCGCTGCTGGACAAGGTGCTGGCGGCGGCCAAGTTCAACCAGGGCTTTGCCACCACCGAGTACCTGGGTGCAGCCATGCTTGATCAGCGCTGGCACCAGATCGGCGCCGACCAGGTGCCGGCCGCCAAGGACGTGATGGCCTTCGAGCGCGCCGCGCTGGAGAAGGACGGCATCTACTACGCGCCGGTTCCGCCGCGCTACAAGACCCCGTACTTCAGCCACATCATGGGTGGCTACTCGGCCGGCTACTACGCCTACATCTGGTCGGAAGTGCTCGACGCCAACACCCAGAAGTGGTTCAAGGACAACGGCGGCCTGAGCCGCAAGAACGGCGACCACTTCCGCGCCACGCTGCTGTCCAAGGGTGGCAGCGTGGATGCCATGCAGCTGTTCCGCGATTTCGCCGGCCACGAGCCGCAGATCGAACCGCTGCTGGAAAAGCGTGGCCTGACCGGCGCCGGCAACTGATCGCCGCTGCGGCAGCCTGAAACGAAAACCGCCCGGGAAACCGGGCGGTTTTTTGTTGGGTCATCCACGCATGGCGTGGATGCTCTTGCAGATCAGCGTGGCGCCACGTACCCGCCCGGCACGCCTTCCGGCGACAGCACCAGCTGCCACAACTGCGCATGCCGGCAGCGGAAGGTGGCCATCGATCCGGCCAGGTAGAACCGCCACATGCGGCGGAAATGCTCGTCATAACGCGCATCCAGCCGTGGCCATGCCGCTTCCACGTTGCGCCGCCAGGCTTGCAGGGTCAGGTCGTAATCGGTGCCGAAGTTGTGCCAGTCCTCCAGCACGAAACGGCCTTCGAACGCCCGGGTGATCTGCACTGCCGACGGCAGCATCGAGTTGGGGAAGATGTAGCGCGCGATCCACGGATCGGTGCGATGCCGGGAGATGTTGGTGCCGATGCTGTGCAGCAGCAGCAGGCCACGCGGCGACAGGCAGCGTTTGGCCACTTCGAAGAAGCTGGCGTAGTTCTTGTCGCCGACGTGCTCGAACATGCCGATCGAGAAAATCGCATCGAACGGTTCGTCCAGTTCCCGGTAGTCCTGCAGGCGGATTTCAATCGGCAACCCCGCGCACAGCTCGCGGGCAAACTCGGCCTGTTCCTGCGAAATGGTCACGCCGACGCCGCTGACGCCGTAGCGCTCGGCAGCGAACTTCAGGGCTTCGCCCCAGCCACAGCCGATGTCCAGCACACGCTGACCCGGGCGCAGCCCCAGCTTGCGGCACACCAGGTCGAGCTTGGCTTCCTGCGCGGTGTCGAGATCGTCGGCATTGCGCCAGTAGCCACAGCTGTAGACCAGGCGCTGGCCGAGCATGGCCTGGTAGAGATCGTTGCCGAGGTCGTAGTGGCGGCGGCCGACTTCGTAGCTGCCCTGCCCCACCTGCAGGTTGAACAGGCGCGCCTTCAGCGCATCGGCCACTTCGCGCCAACCGTGCACCCGTTCGTCCAGGTGCGCCTGCATCAGGTGGACGAGGAATTCATCCAGGACGTTGGCATCCCACCAACCCTCCATGTAGCTCTCGCCGAGGCCGAGCGAGCCTTGGCCCATGACCCGCGCGAAGAAGCGCGGGTCATGCACCTGGATATCCTGTGGCTGGGTACCGCCGATGCGGACCCCGGCTTCCTGCAGCAGGCCGGCGACCCGCTCCTGCAACCCTGTATCCACGCCACCTCCTCGACTGCGGTCAACCGCGTGCGAACAGCTCCACGTAGTCCTTGGCCACGTGCGGCAACAGCACCGCCGCCGGTACATCGGCGGTCTGGGTGCCGTCCGAGTATGGACCCACCTGGTAGGGCGGGAAAACAAAGCGCAGTGCCGTGATCTGCCCCTTGTCGTCGGTCAGCGGCTGGAACTGGCTGAAATTGTCGGCCTGCGGGCCGGTACCGTCGGCGATCATGCGCGATGCGTTGCGCAGCGATTCCTGCAGCTGGGCCGGGTCCATGTCCTCGCCGCTGAGCCGCGTGGCCACGCGTTCGCGCAGCTGGTCGGCAACGAAATCACTGATCGCCTTCCAGCCCTTGGCATCGGCCACCAGCTTGTCGGCGCTGAGCATCTGCTGCTGCGCCGGCAGCCACACGAAACGCGCCACCAGCGGCTCGCCGTGGGCGCCACCGGTATAGCGGCTGCCATCGGCACTGACCACCACCAGCTGTGGCGTTTCCAGCAGCTTCTCGAAGCTCAGCGACAGCTCGTAGGGCATGGTCGGCTTGTCATTGCCCAGCCCGTCCAGTGCCTGCTGCAGGTCGCTGCGAGCGCTGGTGGCATAGTCCTGCAGCGCGCGTGCCAGGCCCGGGTAGCGGTCGATGCCGGCCGGGTAGCTGATGCCCACCACTTCGCGTTCGTTGTTCTCGATCACGTCGCGCAGGTCCAGCGGCGCTTCCGTGGCCGGCGTTTCGCCTGCGGCGGTGGTCTCGGCGGCAGGTGCCCCGTCGGCCACCGGTGCCTTTTCGCTCTCACGCTGGCAACCGGCCAGCAACAGCACGCCCACCACGCCGGCCAGCACGCTGCCGTGCAATGGCCGGTTGTTTCCAATCTTCATCGGGATCCCCTGTTCATGTTTGTACATCATCGCCTGCCATGGCTGAAGCGTGGCCCGCTGGCATTCAGCCAACGAGCAGGTCGTGGTACTCCTCATGCCGCTGCAGGAAGGCCTCGGCGTAGGAACACGCCGGCACCACCTTGTACTTCTGCTCACGGGCAAAACGCAGCGCCACACGGGTCAGCTCACCGGCAATGCCCCGGCCGGCGATCGGCTCGGGCACCTCGGTATGCGTGATGACCATGCGCCTGCGTTTGATCTGGTAATCCAGCACCGCCAGCTGTCCGCGCACACGGGCGGTGAAGCGATGGTTGGCCAGGTCGTGTTCGACCTCGTAGGCCAGACCGGGGGGCGTGACCGAAGCCATGGAACTGTCTCCTGCGGCGACTGCGTGGATGGTGCGCAGCCGGGCGCCATGATCGCGTGAAGCCTGAACAGGGGCAAGTCCAGTCCGTTCACGTCAGTTTTCGACCCTCAAGCTGGGGGGCCGGCGGCCGCTATCGCCTGTGGAGGGGTACGGCCAGGCTGGCACGGCCCTTGCGACCGTTGATCATGCGCACCACCGCGGAGGCACCGATGCACCCCAGCGATCCCCATTCCGATACCGACCGCGCCCTGCTGGAGGGCCTGCTGCAACTGGCGGTGGAAGGGCAGACCGAAGACCAGGATTTCCAGCGCATCGGCGAGGAAGTGTTCGCCCGCCTGCTGGACACCTACGGCCAGCAGACCGCGATCTGAGCCTGCCGGGGCGGATCGCTGCCGATCCGCCCCGCTCCCGCCATCAACCGCCGCCGAGGCGGAAGGTCGGGTTGGAAAGCTCGCGCAGGAAGTGGGTGAAGATGCTCGGCTGCATGGCCAGCATGAAGATCACGCCGAACGCCGCGCCCGCCAGGTGGGCGCTGTGGTTGATGCGGTCACCGCCGCGCTTGTCCATCCAGATGCTGTAGCCGACGTAGAACGCGGCGTAGACGATGGCCGGCGCCGGGATGAAGAACACCAGGATGATCGACCACGGCTTGATCAGGATGAAGGCGAACAGCACCGCCGACACCGCCCCGGACGCACCCAGGCTGAGGTAGTTCGGGTTCTTCTGGTTCTTCAGGTAGCTGGGCAGGATCGAGACCAGCAGCGCACCGATGTAGAACGCCGGGTAGGTCAGGTAGCTGCCGGTCAGCTGCACCATCACGCTCTCGATGAATCCCCCGAAGAAGAACAGGGTGATCATGTTGAAGATCAGGTGCGACCAGTCGGCATGGATGAAGCCATAGGTCACCAGCCGGTCGTACTGGCGGTGACGGTCGATGGCCGGCGGCCACAGGATCAGGCGGTCGGCCAGCTTGCGGTTGTTGAACGCCATCCACGACAGGATGGCGGTGATGGCGATCAACAGCAGATTGACGGGGGTCATGTCAGGCTCAGGCGCTACGGTAGTTGTCGACCATACGATAGCGTTTTGCGTACCAACCGAAGGCCAACGCCGCGACGAAGGCGAAACCGGCGAAGAAGAACATCAGGAATGCCGCCTCGCTCAGGCCGGTACTGGCGATCTTGTGGGTCACCACGTCATTGCGCACGGCGGCATTGGACAGCAGCACCCACAGGTTGCCGATGGTGGTGGTCAGGTTCCAGAAGCTCATGACCACCCCCTTCATGGCCTGCGGCGCCTGGCTGTAGGCGAACTCCAGGCCGGTGGCCGAGACCAGCACCTCACCGAAGGTCAGCAGCGCGTACGGCAGCATCTGCCAGAAGATCGACATGGCGTTGCCCCCGTCCATCACCACCTGGATGCCGCCGACCACGATCCAGGCCAGGCCGCTGAAGGCGATACCGGCGGTCATGCGGCGCAGCGCGGTCGGCTCGAAGCCGAAGCGGCGCAGGGCCGGGTACAGCACCAGATTGTTGAACGGGATCAGGATCATCACCAGCAGCGGGTTCAGCGCCTGCATCTGCGAGGCGGTGAACCAGCTCGGCATCTGCATCTGCTGGCCCTGCAGGACCCAGGTCGAGGCCTTCTGGTCGAACAGCGAGAAGAACGGCGTGGTCAGCGCGAAGATCACCAGCACGCGCAGCACCGAGCGCACGCCTTCCACGGCTTCGGCCGGATGCTGGCCACGGGCACGCTCCAGCTGCAGCCAGGTGCCGCCGCCGATGCCCGCCAGGATCGACACCAGCGCCAGGCACAGGCAGATGACGATGCCCAGCGAGCCGACCAGGCTGAACGAGGCTGCTGCCAGCACCAGGCCGAGCACGGCGATCACCAGGCCCGGACGGCCCTGGCCGGTCACGCGCGTGGTCAGTGCGGTACGCACCACGTTGGCGAACGAATGCGGATCCTTCGGCGGCAGCGGCACCAGCACGTAGCGCTTGCGGCCCAGCCAGAACACGAAGGTGGCGATGAACATCAGAATGCCCGGGATACCGAACGCCCACTGCGGGCCCCAGTTCTTCAGCACCAGCGGGATCAGCAGCGAGGCGAACAGCGAGCCGAAGTTGATGATCCAGTAGAAGGCGTCGAAGACGATCTTGGCCAGGTGCTTGTTGCTCTGGTCGAACTGATCACCCATGAACGAGGCCACCAGTGGCTTGATGCCGCCGGCACCGAGCGCGATCAGGCCCAGGCCGAGGAAGAAGCCCTCGCGGCTGTTCTCGAACAACGCCAGGCACAAGTGGCCGGCGCAGTAGACCAGGCTGAACCAGAGAATGGTGTGGTACTTGCCGAAGAACCTGTCGGCCAGCCAGCCTCCGAGCAGCGGGAAGAAATACACGCCGATCATGAAGCTGTGCATGATGTCCTTGGCTTCACCGGCACGGCCTTCCGCAGTGATTTCCTGCAGCAGCAGCGAGGTGATCAGGAACTGCACCAGGATGTTGCGCATCCCGTAGAAACTGAACCGCTCGCAGGCCTCATTGCCGATGATGTACGGGATCTGGCGCGGCATCTTTCCCTGGCCGGCGATGGGGGCAACTGCGTCGTGGCTCATCCTGTAAGGCAATCCTGCAAAGCGAAAGGCGCAAGATTACCGGAAGCAGGGCTTGCGAAGCACGCTGCAGGGCTGCATGACAACGGTGCCAATCCATGGCAGACACCGCATGCCATGCCGGAAGTCACGGCACCTGCACGACAAAAGCGTAAACTTATCGTTATGCGCCCCCTCGCCCCCGCCCGTCTCCTGCTCAGTTGCCTGGTGCTGCTGATGGCGTTGCAGGCGCAGGCGCGGCCGCAGGCACCGGCCACAACGGCCAGCGAAAGCGAGCCCCGCCAGCTGACCGTGGCCGCGCTGGAGCTGCCCAGCCGCGATGATGCGCAATGGAAGTTGCGCCGCGAACAGGTCGCACAGTTGCTGACCGACCTGCAACCGGACGTGATCTCGGTGCAGCAGGTGCTGCAGCAGCAGGGCCGCAACCCGGCCTGCTGGCTCGCCACCCGGCTGCGCTACAGCTGCGACTTCGTTACCGCCGATCCGCCCAGCCAGCCGTTGCGGCATGGCAACGCGATGCTGACCCGGCTGCCGGTCAGCGAGGATGGCGTGACCCTGCTGCACCCACCCGGCACCTTCAGCGCCGCCGGCATGATGCGGCTGAAGCTGGGCGAGGCACTGGTCAACATCTATGTGGCACGGCTGCGCCCGGACCCGGACGAGGCCACCGCCCGCCAGCATCAGACCAGCGACCTGATGACCTGGATCGGCGCCACCGCCGAGGGCATGCCCAGCCTGATCGCCGGCGATTTCTCGGCAACCACCGTCGAGCTCGTGCGCAGCACCCCGGGGTTCCAGCCCGCCCGGCGCAATCCCGGCGGTCGCGTCGAGGCGCCTGCGGCCAGTGGTGGCGGCAGCAGCGGTCATGGCCTGGATGTGCTGTTCCAGGTCAAGCACTTCGGCGGCATCCGCCAGCAGCCGATCCTGCTGCCGGCCGACGGCGACCTGCCCGGCCTGCGCCTGGGCGTGATGGCCACCCTGCGCCTGCAGGGTGATACCGCCACTACCGAATGACTCCTGCAACAGAAAAGGCCGGGGTTTCCCCGGCCTTCTCCGTTCATCCCATCACCGCGATCAGGCGATCGCTTCCTGGTAACGGCGCTCGACCTCGTTCCAGTCGATGACGTTGAAGAACGCGCCGATATATTCCGGACGGCGGTTCTGGTACTTCAGGTAGTACGCGTGTTCCCACACGTCCAGGCCGAGGATGGGGGTGTTGCCCTCCATCAGCGGGCTGTCCTGGTTACCGGTGCTCTCGACCACGACCTTCTTGTCCGGGGTCACGCTCAGCCAGGCCCAGCCGCTGCCGAAACGGGTCAGCGCAGCCTTGGTGAAGGCGTCCTTGAACTTGTCGAAGCCGCCCAGGTCCTTGTCGATGGCCTTGGCCACGTCGCCCACCGGGTTGCCGCCAGCATTCGGAGCCATCACGGTCCAGAACAGCGAGTGGTTGGCATGGCCGCCACCGTTGTTGCGCACCGGACCCTGCAGGTTCTCCGGCAGCGACTTGAGCTTCTTCACCAGTTCTTCGACCGGCAGGTCAGCGTACTCGGTGCCTTCCAGCGCCGCGTTGACGTTGTTGATGTAGGTCTGGTGATGCTTGGTGTGATGGATTTCCATCGTCGCCGCATCGATGTGCGGTTCCAGCGCGTCGTAGGCGTAGGACAGCTTGGGCAGGGTATAGGCCATGATGCATCTCCTGATTGCGAGGGCACCCGACGGTGTCGGGCGTTGCGCGGTGAATGATGGGGACAGACCGCCAGATTACCAAGGGGGATGTAAAGGAAATTGCGTCCTGCCAGTGAGCACGACGGCAATTGTTACGCAGCAGTGACGCGATGCCATCCTCATGCACCGTGCAGCGCACAGGCGCTACAGTGCCTGCACCGCCCTCGCCCGCTCCTTGCCCATGCGCAACCCCCGGCTGCTGATCACCGCCATCGCCCTGCTGCTGCTCGGCCTGGTCGTCAACCATTTCATGCAGCGCCCGCCGGCGCCGCAGTTCGCGCCGGACCTGCAGGGTGCGCCTGCCGCGCGCGCGCCGGCCACCGCCTCGCCCGGCAAGGACAGCGGACTTCCCGCGTTCCTGCCCGCTGAAGCCCGGCAGACCATCGCACTGATCCAGCGTGGTGGCCCGTTCCCCCACCGCCAGGACGGCGGCACGTTCGGCAACCGCGAGCAGCAGCTGCCGCAGCGCCCGCGCGGCTACTACCGCGAATACACCGTCGATACCCCCGGCGCGCGCACCCGTGGCACGCGCCGCATCGTCACCGGCGGCGATCCGCCGGAGGCGTGGTACTACACCGACGACCACTACGAATCGTTCCGCAGCTTCACCGTACCGGCCCAGGGAGCGCAGTGATGAGCCACGATGATTTCGGCCTCGGCCTGCATGACATCAACAATGCCGGCGTCTACGCCATCGACAGCGACGACATCGGCGCACTGGCCGCAGCGATGCGCGATGCCGGGCTGAAGGTGATCCGCATCGATCTGGAAGGCGTGGGCGACAAGCGCACCCTGCTCGCCCGGCTGGCCGCGCAACTGGATTTCCCGACCGGCTTCGGTGGCAACTGGGATGCGCTGTCGGACAACCTGCGCGACCTGCAGTGGCTGCCGGCCAACGGTTACGCGCTGTTCCTGGCCGACGTGGACACGTTGCGCGCCTCCACGCAGAAGGACTTTGACACCCTGCTGGACGTGATGGACGAAGCCAGCCGCGACTGGGTCGGCCGCGACGTGCCGTTCTGGGTGTTCCTCTCGCAGAGCGCGTAAGGTCAGTGCCCTGGTAGAGGCCGACCTTGGTCGGCGCTTCTGTGCCAACCAAGGTTGGCACCTACCCAAGCGCGAGCCGGCCACTGTGTGGCGCGCCCGCCTTGCCTAGCGGCTCCCGTTGTCTTCCTGCAGTTCCTTCTTGAACGGGATGTCCGGCGGCGGTCGCGCCACGGCCGGCTGGTCCTGCATGTTCGGATTGGTCAGGCCGCAGCCACCACCGGCCTGCAGGATCGAGATCACGCAGGAGATCCTCGTACTGGTACCCGGCAATGGAATCTCCATTGCCTTGACTCCCTTGCGCACCCACTCGGCCAGCAGCGATTCCTGCGGGACCCAGTACTTGTCGAACGAAGTGGGCGTGTAGTCGTAAGGCGGTCGCTTCAACCAGGTGCCCGATTGCGCGATGCGTTCCTTGCTCCAGCCATCGTTGGCACCCCCGGGCGCACCGCGCTCGGCACGACCCTCGCCTTCCTGGCCCGGCACACGCACGCTGCCATCGGCATTGAACAGGCCACTGCCCTTGCCGGTGGCGCTGGCCTGGCGGGCGCCCTTGTCGGCGCCGTCATGGTTGCGGCTCGATGCACCCCAGTCATCACCCTTGGCGGGGGTGGCCCAGTTGCCCGGATTGGGGGCCGGGCGCGCTCCTGCCTGAGCCGGGGTCGTGCTGGATGCAGCAGGCCGCGCAGTGCTGCTGCTCGCCTGCGTCGCGCTGCCATTGGCTGCCGGCGCGGGTGTTGCCGCGGGTGCATTCCCACTGGAAGACGAAGGGGCTGCGGCCGGTGCCGAGGCTACTTCGCGCTCGCGCACCTGTACGTCACGACCCGCCGGCGCACGCACCGCCGGATCACGACCGGCAACGGTTGCCATCCGCACCTGCGGATCGACCATCGCCTGCACTTCACGCTCGCGCACCTGCACGTCGCGCTGCGGTACCCGCACCTGCACATCGGCCGTGCGCAGCGGCTGCGACACCGCCGGTGCATCGACCGTACTGACTTCGCGCTCCTGCACCTGGATGTCACGCAGCTGCGGCGTCCGCACCGCGATTTCCGGCGCACGCAGTGCGGTTGGGGTTGGCGGCGCCTGCACCGGCTGCACGCTGCGCTCGCGCACTGCGGGCGTGGTGTCACGCGGCACGATGCTGACCTCGGTGCGCGGCACGCTCACCGGTGGCACCACGAAATCCGTACTGGCCTGCGCTACTTCGGTGGCCTGCACCGGCGAGGGTGGCGGGGCCGCAAGCGGGGCCGGCTCGGCTTCGGCCGGCGGCGACGGCACGCTGGCTGTCGGTGCTGGAGCCGGCGCGGGTGCAGGCGCCGACGCGGCCGCAGGACGTGGCTCAGGTGCCGTCGCTGCCCCTGCCTGCTGGCCGGCGGCAACCTGACCCGCCGGTGCAGCCGCAGCCGCTTCGGCACCCGGCTGATCGCCACCACCTTCCTGGCTGGCGCGACCGACGAATTCCACCTGCACACGCTCGCCTTCGGCGCCCTCTGCTTCCGGTGCCGTGGTGCGGATCACCGCAACCCACAGCAGCAGCATGAAAAACAGCAGGTGCAGCAGCGCGCTGGCAAACGCCGAGGTCCAGCGCATCCAGCGCTGATCGCGCGGCGCAGCGTCCCAGTCCTGCCAGAACAGCCGTCGCAGCGACTGCCACGGTGACAGCCGGGGCGATTGACCCGGCGGCCCAGGCAGCGGGCGCGGCAGCAATACCGCAATCACTTCGCGGGCGTGGAACGGCCGCGGCAGCGGGCCCAGCGAGCGCAGCCACAGCGCCCAGCCATAGGGCAGGCGCGTAGACTTCTCGAGGACGGCGCGTGGCTGCTGGCGGGCCAGCAGCAGTTCGATGAGTTGCTCGGCCCGGGTCAGAGGCACGCGTCAGCGGTCAGGCGACGTTGCCGCGCGGGATGTACGGCGCGTGGCCGCTGTCGTGGTCGGTCGCGTCGCGCACGGCGGTCACGCCCGGCACGCGGCCCATCAGAGTCTTCTCGATACCCTGCTTGAGCGTCACGTCGGCCATGCCACAGCCTTGGCAGCCACCACCGAAGCGCAGCAGCACCACGCCGTCGGCCGAAACTTCCTGCACGGCCACCTTGCCGCCGTGCGAGGCCAGCTGCGGATTGACTTCGTTCTCCACCACCCAGTGCACGCGCTCGACCAGCGACGCGGCATCGCCGGGGGCCTCGCCCTTGATGCGCGGTGCCTTGATGGTCAGCTGCTGGGTACCGGCGGTGCCGGCGACGATGTCGATCTCGGCGCCGTCGAGCCAGCCGACGCTGCTCGCATCGACGTAGAGGGTGAAGCCATCGCAGTCCACCGCCCACTCGTCACCGAGCAGGTCGGTCGGTTCGGCGAATTCCAGCCGGGCATCGGCGCGCGGGGTACCGGGGTCGACCGCGCTCAGGCGCACGCCCATGCCGGGCACGCCCTCGCGTTCGATCAGCTTGCGGAAATGGGTCTGGGCAGTGTCGGAGATCTGGATCATCAGGCTATTCTAGCCAAGTAAGCGTCAGCCGCTCATTCGGTTTATACACCGTCCGGCGCATTGTTCAGTCAACACGAGGTGGAGATTCCCATGGCCGACCTGATTCCACTGGCCCAGGCCCGTTGCGTGCCGCGCAAAGGCAGCGACCACAAGCTTGGCGAGGCCCGCCTGGCCGAACTGCTGCCGCAGGTTCCCGGCTGGGAGCTGAGCGAGGGCGGGCAGGCCCTGACGCGCACCTTCCGCTTCAAGGATTACTACGCCACCATGGCCTTCGTGAACGCGCTGGCCTGGATCGCCCATCACGAGGACCACCATCCGGACCTGGGCGTGCACTACGACCGCGCGGTCGTGCGCTTCTCCACCCACGATGTGGGCGGCCTGAGCGAGAACGACTTCATCTGCGCGGCAAAGACTTCGGCCCTGACGGAGCAACTGCCATGAACGTACGTTTGCTGAGCCTGTCCCTGATCGCTGCGACCGGCCTGGCCGGCTGTGGCCCGTCCGAACCACCGGCACCACCACCGCCGCCGCCGACCGAAGTGGCCGCGGTGAAGACGCCGCCGCCGCAGTACCCGCTTGAGCTGGCCTGCATGGGCGTGGGCGGCACCAGCACCTTCAAGGTGACCATCGGCGCCGACGGCAAGCCGAGCGAGGTCGCGCTGTTGACCGGGGCCGGCAACCCGCAACTGGACGAACTGGCCAGGACCGCCGTGCAGGGCTGGCAGTTCAAGGCCGCCACCCGCAACGGTGCTGCAGTGCCGGCCACCATCCAGGTACCGGTCAGCTTCAACCCGCCGCAGCCGAAGCCGGACCAGTGCTTCGCCATCGAAGAACGCCTGCGCCGCGGCGGCTGATCGCCCGCGCCCCGACGAGGCCAGCCGACGCCCGCCTCGCCCTCGCCGCCCCGGCCTTGCCCGGGGCGGTTGTCTATTGACCAGGACCGCGTCGGTACATGCTGCAGATTCCTCCCGAAAACATCTGGATCGCACTGGCGGTCACTCTTGCGGCCGGCCTCGCCACCGCCATCGGCAGCCTGCTGGTGCTGTTCTCACGGCGCCCCAACCCGCGCCTGCTGGCGTTCGGCCTGGCCTTCGCCGGCGGCGCGATGGTCTATGTGTCGCTGTCGGAGATCCTCAACAAGTCCATTGCTTCGTTCGCGCTGGCCTATGGCGAGCGTACCGGTTTCACCTACGGCACCCTGGCCTTCCTGCTGGGCGTGATCGTGATCGTGCTGATCGACCACTTCATTCCCAACCCGCACGACAGCCTGGACAAGCAGGACCCCGCGTTCCGCGAGAACAGCCGCGAGTACCTGAAGCGGGTCGCACTGCTGACGTCGGTCGCGATCACCGCGCACAATTTCCCGGAAGGGCTGGCAACCTTCTTTGCCACGCTGGAAAGCCCATCGGTGGGCATGCCACTGGCCTTCGCCATCGCCATCCACAACATTCCCGAGGGCATCGCGATCGCGGTGCCGGTGTACTTCGCCACCCAGAACAAGTTCTATGCGTTCAGTGCCAGCCTGCTGTCCGGCCTGGCCGAACCGGTGGGCGCGGCGCTGGGCTACTGGCTGCTGTCAGGATCGTTGTCGCACGCCACGTTTGGCTGGGTGTTCGGACTGATCGCCGGCGTGATGGTGTTCCTTGCGCTGGATGAGCTGCTGCCGGCGGCTAAGCGCTATGCCAAGGGCCACGAGACGGTTTACGGACTGGTGGCCGGCATGGGCACCCTGGCGATCAGCCTGGTGTTGTTCAAGTGGTGAGGGGTTCCCGGCCAACGGGCTGAGCCCCCTCGCGGCTGGCGGAGCGACATTCCGGGTTGGGCCGGCCGAGGTGGGTTTGCGGGGGACGCCGTAAACCCATCCTTGGGGGCTTGGGCGCGCCATCCATGGCGCTTACACCCCCGCAAACCCACCTCGCCCGGCCTCTGACAGGCTATAGGCGTGCCAGCCGCGCGATGAAAGAATGAAAAAGCGAAGCCCGCGCTGCGCGCGTGAGTCGAGCGTGGCTCGACTCTACAAGGGCTGCGTGCGGGTATGGGTCTACGCTGCGGCTGTCAGGTCCGCCTTGTAGCGAGCCGAGCACCGCAGGTCCGGCGAGGGCGAAGAGGCGCGGGTGTCTGAGCGCAGCGAGTTCCGCGCCGCCCCTCGGCGGACCGGGGAGCGCAGGGTACCGGCGCGCAGCGCCGGCTCGCGGATGGCGGCGTGTTTCTTTGGTTACTTTCTTTGCACGAGCAAAGAAAGTGACGAGCCCACTCATCGCAGGGAAGCGACGGCGCCGACCAAGCACCCGGCGCCGCCGAACCGCCGTCAGCGCAGGCGGTCCAGCGCCTCAACCAGCTCATCCGCCAGCGGCGCGTTCAGCACGTATGGGCTCTTGCCGTCATCCAGCGCGAACTCCAGCGAAGCCGCGTGCAGAAACAGGCGCTTCAGCCCGATCTGCTCACGAAGCCGCTTGTTCACCGCCGGATCGCCGTACTTGTCGTCACCGGCCACCGGGTGGCCCAGATGCTGGGCGTGCACGCGGATCTGGTGGGTGCGACCGGTCTCGATGCGCACCTCGCAGTACGAATGGCCGCCGCGGCGCTCCAGCACCCGGAAGTGGCTGATCGATTCCTTGCCGATCGCATTGACCTGTACATGGCGCTCGCCGCCCTGGCGCAGGCCCACGTGCAGCGGCGCGTCGACCGTCATCACGCCATCGGGCATGCGCCCGGTCAGCAGCGTCAGGTAGCGTTTGCGGATGCCAGCGCCGTGGTCTTCACGCAACAGGGCCTGCAGTTCGCTCAGCGCCGAGCGCTTCTTGGCCACGATCAGCAGGCCTGAGGTGTCGCGATCCAGCCGGTGGACCAGTTCCAGGGTCTGCCCCGGGCGCAGCGCGCGCAGGGTCTCGATAGCGCCGAAGCTGATGCCGCTGCCGCCGTGGCTGGCCACGCCGGTGGGCTTGTTCAGGGCCAGCAGGCGGGCGTCCTCGAAGACGATGGCCTGCTCCAGGCGGCGCATGAACGCCTCCGGAGGACCGGCCTTGTCTCCCTCTTCACTGAGACGGACCGGCGGCACACGCACCTCGTCACCCGCCTCCAGCTTGCGTTCGGCCTTGGCACGGCCGCCATTCACCCGTACCTGGCCGCTGCGCACCAGCTTGTAGACCAGGCTGCGCGGGGCGCCCTTCAGCTGGCCAAGCAGGAAGTTGTCCAGGCGCTGGCCGGCGCGGTCGGCGGGAACGGTGATCATGCGCACGGAAGGCTTGTCGCCAGCGGGTTTGGTCGGGTCTTGGGCGGTCATCAGGCTGTTTATTCTGTTACACTCGGGGGGCGAGATAAGGGATTGATTTCGTTGGAAGTTACTCAGGGCCAGAAGCCCAGCTTCCGACGAATCCGGCACAGTGCGCGACCACCGCCCGCGGGGCGGCCATGTTAGCGGCTCACCGGCCTTCCCGGCCATCGCCGGATGCCTGACACGCAACCGTGCTGAACATGTCCCGCGTGGCGCTCCAGCCTGGCTGACAGCTGCCTGCGGCCTGTAACACCCCAAAACCCATAAGAGTGAAGCGCTCCCGCGGCCTGCCGTGGTGTCGTAGCGCTGGAAACCCAAGCCGCCCTCCCCGCGCTTGCGCGAATGGGCGGCGAACCGTGTCCAGAGGCGAAACCCCATGGCGTTCCGCGCGGTAGCCGCTTGCGAGGAACGCAACAATGAAGCGAATGCTGATCAACGCCACGCAGGCTGAAGAGCTGCGTGTTGCCATCGTGGATGGCCAGTCGTTGTATGACATCGACATCGAACAGCCGTCGAAGGAACAGAAGAAGTCCAACATCTACAAGGGCCGGATCTTCCGCATCGAGCCCTCGCTGGAAGCGGCCTTCGTCGAGTACGGTGGTGGCCGCCATGGCTTCCTGCCGCTGAAGGAAATCTCCCGCGACTACTTCCAGGCCGGTGTCGACCACAACAAGGCCGGCATCCGCGAACTGCTGAAGGAAGGCCAGGAGATCGTCGTCCAGGTCGACAAGGAAGAGCGTGGCAACAAGGGCGCTGCCCTGACCACGTTCATCTCGCTGGCCGGCCGCTACATGGTGCTGATGCCGAACTCGCCCAGCGCCGGCGGCGTGTCCCGTCGCATCGAAGGCGAAGACCGTGCCGCCCTGAAGGACGCCCTGGACAAGCTGAACATCCCCGACGACATGGGCGTGATCATCCGTACCGCCGGCGTCGGCCGCGATGCGGAAGAGCTGCAGTGGGATCTGGACTACCTGCTCAACGTCTGGCGTGCCATCGCCGAAGCCGCGCTGAGCAAGCCGGCCCCGTTCCTGATCTACCAGGAATCGCGCCTGATCGTGCGCGCCCTGCGTGACTACCTGCGCGCCGACATCGGCGAGATCCTGGTGGACACCGAGGAGATGTACGAGCACGCCCGCGAGTTCATGCAGCAGGTGATGCCGCAGACCCTGCGCAAGCTCAAGCATTACAAGGACGACATCCCGCTGTTCAACCGCTTCCAGATCGAATCGCAGATCGAAGGCGCCTACGAGCGCAACGTGCGCCTGCCGTCGGGCGGCTCGATCGTGGTCGACCAGACCGAAGCGTTGACCGCCGTCGACGTGAACTCCTCGCGCGCCACCAAGGGCAGCGACATCGAGGACACCGCGTTCCAGACCAACCTGGAAGCGGCCGAAGAAGTGGCCCGCCAGCTGCGCCTGCGTGACCTGGGCGGCCTGGTGGTGATCGACTTCATCGACATGGCCTCCAACAAGCACCAGCGCGAAGTCGAGAACCGCCTCGCCAACGCACTGAAGTACGACCGCGCGCGCGTTCAGGTCGGCCGCATCTCGCGCTTCGGCCTGCTGGAAATGAGCCGCCAGCGCCTGCGCCCGAGCCTGGGCGAGTCCAGCCAGATCGTCTGCCCGCGTTGCGACGGCCACGGCCGCATGCGCAGCGTCGAGTCGCTGTCGCTGTCGATCATCCGCGTCGCCGAAGAACATGCGATGAAGGAAAACACCGGGCAGGTGCTGGTCCAGGCCCCGGTGGAGATCGCCAACTACCTGTTGAACGAAAAGCGCAGCGCCCTGCGCGAGATCGAGCAGCGCCACGAGGCGCCGATCGTGATCGTCGCCGACGAGCAGCTGCACACCCCGCACTACACCGTCACCCGCCTGCGCGAGAACGAGCTGGGTGAAGAGAGCAACAAGCCCAGCTACCAGCGCGGCACCCCGCGCAAGTTGCCGGTGCACGCGCTGACCAAGGGCCAGCTGAACATCCCGCCGCCGGCGGTGACCCAGGTCAAGCACACCTCCCCCGCCCCGGTGCGCGAGGAAGTGGAGCCGGCCGCAACTGCCCCGGCCCCGGTCGTGGCAGCGCCGGTGGCGCCGGCCCCGAGCGGCGGCGTGATCGGTTGGCTCAAGCGCGTGTTCGGTGGCGAACCGGCCCCGGCGCCGGCGCCGGCAGCCCCGGCTGCACGCCAGCAGCAGGACGGCGGCCGCAAGGACCGCAACAAGGATCGCAACAAGGACCGCAAGGACCGTCGCGACGACAATCGTGGCAACGGCAACGCGCAGCAGCAGAAGGACGGCGGCAACCGCAAGGACCGCGGTGAGCAGCGCAAGGATGGCCGCAACGGCAACAACGGCAATGCCCAGTCGCAGCCGCAGCAGGGCAAGCAGAAGGAGCCGCAGCAGAAGGATGGCCAGCAGCAGCCGCAGCAGCAGAACAAGCCGCGCAACGAGCAGCAGGGCCAGAACCAGAACCAGCAGCAGCCGAAGCTCAAGCAGCCCAAGCAGCCGCGTCCGCAGCAGCAGGACGGTGACAAGCCGACCGAGAAGCCGCAGCGCGGTGCCGCCGATGCACCGGTCGACGCCGTGACCGCGGCAGCAGCCGTGGCCGCCACGGCCGCCGCCGCCAATGGGGTGACCGCACAGGAAGCCACTGCACCGGTCGCCCCGGTGGCCGCCGCTCCGGCGGACGCCGCAGTAGCGGTCGAGACCGGTGCCAACGAGGCCGAGGTGGTTGCGGTTGCCGGTGACGAGGCCGCAACCGACGCCAATGGCGAGCAGGCAGGCGAAGGCGCGACCCGCCGTCGCCGTGGCCGTCGTGGTGGCCGTCGTCGTCGTCGCGGTGGCGCCGAGAACGCCGCTGGCAGCGACGCTCTGGGTGATGACCAGGACGAGGGTGATGACAGTGATGACGCCGACGGCGCCGAGCCGAACGTCGACAGTACTGCCGGCACTGCGCCGGTCGCTGTTGCGCAGCCGGCCCGTTCGCAGCCGGAGTTCGACTTCGATGACGAAGTCGAGCCGGTCGTTGCCGACGCCGCGAAGCCGGTCCGTGCTGCCGCCGCCGTTGCCGCCGCACCGGTTGCCGTGGTGAGCAGCGCCGTGGTCGAAGCCGCCGCCCCGGTCGTGGCTGAAGTGCAGGCCCCGGTCGAAGCTGCTGCGAAGACCGAAGCGGTGTCCTCGCCGGTGCAGACCAGCATGCTCGATGCCATCGACGCCGCGACCCCGGCCCAGCCGGTAGCCGCTGCCGCGCCGGTGATCGAAGTCATTGCGCCGGTGACCGAAGCACAGCCGGTCGCGGTTGAAGCAGCCCCGGTGGCTGAAGCCGCTCCGGTGATCGAAGCGAAGCCGGCGGCGGTCGAAGCTGCGCCGGTGGTTGAAGCCAAGCCGGAGATCGTTGAAGCCACTCCGGTGGTTGAAGCCACTCCGATGGTTGAAGCCAATCCGGAGGCCGTTGAGGCTGCGCCGGTGGTTGAAGCCAAGCCGGTCGTCGAACCCGTCGTAGCCGCCGAACAGCCGGTCGCTCCGGTGGCGGTGGAAGCCGCGCCGATCGAAGCCGCTGCCCCGGTCGCCGAAGCGGTGGTGACGCCGTTGATCGACCCGGTCGCCGATGGCCATGCCGACGCTGCAGCCCAGGCTGCAGAAGCCAAGGCCGGCGAAGAAGACGAAGAGACTGCCAAGCGCACGCCGCCGGCGAACTGATCGCTCTTTGATCGCATGAAAACGAAACGGCGGGGATCAATGATCCCCGCCGTTTTTGTTTGTGCCTCGGGCGCGTGCAGCGCTCTGGAAGAGGCCGACCTTGGTCGGCGCCGTTGTTGGAGCGGACGCGGACACGTCCGTGCCAACCAAGGTTGGCACCTACCGAAGCGTGCTCCGTCAGGGTTTCGGCGCGAACTGCAGACGGGTCCACACGCCGTAGTGGTCCGAGGCCCAGCGACCGCTGTCATCGGGCTGGTCGAACAGGAGCTTGGCCTCACGCGCGACCATCTCGTCCTGCTGGAAGAAGATGTGGTCGATCCGCGAGGGTGCCTGGTAGTAGTGCCGGTTCAATGTACTGACCTCGGCCAGGTCAGTGTTGACGTGCACGCTGCCGTAGCTGTCGCCGTAGTGGCTGCGCAGCTCGCTCAGGTCACCAGCATCCACCAGCGCATTGAAGTCGCCGGCGATCACCACCGGAGCACCGGCCGACGTTGCAGTGATGAAGCGCAGCAGGTCCTCGACCTGGCTGCGGCGGATGCGCTGCCCGCTCTCGTCACTGCGCTCGTTGAGGTGCGTGGCATAGACGTTCACCGGCGTGCCATCGACGTCGATGCGCAGGTGAGCAACCGTGCGGTAGTCGTCCAACGGCTGCAGCAGATGATCCCCCTGGGCGAGGATCGGCCGCCGCGTCAGCAGCGCATTGCCGTAGCGCTTGGGCGCCCCAACCGGATCGGTGGACACGAACACGTACCTGTAGCCGAGTTGGCTGGCCAGCCATTGCGCCTGGTTGCGCACGTTGCGGCGCTGGATCACCTCCTGCAGGGCAACCGCATCTGGCTGCAGGCGCTTGAGTTCGGCCAGAATGGTGCGGCGCCGGCTCGGCCAGTCTTCGCGGTCATGATGCAGGTTGAAGGTGACCATGCTCATGCCCGGCGCGCTGGCAACGTCGGGCGCCGCGGTCGTGGCAGCCGGTTCGGCCGCCATCAACACGCCCGGCAATGTCAATGCAATGGCCAGCCCCAGGGCACGCACCGATGTGCGCACCCTCGCCCCCTGCTGCTTCATCGTTACTGTCCCTTGCGCTCGGCGCGGCGCACCGCGCTCGGCACTTCGATCTCGATCCGCGCCGGCAGCTGGTGCACGTGCAGTTCCTTGTTGATCCACTCGGCGGCTTCGCCGTTGACCGTCACCTCGCCCGGATCACCCGCGTACGGCCATGGCAGCACCACGCCCCCCACCGGCGGCACCAGGCCCGGCTGCACCTCCAGCACCAGCTGCTTGTCGCTGCGCTGCAGGCGGTAATTGAGCTGGCCCTGTGGCGTACGCAGGCCCTGCACCGCGACACCCTCACCCTGCAGCCACGCGCTCGGTACGCCGGCGGCCAGCACCAGCGCATCGTCCATGTCACGGTTGTAGGCGAACATGTCCAAGGCCGAGCGCACGAAGTCCGAGGCCACCCAGGCATGCGGCAGGTCACCGACGAAGAACGGCTTGCGCGGCGTGCGCGAGACCACTTCGGCCCACTGGTTCCAGGCCTGCGGTGCACGGTCCTTGAAGAAGAACTCGGTGGCCTGCCAGGCGCGGTCGCGCCAGCCCAGGCGCACGAACGCGGCCACGTTGCGCCATTCGTACGGGGTGTAGTCCTTCCACTCGCGCTTGCCATCGCGCCGCGCGACGAACTCGTTCCAGTAGCGTTCGAAGGTCGCCTCCAGGGCCTGCTGCGGCAGTCGGCCCTGCTCGCCGCCAGGCGCCAGTGCGATCGTGGTCGAGGTCGCATCGAAATCGCCCAGCTCGGCCGAGCCCGGCAGGTAGTCGATGCTGTGCTGCTGCATCGCCGACAACAGCGAGGCCTGCAGGTCATCCCTGAACTGGTCGCGCGATTCGGCAATCTGCATCGCCTCGACCTTGCCCAGCTGGGTCGCCAGCAGCGCCGCGTCCTTGTAGCCGCGCAACGCCCAGAAGTTGTCCCAGTACGAGTGCATCGGCTTGGCCGAATAGCCTTCGTGGCTGATCGAGGCCGGCATCATCCCGTAGAACGCCGGGTTGCGCGCGCGGTTCTCTTCGGTGCGCTCGCTGGCGCGCAGCTGCTCCATGTAGGTGTAAGCGCCCTGCACGTGCGGCCACATCAGCTCGGTGAAGGTGCTGTCGCCGGTGTAACGCCCGTACTCGGCGATGCTGTAGATCAGCTCGCCATGGCTGTCGTTCTCCGGCACCGGATCACTGCCGCGCGCATCGACGCAGCACGGCACCTTGCCGTTCTCGAACTGGTACGGCGCATACCAGTTGATGTAGTCACGCACCGCATCGCTGCGGCCCATGCGCAGCAGGCCCTCGGAAATCATCGCGCCATCGCGGATCCAGCTGCGCGCATACGAACGCGTGCCCGGCTGCAGCCGCGGCCCGACCCGCGAGATCAGCATGTGCGCGACCGCCGTGCGCAGGGTGTCGACCAGCGGTTGGCCCGCAGCGGGCACCTGCAGCGAGACCACGCCCAGCTTCTTGCGCCATTGTTCAGCCACCTGCGCCTGCGCCTTGGCCACGTCCAGCGCCCGCGGCGCCCAGCCACCGGTCTGTGGCAGCACCACCGCCACCTCGCGGCTCTGGCCAGGCTCGAGCTTGATCGTATAGATCAACGCGCCCGACGCCATGCCGGTGCTGTCCTTCACCGCGGTCTCAGCCGGGTACTTGCCGTCCGCCAGGTGCATCGCATCGAGCTTGCCATCGAACGTACTGGCAAAGCGCGCGTCCGGCACCTGCAGCGGATAGAGGCGCGGCTCGCCGTTGACCCGTACCAGCTGCTCGCCGACATCCAGTGCATCGATGCGGCTGAAGCCACCGACGGTGTTGAGGAACTGCGTGGGCGGATTGACCTGCCACGGACGGATCGCCAGTGCCAGGGTGTATTCGTGTGCGACCTTGTCCGGATTGCTCAGCCGGTAGCGGCCGATCAGCTGCGCGCGCTCCGGCGTGCCCTGCACGAAGCCGGTCACCGCCAGGCCAACCTTTTCATGCACCCAATCGACGTTGGCGATCGGCAGGTAATGATCCTGCAGCGACTGGGTGATCGCCACCTTCGACCAGTCCAGCAGCTTGCCATCGAGGCGGATGAACGGTTCGATGCTGAAGCTGCCCTTGGCCGGCTCCAGTGCGCCGTCCTCGCTGATCAGCGCCTGTTCCTGGCCGCCATCGAGGCCGAGCAGGGTCCAGTACGGCTGCTCACCCACATAGGCACGTGGCAGCGAGCCGCGTGGCAGGTCGGCGGCGACCGAGGAGAGGAAAGCGTTCGGGGTGGCGGCAAAGGCCAGCGGCTTGAGCGTGATGTCACGGATGCCATAGCGCCAGTTCGGCCCGTCCTGCAGATCGAAGCGCACGTAGCGCGCATCGGTGTCCGGCAGCGCCAGCCAGTCGCGGCCACCGGCACCACTGGTCACTTCACGCACGGTACGCCAGTCACGGCCATCCTCGGAAGTGCGCACGGTATAGCGGCGGGCTTCCAGATTCGGCAGCCAGTCGATCACCGCACCGCCGATCTCGCGGCTCTTGTGCAGGTCCAGGCTGATGGTCTGCTGCTTGACGCCACCACTGATCCAGAACGTATCGCCCTTGCCGTCGATCATGCGGTCCTGCAGCGCGGTGGCGGTATCGGCAATCACCGATGGCACCAGCGCCGAATCATCCTGAGCTGGCAGGCCCTGCAGGGTCAGCTTGTCGAAGCACACCGTGCCGCGGCCGCCGACCTTGCTGTAGATCGTGAACTCGACCGCAGCACTGCGTGCCATCTCCTTCTCGGGCGAGGGACCCCACGCCTTGTCGATCTGGCGGCGGCGGTACTCGACCGGCGTCCACGCCCTGGGGAAGCTGTAGCCGGGCCGGTTGACCCACCAGACGTTGTCGCCACTGGTATCGATCAGCTTGAACTGCAGGTCGTTGCCCGGCGAATCACCGCGCAGCTGGAAACCGAAGCGGTAATTGACCGGGTATTCGATGTTCAGCGCGCGACGGATGCCGACGTAGCCGGAGACATCGTGGAAGTCATAGTCCAGGCACAGCGCGCGGCCACCACCGGCGCCGCTGACCGGCCGCAGCGAACCGCTGACCTGGTCGGACAGCACCAGCTTCCAGGCCGCGATGTCGTCGAAGTCGTCCAGCACCTTCGGTGCCGGCAGCGCCGGGGGGGCGGCGATCGCCAGGGAGGTCCACAACAGGCACAGTCCAACGGCGATCGCTCGCTTCATCCCTTGACGCTCCCCAGCAACAGACCTTGGATGTAGTACCGCTGCAGCACCAGGAACAGCGCCAGCACCGGGACCACGGTGACCACCGCGCCGGCCATCATCATTTCCACGTCCATGATGTGCTCGCGCGAGAGGGTGGCCAGCGCCACCGGCAAAGTGTAGTGCTCCTGATCGGTCAACACGATCAACGGCCACATGAAATCGTTCCATGCCCCCATGAAGGTGAAGATCGCCAGGGTCACCAGCACGGGCTTGAGCATCGGCAGCACGATCTGGAAGAAGATGCGCAGCTCCCCTGCCCCGTCGATGCGGGCCGCTTCCAGCAGCTCGTCCGGAATCGAACGCGCATACTGCCGCACCAGGAAGATGCCGAACACGCTGGCCAGCGCCGGCACGATCACGCCGCCGAAGCTGTTGACCAGGCCCAGCTGCTTCATCAGCAGGAACAGCGGCAGCATCGCCACCTGCGCCGGAATCACCAGCGCCGCCATCAGCACCTGGAACAGGCGCTCGCGGCCGACGAAGTTCAGCTTGGCGAAGGCATAGCCGGCCATCGTGTTGAGCAGCAACGAACCCAGCGTGATACCGACCGACACCAGCAGGCTGTTGGCGAAGTTGCCGCCCATGCCGGTGCGCGCGAACAACTCATGGTAGTTGCGCGTGGTGATGCTCGATGGCAGCAGCGGCGGCGGGAAGTGGGTCGCCTCGCCCTGCGGCATGAACGAGACCGAGAGCATCCACAGCAGCGGCGCCAGGCTGACCAGGGCCAGCACCAGCAACGCACCATTGATCAACCACGGGTACCAGCGCGACTGGCCGATTTCACGACTCATACCAACTGCCTCTTGCGGCCGAAACGCAGCATCACGGTGGTCACCGCCAGGATGATCAGGAACAGCAGGAACGCCACTGCGGAGGCGCGCCCCAGGTTCCACCACTTGAAGCCTTCCTCGAACATGAAATACAGCACGCTGACGGTGCTCTGCAGTGGGTCGCCGCGGGTCATCACGTACGGTTCGGCGAACAGCTGGAAGTAGCCCGACACGGTGATCACGCCGACCACCAGCAGCACCGGGCCGAGCATCGGCAGGGTGATGTGCAGGAACTGCTTCCAGCGCGAAGCACCGTCGATACGGGCCGCCTCGTACAGATCATGCGGGATGGCCTGCAGGCCGGCCAGGAAGATCACCATGTTGTAGCCGAAGTTCTTCCACACCGCGAACAGCATGATGGTCGGCATCGCCCAGTTGGGATCGCCCAGCCAGTCGATCGGGCTGATGCCCAGATGGCCCAGGCCGTAGTTCACCAGGCCGTAGCTGGTATGGAACAGGTAGCGCCAGATCACCGCCACCGCCACCAGCGTGGTCACCACCGGCGCGAACAGGGCGGTGCGGAACAGCGCCTTGAAGCGTGCGGCCGGTGCATTCAGCAGCATCGCCGCACCCAGCGACACGCCAATCGACAACGGCACGCCGATCAACACGAAGTAGGTGGTGTTCCACAGCGACTTCCAGAACATCGGCGTCTGCAGCAGGTCGATGTAATTGCCGAGGCCGACGAACCGCAGGTTGCTGCTGTCAGCCAGTGCATAGAGGTCGAAGTCGGTCACGCTCAGCGCCAGCGCCGAGGCGACCGGCAGGCCGAAGAACATGCCCAGCACGATCAGCGAGGGACCGGCGAAAATCCAGCCGGCAAGCGAAGTACGTTTCATTGCGCGCTCCCGGCGGCCACGGCACTGCTCGATTGCGGCGACGGCACGCGCTGCTGCAGGCGTTGTTGTTCATGCATCCAGCGGCGCTTGGCCAGCACCTTGTCCACGCGCTGGTCCAGCTCTTCCACGGCCTTGTCCTGCGCCAGGCCACCACGCACCACCTTCTCGGTGACGATGCGCATTTCCTGCACGATGCGCTCCCACTCAAGCACCTTCGGCGTCGGCTTGACCCGCTCCAGCTGGTCACGGAACGCAGCGGCCAGAGGATCATTGGCCAGCGACGGTGCGTTCCAGGTACTGCGACGCGGCGGCAGGTCGCCGATGATGGAATGGAAGCGGGCCTGGATTTCCGGGCGCGACAGGAACTCGATCAGCCTCCAGGAGGCTTCCTTCTGCTGCGACTTGCGGAAGATCACCAGGCTGGTGCCACCGGCAATACCGGCGCCCGGACCGTCCGGACCCGGCAACGCGGCCGTGCCCCACTGCCCTTCCAGCTCCTTGGGCTGCAGCTTCTTGAACTCGCGGATGTTCCAGGGGCCGGAGATGTAGAACACATTGAAGCCACGGAAAAACTCGTCCCAGACGTTGGAGATCTGCGTCTCGGACATCTTCGGCGCCCAGCCCTGCTCGAACATGTTGGCGTAGAAGGCCAGCGTGCGGCGGAACCCCGGGCTGGCGAAATTGCCGCGGGTGTCATCGTCGCGCAGCAACGGATCGGGCTGCTGCAGCGCCAGCGACAGCTGCTGCTCGAACTCGTTGATCGGCATCAGCACCGCATAGCGGTTCGGGCCCTGCATGCGCTTGATCGCCGCCATCTGTTCGTCCCACTCCTGCCACGTGCGCGGCGGGTGGTCGTAACCGGCCTTGGCCAGCAGATCCTTGCGGTAGAAGATCAGGCGCGTATCGACATACCACGGCACGCCCACCAGCTCGCCGTGGATCACATTGGTATCCCAGATGCCTTGGAAGTAGTCCTTCGGGTCGACCACGGCCGAGCGCTGCACGAACGGCTGCAGCGGCGTCAGCGCATCAAGCTCGGCGAACTCCGGTACCCAGGTGTTGCCCAGCTGGCACACGTCCGGCAGGCCGTCGGCGGCGAACGCGGTCAGCAGCTTCTCGTGCGCGGCCGTCCACGGGATGTTCTGCACATCCACCTTGATGCCCGGATTCTCGGCCTCGAACTCATGGATCAGCTCGCTGACCACCTCCGCCTCGCGGCCCATCGCCCAGAAACGTACGGTGGTGGTGCCCGGATCGGTACGGGCACAGCCGGCCACGGCCAATGCGGCCAAGGCAGGCAGCGCCCAGCGGCGCAGGCGGTCGATCCAGTTCGGCATCGGGTTACTTGCCCTGGCCTGTGGTGCGGTTGGCATTGTTCTTCTGTTCCTGCGCGGCAGCCGCGCGTGATTCGGCGATACCCACCGCGCGTGCCGCCGCGGCCTTTTCGTCTTTCTGCAGTTCCAGCGGCTGGAACGAACCTTCCGGTGCCAGCCAGCCACCACTGAACCCGGCCCGTTCCAGGCCCTTGCGGATGTACGGGTTCTTCTTCATGACTTCCCAGACGAAGTCATCGCGGTAGTTGGCGATCATGGTCAGGATCGGGCCCTGATCGATGGCGATGTAATCGCTGGCGACCCAGCCGCGATCCGGCACCAGGCGGCCGGTCTTGATCGGGATGTCGTAGTTGAAGCTGGGGTTGAATGAATCCAGGAAGCCGTAGCTGGAGTAGATGTAATCGCCAAAGCGCTTGTGCATCTCCAGCGTGGCCGGAATCACCTGCTCCGGCGCGAACACCACCGACGCGATCGCAGCGGTGGGAGCGATGGTGCCGTCATCGAAGTTCTCGCGCAGGCCGGCGCCGCGCGAGGAGTAATGGCGGAACTGGCGCTGCTCGCCGCGATAGTCCTGGGTGGTGTTCTGTGGTCCATCACTGGCGGTCAGGCCCCACACATTCTCGCCATACTCCTTCCACTGCATCGGGTTGGCGATGGCGTACTCGCGCTGGGCCAGTGCGGCCGAGCGGCTGTTGAGGAAGTAGGTGCTGCCTCGCTCGCGCATGTACGCATCCTGGATATCGCGGAAGTCGATCCAGACGTGGCTGTACTGGTGGCCGAACAGCGGGCCGAAGGACAGGTATTCCTGGCCCTGGTAGACGCCCCAGTCGTTGTCATAGGTACGCGTCCACACCGTCCACGCATCCGGGCTGACCGGGTGCGTCGGCGAGCCCAGGGCAAGGATGTAGACCATCATCGCCTCGTTGTAGCCCATCCAGTCGTGGTCGATGAAGCCGCTCTCGGGGAACCAGCCCATCGAGATCAGCGGTGCACGCTGCTGCAGCCACGGCCAGTCGACCTTCTTGTACAACGTGTCGGCGATCTGGCGGATCTCCTTCTCACGCGGATCGTCGCCGTCGTAGTACGACTGCGCGAACAGCACGCCCATCATCAGCAGCGCGGTATCCACCGAGGACAGCTCAACCCAGCTGTCGTAGCGACGCCCTTCCTGCATGTCCAGGAAGTGGTAGTAGAAGCCCTTGTAGCCGGCCTTGCCGGTGCGCTGCGGGCCCATCGGCACGTCGCGGAAGAACTTCAGCGTGGTCAGGGTGCGGTCGATCGCCTGGTTGCGGCTGACCCAGCCGTTCTCGATGCCGATCGGGTACGCGGTCAGTGCGAAGCCGACCGAGGCGATGCTGGCGAACGGCCGCGACGGATAGCGATCCGGGGTCAGGCCATTGATCTCGTTGGTGGTATCCCAGAAGAACTGGAAGGTACGACGCTCGATGTCATCGAACAACGGCGGCAGCACCGGCTTCATCGGCCGCGGCGGTGCGTCGGCCTCGATCAGGATCACCGGCGGCCGCGGCTTGGCAGGTTCCTGCTGGGCCGGCTGGCAGGCGGCCACGGCCAGGCTCAACGCTGCGGCGGACAACAGATGGCGTGCCTGCATGGCGCGATTTCTCCGGTGGTCTGATCGATGGGAAAGCATACCGTCCAATGATCTGAAATCGTTTACAAGATGCGTTCTGAAAAAACCACGAAAAACGTGGTTTGACACCGCGATCATTGCCCATGCCGCTGCCCCCCTGGCCGGCAGCGGCATGGGCAATGGACCGGCGCGGGGCCGGCCATTGCCGTTTTCACGCAGCCGATGCCGCCGGCGGAGCGGCGGCATCGGTTCGTGCATCTACATCCGGGCTTAGAAGCGGAAGCCCACTTCGGCCTTGATCTGGCGCGGAGTACCGATGATGTCGCCGGTCTCGTTGTAGCTGGCCTGCAGCTTGCCGTTGGTCTTGACGTAGTTATAGGTGGAGAAGTTGTCGAAGTTGAACACGTTGATGATGTCGATACGCGCGTACAGCTCGGTATCGCCCGGCATCTTGAACGTCTTCGTCGCCTGCAGGTCAACCGACCGGTAGCCGAAGATCTTGCCACCCACCAGGAACTTGCCGGTGGCATTGGGCACTGCTGCCTGTGGGGTCGGCAGGGTGTAGCCACTGGCCTGCATCACCGGATACCAGTCGTTGACGGCGGTCGGGGTTGCCAGGGTGATCTTGCCGCCGAAGGTGATGCCCCAGAAGCCCGCGTACGAACCGGTCACCACCAGGCGGTGGCGCGGTGCGCCGTTGGAGCGGATGGTCGGATAGTCACCGATCAGACCGCGGTCAAACGCGTACTTCTCGTTGATGTCGCGGTTGTGGCGGGCGGTGGTCCAGGTGTAGGCGATCGAGGTGCCCCAGCCGCTTTCCTTGGTGAACGGCTTCTGCGCCGACAGCAGGACCTGGGTGGCACGGGTCTTGATGCCCTGCTGGCCAATGATCAGGCTGCCGAAGCCCGGCACGTTGCAGCTCCACGCCTGGCTCAGGCCCGGGTCGCTGCCGCCGCACAGGCGCGGGTCATCGAAGAACTGGCCGGTCGGGTAACGGTTGCCCAGGGTGAAGGCGAAACCGTCGTAGCTCAGGGTACGTGCGATGGTGGCATCGGTCAGCCACTCGCCGATCCGATTGCTCATACCCAAGCTGAACTGGTCCGAATACGGCGCCTTCAGCTTGTTGTTCAACAGATCGACTTCCAGACCGGCATTGCTGGTCGCACCGACCAGCGACTGCAGGTTGCCGATGCCGTTGAGCAGGTTCGGATCCCAGTTGTAGCAGGCGGCTTGGCCGTTGATGCAGGTGCCGGTGTTGGGGTTGCGGAAGTAGATGGTCGGCTGCGGCAGGGCCAGCTTGGTGGTTTCCAGCTGCAGGTTGTCGAACAGGTCACGATCGTAGGAACGGCCGGCACCACCGTGGATCACATGCTGCTCGTCGGCATTGATGTCATACGAGAAGCCCAGGCGCGGCTGCCAGGCATCCTTGAACGCTTTGCGGTTATGACCGTTGCTGATGTAGTCGCTGATGTCCAGGCCACCCAGCGCCAGCGAATCGGCGTAGGTCTGCCCGGCAGGTGCACGCGGATCCTGCGAATAGATGGCGTCGACCACCTGCTGCGGGGTGACGAAGTTCAGGTAGGTCGGAGTCTTTTCGTAGTCCCAGCGCAGGCCGATGTTCAGCTGCAGGTGGTCGTTGACCTGCCAGTCGTCCTGGATGAACACGCCGTACTGCTTGGACTTCGAACGGACTTCGCCGGACACCCCCGACACGCCGGTCACCGGCTTGACGAACTGCGCCTTGTACGGAATCGAATCCGGGAAGTCCGGATCGCCCAGGGAGTAGGTGAAGGTCGGGTTGATCTGTGCCGCATCGGAGGCGTACAGGTCGATCTGCTTGTACTTCACGCCCATCTTGATGGTGTGGTCACCGGCCCACTGGATGCCATCCAGGGTCAGGTTGTCTTCGATCGACCAGCCCTTCTGGCCCTTTACCTGCGAATCCAGAGCCGATGCACCGCCGATCTTCACCACGGTGCGGTCTTCGGGACCGTCCGGCGCGGTGTAGGTGATGCCGTTGGCCAGGGTCAGCGGGGTCGGATTGTTGAACGAATCCTCGTGGGTGACCATCAATTCGTTGTAGTAACGCTCACCGCTGTGGTTCCAGCGCAGGGCGTAGCGACGGTCGGTATTGACCACTTCGCGTCCGGCCTGCGGCGAGGTCTGGCCACTGAACTGCGACTGGGTTTCGTCGCGGTCCTGGAAGGTCAGTTCAATGCGATCGTTGTCGGTCGGCTCGAAGTCGATCTTGCCGAAGATCAGATCCTGCTGGAACGGCTGGCTGGCCGGGCCGAGGCCGGCGGCGCCGGCCGGCGGCAGCAGGCCCGCAGCGCCGGTGACCGCGCCGTCCGGCGCGATGGTGACCGGCAGATCGAAGCGCTTGGCTTCGTAGGTGACAAAGAAGTGCGCCTTGTCCTGGATGATCGGGCCGCCCAGGGCGAAGCCGTATTCCTTCTCGGCCGAGACCATCTTGTCCTTGCCGCCCTGACGCTCGGCCGGGGTCTTGGCACGCATGTCCTCATCGGTGTAGCGGTAGAACGCCTCACCCTTGAACTCATTGGTACCGGACTTGGTCGCAGCAGTCACCGCGGCGCTCGACACCTGGCCATACTCGGCCTTGTAATTGCCGCTGATGACCTTGTACTCGCCAATGGCCAGCTGCGGGAACGGATTGCCGGCGCTGCCGGACTGGCCCGCCACGCCGCCGCCCTTCACGTAGCTCTTCTGGCCCACGCCGTCGATGTAGACGTTGGTGCCGTCGGCATTGGTGGCACCGCCGCGCAGCGAGGTGTTGCCCTTGGCATCACGGGTGAAGATCAGGCCCGGCACCGCGTCGGCGAACTCCAGGAAGTTGCGCGAGACCTGCGGCGTGGTCTGGATCTGCTGCAGGCTGACAGTCTTGCCGACTTCAGACGTGCGCACTTCCTGCAGCAGGGTCGGCGCGACGACGTTGACAGTGTCCAGGTTGGTGGCCGCGGTCGAACCCGGGGTGCTGCTGGCAGCGCCGGCAAAGTTCAGGGTAGCGGTCGAGGCCACGGTGACGGTGACCTTCTGCGACTGGCCGTTGGCAACCACGTCGTAGGTGCCCGGGTCCAGGCCCATCAGCGAGTAGCTGCCATCGGCACGCACGGTACCGCGACGGACGGTACCGGTGGCCACGTTGGTGGCGGTGACTTCGGCGCCGGCCTGAGCGCCGGAAACCTGGCCGCGCAGACTGGCATTGGCCGACTGCGCCATGACGTTCGGAGCGGCGGCCAGCATCAGGCAGCTGACCAGTGCGGTGCTCAGCAGCCGGCGTGCCGGCGTGCGGAAGGTGGTGTGCATCATCAACTCAATCTCCGGGTGGCGGTAACCGCTTGCGCGGTCCCTGCGATCAATCAAAAAAGAAGGAACGCCTCTGGCTTCAACGGCCCGATGGCGGAGTGGTGGAATCGCGAACTATCAAGCGGGGAACCAGGGTCTGCTTGTCCCCTGTCCCGTCCGTGGAGGTGCCGTCCATCAACTGCAGCAGGCGCGTCATGGCCCGGTCGCCGAGCTCGGCGATGCTGACCTGCATGGTGGTCAGCGACGGGTGGACGAAACGCGCCAGTGGAATATCATCGAAACCCGCCAGGGCCACATCGGCCGGGACACGGACCCCTGCCTGCGTGAACGCATACAGGCAGCCCAGCGCCATCATGTCGTTGGCGGCGAACACGGCATCAGGCAGCGCTCCGGCTGCCAGCAACTCCTGACCGGCGCGATGGCCGGAAGCTTCGTCGAAATCACCGGGCAGCTCGATGCCTTCGGCGCCACCGCCAAAAGCCGCCAGCGCGTCACGGAAGCCGCGCAGGCGCTCGCGCGCGTCGAAGTTGAGGTCCGGGCCAGAAATGAATGCAATGCGGCGGTGGCCGGCGTCGAGCAGATGGCGGGTCATCGCCATCGCACCGGCATGGTCGTCAATGCTCAGCACCGGGTGGTCCTGCCCGGGCAGATAGGTGTTGATCAACACCGTCGGCAACGACTGCGGCAGGTTGTCGGTCAGGAAACCGGGGCTCTCGGCATAGGGCGAGAGCACCAGCAGTCCGTCAACGCGACCGCGCATGGCGCGCAGGGCCGCGCCCTGCTGTTCCTGGTCGCCGTGATAGCTGGACACCAGCAGGTGCTGGCGGCGGCTACGGGCGACGTTGTCGATGCCACGCATCAGCTCGGAGAAGAACTCGCCGTACAGGTCCGGCAGCACCACGCCCACCGTATTGGTGCGGCGGCTGCTCAGGCTGCGGGCGGCGGCGTGCGGGGTGTAACGCAGCCGTGCGGCGACCTCCAGCACAAGCTGGCGGACCGGTTCGGCGACATTTTCATGCCCGTTGAGCGCGCGGGAAACCGTGGCCACGGAGACCCGGGCTTCGCGAGCGACGTCTTTGATTGTGATAGCTGCCTTGTTCACGAAGCCGCCCTCCACGGCTTGGACCTACCAGCATTGGCGCGGAATGTAAGCGTTTCCATCTGGGCTTGTAAACAGTCCGTTAGGCGAATGTCCCGAAATGGACATGAAAATCTGTCCGCGGCGAGGCCCGTGCGGACCGGCCAGGACAGTGCGGGACAAGGGCTCAGCCCTGTTCTGACGGGGTCTGCGCGCGGATGGACAGCGCGTGGATATCGGTCTCCATCATCGCCCCCAGCGCGGCGTACACCGCGCGATGCCGGGCCAGCGGGCCCAGTCCGGCAAAGCGTTCACTCACCACATGCACGTTGAAATGGCCGCGGCCATCGCGCGCACCGGCATGGCCTGCGTGGCGATGGCTGTCGTCTTCGATCTCGAGCACGCTCGGCGCCAGGGCATGCTGCAGCGCATCACGCATTCGCGAGATCCGTTCCGCGCTCACGGCAACACCTTGCGAAACGGTCGCACCTGCACGCGGGTGTAGACGCCGGCGGCCACGTACGGGTCGGCGTCGGCCCAGGCCTGGGCCTGCAGCAGCGACTCGAACTGCGCGATCACCACCGAGCCGCTGTAACCGGCCGGGCCCGGGTCTTCACTGTCCACCGCCGGGCACGGGCCGGCCAGCAGCAGGCGTCCCTCGTCGCGCAGCGCGTGCAACCGCGCCAGGTGTTCCGGCCGCGCCTGCAGCCGCTGCGCCAGCACATCCTGGCCGTCATACCCTTCGATCACATACCACACCGGCATTTCCTCGCTTGCGTTGTCGGGTCCGCAGATTCTAGCCAATGCGACCCCTGCCCCGGCCCGGCTGGACACTGGCGCAACAAAGGCTTACCCTAGACTCCATTGCACGTGGCTGGATGCAGCAGCCCGTCGGTTTTTGCGGCCAACGCAGCCCCCGACGACCGTCCCGCTGCTTCAAACCGGTCCACCTGGCCGGGCCACGTAGACGACCTCCCCGTAGTTCCGTCGCCGCCGTTTCGTGCGGCGCGTCCTGCTGTTTGATATGTGTGGAATCGCGCCGATCCCGGCGTGTCTGGTGCCCTGGGGCTCCGTGGCGTTGGCCCGGCGAACCCGGTGCCGCGACTGGTCCGTTGCAATCCTGATGTCCATTAGATGACTTCCGAACTCGCGCTCGACGCGAACCCGCCAACCCGGCCGCCCGCCCCACAGCAGCAGGAAATGCCGCTGGCCGTGGTGCATGGGCAACCGGTCCTGCAGATTCCGCAGGACCTGTACATTCCGCCGGACGCGCTGGAAGTCATCCTGGATGCCTTCGAAGGCCCGCTGGACCTGCTGCTGTACCTGATCCGCCGCCAGAACCTGGATGTCCTGGACATTCCGGTAGCCGAGATCACCCGGCAGTACGTGGAATACATCACCGTGATGCGCGAGCTGCGCTTCGAGCTGGCCGCCGAGTACCTGGTGATGGCAGCGATCCTGGCCGAGGTGAAGTCGCGCATGCTGCTGCCGCGCCCGGTCAGCGAGGAAGGCGATGAAGCCGACCCGCGCGCCGAACTGGTGCGCCGGCTGCAGGAGTACGAACGTTTCAAGCAGGCCGCCGAGGACATCGATGCCCTGCCCCGCCAGGACCGCGACACGACGGTGGCGCACGCCTTCATGCCCGAACGCGCCACGGTGAAGCTGCCGCCGCCGGTGGACCTGAAGGAGATGCTGCTGGCCCTGCACGACGTGCTCAAGCGCGCCGAGCTGTTCAGCGGTCACGCCATCAAGCGTGAGGCACTGAGCGTGCGGCAACGCATGGGCGAAGTGCTGGGACGCCTGGAAGATGGCAAGTTCTATCGTTTTGAAGGGCTGTTCACGGCCGAAGAAGGCAAGCTGGGCGTGCTGGTCACGTTCCTGGCGGTGCTGGAACTGGCCAAGGAACAGCTGCTGGACATCGTCCAGGAAGAACCGCTGGCGCCGATCTACGTGAAATCGCTGGCCGCCGGCAACACCAATGCCCCGCTGCAGTTCAGCAGCGAGTTCGACGACAACGACGCCGCCAATGCAGACGAGTGAGCGCTGACTGCCGATGGATCAACTGCTGATCAACCGCATTGTCGAGGGTGCCTTGCTGGCCTCCAGTCAGCCGCTCACCCTGGCCCAGCTGAAGGACCTGTTCCCGGAAGAGGAACCGGCACCGCCGGGCAGCATCGAACGCGCGCTGGAACGCCTGCGCGAAGCCTGCGAAGGCCGCGGCGTGGAACTGGTCGAGGTTGCCTCCGGCTTCCGCTACCAGGTGACCGGCGAAGTGCATGGCTGGATCAGCCGGCTGTGGACCGAACGCAAGACCCGTTACACCCGCGCCACCCTGGAAACCCTGGCGCTGATCGCCTACCGGCAACCGATCACCCGCGGCGAGATCGAGCAGGTACGCGGCGTGGCGGTCAGCAGCAACATCATCCAGGCACTGGAAGAACGCGAGTGGATCCGCGTGGTCGGCCACCGCGATGTGCCCGGCAAGCCTGCGCTGTTCGGCACCACCAAGGGCTTTCTGGATTATTTCGGCCTGAAGCGATTGGATGAGCTGCCGCCTCTGTCGGAACTGAAGGACCTGGGCGAGCTGGAACCCCAGCTGTCCCTGGACCGCGATGCGCCCGCAGCAGCAAGCGCCGACGGTCCTGACATCTCGGCCGGCGACGAAGGCGCTGCCGCGAACGATGATGCCGGCCTGGCCGGCAGTGACACCCCCGATTCCGCCGACGCAGCTCCTGCGGCGGCTATGGATGAGCAAGCACCTTCGCCCCTCGATGATGGGCACCCCGATTCCGCGCCGGGCGAGCGCGCGGTGCCAGTGAACGAACGCGAAGACAACGCCGTCGCGATGACGACCGTGGCTGTTGACCAAGCCGATTCCGAACCAGAGGCCGACCTCGAAACCGTCGGCCGGAGCAAAACTGATGAGTGACACCCCCCGTAACAAGCTCTCGCTGAAGCGCGAAGCCACCTCCGAACAGTTCAAGCTGGAAGAGCGCCTGCACAAGGTGCTGGCCCAGGCCGGCCTCGGCTCGCGCCGCGCGCTGGAACAGCGCATCGCCGAAGGCCTGGTCAAGGTCAACGGTGAAGTCGCGCAGACCGGCATGTCGGTCAAGAGTGGCGACAAGATCGAGCTGGATGGCCGTGGCTTCGTCGCCACCGCCCTGGCCGAGCCGTCGCGCGTGCTGGTCTACAACAAGCCGGAAGGCGAAGTGACCACCCGCGATGATCCGGAAGGCCGCCCCACCGTATTCGAATCGCTGCCGCCGCTGAAGGGCGCGCGCTGGATCGCGATCGGCCGCCTGGACATCAACACCACCGGCCTGCTGCTGGCCACCACCGACGGTGAACTGGCCAACGCCATGATGCACCCGTCGTTCGAGGTCGAGCGCGAATACGTGGTCCGCGTGCGTGCGCCGGAAGGCGAGGAAAAGGTCTCCGACGCCATCGTCGACCGCCTCACCCGTGGCGTGGCACTGGAAGACGGCCCGGCCAAGTTCGACGAGATCGAACGCATCGGCGGCACCGACTCGCACGACTGGTTCCGCGTCGTGGTGAAGGAAGGCCGCAACCGCGAAGTGCGCCGCCTGTGGGAGTCGCAGGGCTGCCAGGTCAGCCGCCTGAAGCGCACCCGCTACGGCAAGGTGAGCCTGCCGCGCGAACTGGCCCGCGGCCATTCGGTGGAACTGGGCACCACGCAGGTTGAAGCCCTGCGCGCGCAGCTGAAGCTGGAAGAAGGCGCGCCGTCGGCACTGACGCTGCAGCCGGTGATCGGCCAGCGCCGCGCCGCCAAGACCACCGTGCGCGTGCGCGAAGGTGGCCGCGGCAACGCCTACGTCAACGGCCACAACACCGCCGACGAGGGCCGCGAGCTGCGTCGTTTCGATAACGTCCGCGAAGACCGCGGCCGTGGTCGCGGCGGCAAGGGCGGCGGCTTCAAGGGTGGCCTGACGGTCAGCGGTGAAGCGGCAGCCAAGCAGTCGCAGAAGCCGTTCAAGCAGCGCGCCCAGAAGAACGACCGTTCGCTGCCAGAAGGCAACCCGGCCGCGTTCCGCACCTGGTACGTGCCGGATGGCGTGAGCACCGGCCCGAGCGGCCATCGCAATGCCGGCCCGGGCGCACGTGGCCCCGGTGCCCGTGGTCCGGGCGCAGGCGGCCAGGGCCGTCCGTATGGCAAGCCGAAGGGTCCGGGCGCAGGCGCCGGTGGCGGCCAGGGCCGTGGCGGTTTCGGCGGTGAAGGCCGTGGCGGCGCAGGCGGCCAGGGTCGTCCGGCCGGTGCGGGCAACCGCTCGCAGGGCCAGGGCAACAAGCACCCGTACGGCCATCCGGGCAATGCCCCGAGCTTCCCGTCCGACCACGCCACGCCGGGCTTCAACCCGTATGGCAGCCCGAAGCCCGCACAGGGCGCCCGTCCGGGCGGTCGCGGTCCGGGCGGCGGCAACCGCGGTCCGGGCGGTAATCGCGGCCCGGGTGGTCCGGGTAGCAACCGTGGCCCGGGTGGCCCCGGCGGCAACCGCGGTCCGGGCGGCCCGCGCCGCAGCGGCCCGCGCGGCGGCTGATCACCGGCCCGACTGAAATGAAAAACCCCGGCGCAGGCCGGGGTTTTTCGTTGAAAAGGGGACGGAGGGGATTAAGTCGTTTTTGCCACGGCCTGTGTCGAAGAGGCGAAAGCGACTTAATCCCTTCCGTTCCCTTTTGCGTGGCGCTGGAACGCGGCGGGCGTGGTGCCGGTCATGCTGCGGAAGAAGGCGATGAACGGGCTCTCGGCGGAGAAGCCGGTGTCCTGCGCCACATGCGCGACGCGATGACCCAGCAGCAGCAACTCCATGGCCCGCATCAGTCGCCATTGCTGGCGCCAGGCCTGGTAGCTCATGCCGGTATCACGCTGCATCAACCGGCCGACGGTACGCGCGCTCAGGCCCGTGCGCGCGGCCAGCTCCCCCAGTTCGGGCGGCAGCTGCTCGGCCAGCGGCAGGCAACGTGCGATCCGCGGATCACGCGGTAAAGGCAGGTCCATCGGCGCCACCGGTGCAGCGGCGATTTCCAGCACGCACAACGCCAGTTGATGGTGCGCGCGCGGCGACTGCCAGTCATGGTCGAACGGCGCCTGCGCGATCGGCTCCAGCAAGGCCTGCAGCAGCGGACCGACGCCGATGATCGCCGGCTGCCGGGGCAGCTGGGCCAACAGGGTGGCGTCGAAGTACAACGAACGGTAGTCGACTGCCTGGCGCATCTGCGCACGGTGGCGCAGCCCACCCGGAATCCACGCCGCGCGCGCGGGCGGCAGCAGGCTGACGCGGTCACCGTAGGTCAGGCGCGTACAGCCCTGCCGGGTGTACAGCAGCTGCGCGCGTGCATGTTGGTGCCAACCCGAGTCGTGATCCGCCAGTGAGGCCGCGATCCCCAACACCGGAGCGCCCCAGGCATCGGCGTCGAAGTGCGCATCCGGCTGCAACCAGGCCATGTCTGATTTCATATATCTGATGACAGGATAGACAGAGTGCGCCATTGTGGGCGCGACCACAATGCGCGGCCCTGTTCCTGGAGCGCCCGCATGTCGCGCCGCCTGTTGTTGCTCACCATTGCACTGCTGATGTTTCCGCAGTTGGCACAGACCCTGTACAGCCCGGCCCTGGCCGATCTGGCCGAACGCTTCGCCCTGCCGCCGAGTGCCGCCAGCCAGGCCATGAGCCTGTACCTGTTCGGCTTCGCTGCAGGCGTGCTGCTGTGGGGGCGCCTGGCCGATCGTATCGGTCGTCGCCCCGCCCTTCTCTGTGGCCTCGGCGTCTTCGGAGCAGCTGCACTGGGCGGGCTGATGGCTGGCAGCTTCGGCCAGGTGCTGCTGGCCCAGGCGTTGGCCGCAGTCGGCGCCGCCGCCGCTTCGGTGGTGACCCAGACCGTGCTGCGCGACCATCTGCAGGGTCCAGCGTTGGCGCAGGCATTCTCCTGGATCGGCATGGCCCTGGCCCTGAGCCCGGCCATCGGCCTTGCACTGGGCACGCTGCTGGTCGCCGCCCATGGCTATGCCGGCGTACAGTCCGGCCTGCTGCTGGTTGCTGCCCTGCTGGCAGTCGCATGCCTGGCTGGCCTGCGCGAAAGCCGTCCTGCACATATCCCGCACACGCCCATGCTGCCGCTGCTGCGGGAACTGCTGCGCGATCGCTGGATCTGGTCACACGCGTTGCTGGTGATGGCCTTCAACGTGGCGATGTACAGCTGGTATGTGCTCGGCCCCTTCGTGTTTGCGCGCCTGCACTGGCCAGCCACCTGGTTCGGCGCCAGCGGCGCGGTGCTGGCACTGGGCTCGGCACTGGGCGCGTGGGGCAATGGCCGCCTGCTGCGTGCAGGCGTTGCCACAACCACGCGCATCCGCATCGCCGCAGGACTGGTTCTGACGGGAGGCCTGCTGGCCGCGCTGCTGCATGATCACCCTGCCCTGGTCGCGGCGATGGTGCCGGTGGTGACGGGCTTCGGCCTTGCCATTCCCAATGTGCTCGGCCAGGCCTTGCGCGGCTATCCACACTGTCTCGGCAGCGCAGGCGCGCTGTTCGGCCTGCTCTACTACCTGCTGATCGGTGCGGCAATGGCGCTGGTCGGTGCAGTGCAGCTTCTGGCACCGACCCTCATCGTGTGCGGCCTGCTGGCCTTGTGGCTGCAGCGGCAGCGTCCCGCTGCAGCCTAGGAATTGCTGCAAAAGCAGCGCACTGTGCGCGCCTCCCGGGAACGGCTTTGATTCCCTGGCTATCGTGCGCGCTCTCCCACAAAAGGCAGATGCTCATGATCACTATCACCGCCGAACAGGCCCGCGCCAACGTCGATGCCGCCAAGCGCCCGATCGAACTGTTCTACCGCGATCTCGACAACGCCATCCAGATCGGCTCGGAAAATGGCCGCCGCTACGTCGTGTTCGGCTTCAGCCAGGTGATGGCCAGCGAGCAGCTCGTCGAAGACGTGGTCGCACAGTTGCTGAAGAATGGTTTCGGTGTTGAACGGTTGTTGAGCGATTCCGAACAGCACTACATCCGCATCAACTGGGGAACTGCCGCGCCGTCGCGCCTCAGCGCCGGCTGAGGGTGAACGCGGTGCCGTCCACGCCCAGGTCCCAGCCCTTGCCGGTACCGGACAGGGCCAGCGAGATGTCGCCCTTGGTCATCACCTGCGCGTTGCTGGACTTCACCGCACCGGCATGCGCGCCGACCGAGGCGTAAGTGCCCAGCAGCTCGTTGACGCTGACCGCGCCGGTGAAGCTGCCACGCCCGTTCGTGATCTTCGACTTGCCGACGGTCAGGCCGCCCCCCTTCATCTGGATGCGCACCGGCAGGCTGGCGCCGTTGCTGCAGGTGACCGTGCCATTACCGGATGCGGTCTTGTAGATCAACGACCAGCCGGACAGGTTGTAGCGCAGCTCGCAATCGAGGTTGCCGGCAGCGTGCGCGGTGGGGGCCAACGCTGCGGCGGACAGCGCCAGCAGCAGGGCGAAGGGCTTGTTCATGGCGGGACTTCCAGTTCGGTCGGACTGGCGGCGAATCTAACAGCGCGCACGTGCACGTTGAATGCAGGCGCGCGCGCTGGTGCGGCGGCGTTCAGGCCGTCGCTCAGGCCTGCTCGTCCAGATGGAAGGCATCGGCATCAAGCATGGCCGGGAAGCGCGCGCGGTGTGCTGCCAGCGCCTCGGCCGAGACGGTGGTGGTGACCACCTGTTCGCGTTCGCGAATCTCCACCTGCGGCTGACCGAGGAAATCCAGCACCGCGCTGTCGCCGGCGTAATGCAGCTGGTTGCCATCGACGCCCACGCGATTCACTGCCGCCACGAAGCACAGGTTCTCGATCGCACGTGCACGCAGCAGTGTCTTCCACGCATAGGCGCGTGCCGACGGCCAGTTGGCAACGAAGATCTGCAGGTCGAAATCCAGCTGCTGCGGACGCTCCACGTTGTAGCGGTTGCGGCAGAACACCGGGAAACGCAGGTCGTAGCAGACCTGCGGATTGATCCGCCAGCCCTTCCATTCCACGCTCAGGCGGTCGCGACCGGCAGCATAACGCTCGTGCTCGCCGCCGTAACGGAACAGGTGGCGCTTGTCGTAGTACTCCAGGTTGCCATCGGGCGTGGCGAACAGCAGGCGGTTGTAGACGCCTTCGCCATCACGCAACTGCACGCTGCCGATCACCGCCGCGTTCAAGGCCCTGGCCTGCTCACGCACCCAGGCCACGGTCGGGCCGTCCATGCCTTCGGCCTGGGCGATGGCGTCGTTGGAGAAGCCACTGGTGAAGGTCTCCGGCAGGATCACCAAGTCGGTGGTGCCGGCCAGCGGTGCCAGCAGTGCGCCGTAGTACTCACGGTTGCCCGCCGGATCATGCCAGCGGGTGTCGCCCTGGACGAGGGAAATGCGCAGGTCCTGCATGGTCACTGCTCCGCTCAAAGAAGGCGCAGGCGTTCGATCGCCGTGTCCATGGTCGCTTCATTCTTGGCGAAGCACAGGCGCACCAGGCGCTGGCCGGCCGGCGGATTCTCGTAGAACGGCGACAGCGGGATGGCGGTCACGCCCTTCTCGATGGTCAGCCACTTCACGAACTCGTGGTCCGGCAGGTCGCTGATGGCCGAGTAATCGACCAGCTGGAAGTAGCCGCCGGGGACCGGCAGCGCCTTCAGGCGGGTGCTGGACAGCTGCTCGCGGAAACGGTCGCGCTTGGCCTGGTAGAACGCGCCCAGCTCGAGGTGGTGTTCGGGCTCATCGCGGATCATCGCGGCGAAGCCATATTGCGCCGGGCCGAAACTGGTGAAGGTGTTGTACTGGTGCACCTTGCGGAATTCGGCGGTCAGCGCAGGCGGTGCGATCGCATAGCCGATCTTCCAGCCGGTGCAGTGGTAGGTCTTGCCGAAGCTGGAGATGACGAACGCGCGTTCGCGCAGTTCCGGGTAGCGCAGCGCCGATTCATGACGGCGGCCGTCATAGATGATGTGCTCATACACCTCATCGGAGATCAGGTAGATCTGCGTGCCGCGCAGCAGCTCGGCCAGCGCCTGCATGTCCTGCGCCGACAGCATCGCGCCGGACGGGTTGTGCGGGGTGTTGACGATCAGCATGCGTGTGCGCGGGGTGATCGCCGCACGCACGCGGTCCCAGTCGACGGCGAAGGTCTGCGGATCCAGCGACACATGCACGGCCTTGGCACCGGCCAGATCGATCGCCGGTTCATAGCAGTCATAGGCCGGGTCGAGCACGATCACTTCTTCGCCGGCACGCACCACGGCGTGGATGGCGTTGAAGATGGCCTCGGTACCGCCACTGGTGACGGTGATCTCGCTGTCCGCATCGACCTGTGCGCCGTAGCAGTCCAGCGCCTTCTGTGCGATGGCCTGGCGCAGCGGCGCCACGCCGGTCATCGGCGGGTACTGGTTCAGCCCGGCGGCCATCGCCTTGGCCGTCTCATCGATCAGGCGCTGCGGCGCGGAAAAGTCCGGGAAACCCTGGCCCAGGTTGACCGCGCCGTGTTCGGCGGCGAGCTGGGACATCACGGTGAAGATCGTGGTACCGACCTTGGGCAGCTTGGTGTTGGGTTGCATCGGCCTGGAATCTGGGGGAACGAGGCCCAGAAGTGTACGAAATCCACGCTGCGACTGTGGGTTCAGCCGGTAGCGCCGGGACAGCATTCACCGCTACAATTGCCGCCGCACTCCGGCATGAAGACCCCTGCCCCTTGAACACCCCTGCATTGCTGGCCGCCAGCGGCCTGAGCTTCTCCCGCAATGACGAGCCGGTGTTCGGCCCGCTGGACTTCCATGTGGACGCAGGCGAAGCCCTGCTGGTGCAGGGCGGCAACGGCGCCGGCAAGACCACGCTGTTGCGCGTGCTGGCCGGCCTGGCCCGGCCCGGTGCCGGGCAGGTGCAGATCGATGGCCGACCGGCCGGCAATGCCGAGCGCGCGCGCTATGTCGCCTACCTCAGCCACCTGCCCGCATTGAAGCCCGATCTGGACACGCTGGAGAACCTGCACTTCCTGTGTGGCCTGCACGGCCGCCGTGCGCGGCAGATGCCCGGCAACGCGCTGGCCATCGTCGGCCTGGCCGGTTATGAGGACACCCTTGTTCGGCATCTGTCCGCCGGGCAGAAGCGGCGGCTGGCACTGGCACGCATCTGGCTGTCGCCGGCGCCGCTGTGGCTGCTCGACGAACCCTATGCCAACCTCGACCTGGAGGGCATCACCCTGGTCAACCGGATGATTTCCGCGCACCTGCGCGCCGGTGGCGCGGCACTGGTCACCACCCATGGCGCCTATGCCGCACCGCCGGTGCGTACCCGCCAGCTCGACCTCGGCGGTGCTGCATGATCGCGCCAGGCACCGAACCGGGCCTGTGGCAGACCGCGGGCGCCCTGCTCAAGCGCGACCTGCGCCTGCTCTGGCGCCGCCGCGGCGATGCGCTGCAGCCGCTGCTGTTCGCGGTGCTGGTGGTGGTGCTGTTCGCGCTGGCGCAGGGTCGCGAGCCGCAACTGCTGGCCGCCACCGCAGGCGCAGTGCTGTGGCTTGCGGTGCTGCTAGCCGGGCAGCTGTCGCTGGATTCACTGTTCCGCTCCGATGCCGAAGACGGCTCGCTGGAACAATGGCTGCTGGCGCCGGTGCCGCTGGCCTGGCTGGTGCTGGTGCGCGTGCTGCTGCACTGGGCCACCACCGCCCTGCCGTTGATCGTGGTCAGTCCGCTGCTGGCCGAAATGCTGCATCTGCCGCATGACCAGCTGCCGATGTTGCTGGCATCGTTGCTGCTGGGAACGCCGTTGCTGAGCCTGATTGGTGGCGTGGTCGCCGCGCTGACCGTAGGCATCCGACGCTCTGGTATTCTCGTGGCGTTGCTTTCGCTGCCGCTGTACGTGCCAGTGCTGGTGTTCGGCGCAGGCAGTCTGGCGGCAGCCGGACGCGGACAGGATCCGGTCGGTGCGCTGCTGATGCTGGGCGCCGGCCTGCTGGTCGCGCTGGTGCTGGCGCCGTTGGCCACCGCCGCTGCAATACGTATTTCTCTGAGTTGACCGAGCTGAGAGCCAATCCACCCCTGCTGGATAGCCGCCACGCATGAATCCGATTGTCCGCTGGTTCCACCAACTCGGTTCGCCCCCCACGTTCGACCGATTCGCTGCCCGCTGGTCGCGGGTGTTCTACCTCGCGGCGGTGCCGGTGCTGCTGGTCGGCATGTGGCAGGCGCTGCTGGTGGTGCCGCCGGAAGCCAAGCAGCTGGACAGCTTCCGCATCCTCTACATCCACGTGCCCAGTGCCTGGATGAGCCTGTTCGTGTTCGCGCTGATGGCGCTGTATGCCGCCATCGCCCTGATCTGGCGGATCAAGGTCTGCGAGATCCTGGCCATGGCGTGTGCGCCGATGGGCGCCGGCTTCACCCTGATCACCCTGCTGACCGGCAGCATCTGGGGCAAGGGTACCTGGGGTACCTGGTGGGACTGGGACCCGCGCATGACCAGTGAACTGGTGCTGCTGTTCCTGTACCTGGGCGTGATCGGCCTGTACCACGCCATCGAGGACCGCCGCAGCGCCGCGCGCGCGGCCGGCCTGCTGGCCATCGTCGGTGTCAGCCTGCTGCCGGTGATCCGCTATTCGGTGGACTGGTGGGGCGGCCTGCACCAGCGCCAGTCGATCAACGTGTTCGGTGAATCGGCGATCAGCAGCGCGATGATCGCGCCACTGTGGTGGATGGTCATCGGCACCAAGTTCTGGTTCGCCGGTTCGGTGCTGGCCAAGGCCCGCGCCGACAATCTCGACCGCGAGGCCGGCAAGGCCTGGGTCGGTGGCCGGGTCGATGCCGCACGCGCGGCCGGGGAGGCCCAGCCATGACCCACCTGCCCTATGTGATCGGCGCCTACGCCGTGTTCGTGCTGGTGCTCGGCGCCGATGCCATCGGTTCGTGGCTGCGCCTGCGCATGGCACGCCGGTTGGCGCTGGCACGCCAGCAGCGGCAGCAGACCCGCGCCGTCAAACAGGAAGCTGCGGCGCCGCTGTCGACGGAGCTGGAACGATGACGCCGGTACAACGCCGCCGCCTGGCCTGGGTACTGCTGGCCCTGCTCGCCTCCGGGCTGGCCACCGCACTGGTGGCGATGGCGCTGGAACGCAACATCGCCTACCTCTACACGCCCTCGGAAGTACTGCGCGGGGATGTCGATGCACAGTCGCGGTTCCGCTTGGGCGGCATGGTGGTGAAGGGCTCCTTCAACCGCCCGGTCGGTTCGCTGGAAGCACGTTTCGAAGTAACCGACGGCGATGCCCAGCTGGCGGTGAGCACGTCGCGGATTCTTCCGGACATGTTTGCCGAAGGCACCGCGGTGGTCGCCAGTGGCCGCCTGCAGGAGGGTGTCTTCGTTGCCGACGAAGTGCTGGCCAAGCACGATGAAAAGTACGTGCCGAAGGAAGTGGCCGACAAGATGGGCGATGCCCATCGCAAGCATGACGTGCCGGTGACGGCACCCGAGGTGCGCTGAGTGCTGCCCGAACTGGGTCAGATCCTGCTGTTGTGCGCGTTGCTGGCCTCGCTGCTGCAGGCCGGCCTGCCGCTGGTCGGCGCGCATCGCAGCAACACGGCATGGATGGCGGTGGCACGGCCGGCCGCCTTCGCACAGCTGCTGCTGCTCGCCGGCGCGTTCGCGGTGCTGACCGCCGCGTTCGTGCAGCAGGATTTCTCGGTGCGCTACGTGGCCGAGAACTCCAATTCGCTGCTGCCGATGATCTACCGCTACTCGGCGGTGTGGGGGGCCCACGAGGGCTCGCTGCTGATGTGGGCGCTGGTGCTGGCGCTGTGGACCGGCGCGGTGGCGCTGTTCTCGCGGCACCTGCCGGCACACGTGCAGGCGCGCGTGCTGGCGGTGATGGGCGTGGTCAGCGTCGGCTTCCTCGCCTTCCTGATCTTCACCTCCAATCCGTTCCTGCGCCTGAACCCGGCGCCGCTGGAAGGCCGCGACCTCAACCCGCTGCTGCAGGACCCAGGGCTGATCATTCATCCGCCGATGCTGTACATCGGATACGTGGGCTTTGCCGTTCCGTTCGCATTCGCGGTGGCGGCCCTGCTGGAGGGGCGCATCGATGCGCGCTGGCTGCGCTGGACGCGGCCGTGGACCAACGTCGCCTGGGGCTTCCTGACCCTGGGCATCGCGCTGGGCAGCTGGTGGGCCTACTACGAGCTGGGCTGGGGCGGCTGGTGGTTCTGGGACCCGGTGGAGAATGCCAGCTTCATGCCCTGGCTGGTCGGTGCGGCATTGATCCATTCGCAGGCCGTCACCGAAAAGCGCGGCACGTTCGGCAGCTGGACCCTGCTGCTGGCGATCGCCGCCTTTGCGCTGTCGCTGCTCGGGACCTTCCTGGTGCGCTCGGGCGTGCTGACCAGCGTGCATTCGTTCGCCGCCGATCCGTCGCGCGGCCTGTTCATCCTGGTGTTCCTGTCGGTACTGGTGGGCGGCAGCCTGCTGCTGTACGCGCTGCGCGCCAGCCAGCTGAGCGTGGACGCCGACGATCCGCGCCGTGGCTTTACCGCCACCTCGCGCGAGACCCTGCTGCTGGCCAACAACCTGCTGCTGGCCACGGCCTGCGCGATGGTCCTGCTCGGCACGCTGTACCCGCTGCTGGCAGATGCACTGTCGCTGGGCAAGATCTCGGTCGGCCCGCCCTACTTCGGCAGCCTGTTCCTGCTGCTGATGGCGCCGATGATCCTGCTGCTGCCGTTCGGCCCGCTGGTGAAGTGGCAGCGCGACCAACCTTCGCGTGCATTCGCCCTGCTGGCGCCCTGGCTGGGGCTGGCGGTGCTGCTGGGCGCGCTGGCCTGGTGGCAGGCGCCGCAGAACGGCTGGAAGGCCGGTCTCGGTGTCGCCGCCGCGGCCTGGGTCGGATTCGGTACCGCACGCTTCGTCTGGCAGCGCCTGCGTGGCAATGGTCGCTTCACCGCCGAGATGCTCGGCATGATCGTCGCCCACGCAGGCATCGCCGTGTTCCTGGCCGGTGCGTTGCTGGTGGAAGCCCTGAACGTGCAGCGCGAAGTGGCGCTGGCACCTGGCCAGCAACTGGTGGTCGGCCGCTACGAAGTGCGCTTCGAGGGCGTGGACCATCGCGAAGGTCCCAATTTCATCGCCGACCGCGGTCACCTGCGGGTGTTCCGCAACGGCCGCGAACTGGCCCTGCTGCATCCGGAGAAGCGCCAGTACGCCAGTGGTGGTCAGGTGATGACCGAGGCCGGCATCGATGCACGCTTCGACGGCGACGTCTACGTGGCATTGGGCGAGCCGCTGGGCAACAATGCATGGGCGGTCCGGGTCCACATCAAGCCGTTCGTGCGCTGGATCTGGCTGGGCGCGCTGTTGATGGCCCTGGGCGGATTCATCACCGCCGCCGACCGCCGTTTCCGTCGTCCGTAGGAGTTCCCATGTCCGAGTCCCCCGCCCCGCGCCCCTCCCGCCCGCTGCCGCCGGTAGCCATCGTGATCGGCGTGCTGTTCTTCTTCGGCCTGCTCGGGCTGATGATCTACGGGGTGATGAAATCGGGTGATCCGCAGCGCGACGTGCTGCCCTCGGCGCTGATCGACAAGCCGGCGCCGGCGTTCGCCCTGCCGGTGCTGCACGACCCGGAGATGATCGTGCACAGCGACGAACTGCGCGGCGCGCCTTACCTGTTGAACGTATGGGGCAGCTGGTGCGCGGCCTGCCGCGAGGAACACCCGGTGCTGACCCGTTTCGCCGAGAGCAAGCGCGTGCGCGTGATCGGCTACAACTGGAAGGACGAGCCGACCGATGCCCTGCACTGGCTGGAGCAGCTGGGCAACCCGTTCATGGTCGTGCTCAGTGATGTTGAAGGCCGCACCGCCATCGACTGGGGCGTGACCGCTGCACCGGAGACCTTCCTTGTCGACGGCAGCGGCATCGTGCGCTGGAAGTACAGCGGTGCGATGACCCAGCGCGTAGTCGACGAGAAGCTGATCCCGGCGCTGGAAAAGATCGAGAAGGCCCAAGGCAATGCCGGCAGCACGCTGCACACGGCGCCCTGAGCCCATGCGCTGGCTGCTGGCGTTGCTGCTTCTGATGCTGCCGCTGGCCGCAGTGGCGCAGCAGCCGCTGCACGATCCGCAGCCACTGCAGTTCCGCGATGGCGCCGAAGAACGCCGCTTCCATGACCTGGCCGCGCAGCTGCGCTGCGTGCAGTGCCAGAACCAGTCGCTGGCCGATTCCAACGCGCAGATCGCGCAGGATCTGCGCCGCGAGGTGCTGCAGCTGATGCAGCAGGGCCACGACGATGCACAGATCAAGCAGTTCCTGGTCGCCCGCTACGGCGAGTTCGTGCTCTATCAACCACCGTTGCAGCCGGGCACCTGGCTGCTGTGGGGCGGTCCCCTGCTGATGCTCGGCGCCGGCGCACTGGTGGTGCTGGGCATTGTCCGCCGTCGTGGCCGTACGGTCGGCGCAGCACCGGCCGGAAAGGCCGATGAAGGAGACGGATGGTGAGCCATTGGCTGCCGGTGCTGGCCGGTCTGGTTGCTGCGCTGATGGCAGCGCTGGTGCTGTGGCCGCTGCGCCACCACGGTCGTCGCGGTTTCGTGGTCGGCGTGTTCGCACTGGGCGTGGCCGGTGCCTGCCTGTATCTGCTGGTCGGTGATCCGCGTGCAGCACAGGTCCAACCGACGCCGTCGGTAGCCACCCTGCGCGATGGCGTGCAGGCCCTGCAGGATGCACTGGAGCGTGACCCACAGCGGGCCGATGGCTGGGCGCTGCTGGGCCGGTCGCAGGCCGAACTGGGCAACGCCGCAGCCGCGGCGGACGCCTTCGCACGTGCCGCCGCTCTCGCCCCGGAAGACCCCGGCGTGCTGGTGGAAGCGGCGCAGGCACGTGCGCAGGCCGATGCCGGCAAGCAGTTCGATGACACCGCGATGGCCTGGTTGCAACAGGCGCGTGCACAGGCACCCGATGCCGAGCGCGCCAGCTGGCTGCTGGGCATCGCCCTGCGCCAGCGCGGAAAGAATGCCGAGGCCGCGGATGTGTGGAGCGGCCTGCTGCCACGGCTTGAGCCCGGCGCCGCGCAGGCGCTGCAGGCGCAGATCGCCATCGCCCGCGAAGCCGCAGGCCTGGCACCCGATGCCGCCCCTGCAGCACCAGCGGCGCTGCTGCAGGTACGCGTGCAGCTGCCTGCGCTGGAGAATGCCGAGTGGCCGGCCAGCACCCGGGTATTCGTGCTGGCCCGCGCCGTGGGTGGACCGCCGATGCCGGTGGCCGCACGCAAGCTGCCGCTGGCCGGTTTCCCGGCCACGGTCGGGCTGGGCGACGCTGACAGCCCGATGCCGACCGCGCCGCTGTCGGCACATCGCGACGTGGAAGTGCTGGCACGCATCTCGCGTACTGGTAGCGCCAATCGCAGCGAGGGCGACCTGCAAAGCGACGTGGTGCGGGTGACGCTGCCGCATGACGGCGTGGTTGAGCTGCGGTTTCCCTGACTTGTAGAGCCGAGCCTACGCTCGGCTGCGATTGGGTTGCCGGCGCCCGCCAGCCGAGCATCGGCTCGGCTCTACAGCAGATCCACGCCATGCGTGGATACGGCGGTCCGGTCCGCGTCCACCCGCTGCTGGAATCCAGCGTGTCGCCAGCTCCACATGCCGCCCCGCTAGAATGCGTGCATGACCGAATTCATCCCGCCCGGCACCCGCTTCCACGCCCTGCCCTCGCCGTTCCCGTTCAAGCGCGGTGGCGCCCTGCACGGCGCGCGCGTGGCCTACGAGACCTGGGGAACGCTGGCGGCCGATGCCAGCAATGCGATCCTGATCGTGACCGGCCTGTCCCCAGACGCGCATGCAGCGGCCAACGAGGCCAACCCGGCACCGGGCTGGTGGGAAGCGATGGTTGGCCCCGACAAACCCATCGATACCAACCGCTGGTTCGTGGTGTGCGTGAATTCGCTGGGCAGCTGCAAGGGTTCGACCGGTCCGGCCTCGCTCAATCCGGCCACGGGCGAACCGTATCGCCTCGACTTCCCCGAGCTGTCGATCGAAGACGGCGCACGCGCCGCCATCGAGGTCGTGCGCGCCCTGGGTATCGAGCGGCTGGCCTGCGTGGTCGGCAACTCGATGGGCGGCATGACGGCCCTTGCCATCCTGATGCTGCATCCGGGCATCGCGCGCAGCCACGTCAACATTTCCGGCAGCGCGCAGGCGTTGCCGTTCTCGATCGCGATCCGCTCGCTGCAGCGCGAGGCAATCCGCCTTGACCCGCGCTGGAATGGCGGCCACTACGACGATGCCGAGTACCCCGAGTCCGGCATGCGCATGGCGCGCAAACTGGGCGTGATCACCTACCGCTCCGCGCTGGAGTGGGATGGCCGCTTCGGCCGCGTGCGGCTGGATTCGGACCAGACCGACGACGATCCGTTCGGCCTGGAATTCCAGGTGGAAAGCTATCTGGAAGGCCACGCACGGCGCTTCGTGCGCTTTTTCGATCCCAACTGCTACCTGTACCTGAGCCGCTCGATGGACTGGTTCGACCTGGCCGAGTATGCCGACGGCGACGTGCTGACCGGGCTCGCGAAGATCCGCGTGGAGAAGGCGCTGGCGATCGGCGCCAACACCGATATCCTGTTCCCCGTGCAGCAGCAGCAACAGGTTGCCGATGGCCTGCGCGCCGGCGGTGCCGATGCGCACTTCATCGGCCTGGAATCGCCACAGGGCCATGACGCCTTCCTCGTCGATTTCGAGCGTTTCGGCCCGGCCGTGCGCGGCTTTCTCGACGCGCTGTAGGTGGCATGGCGGCGACATCTCGCGCTGGCCGCGTTCGGCGCGTTGATCGCGCTGACGGTCAGCGGCGTGCTGCCGCTGTGGCTGGGTGGGTGGTGCCTGCTCGCCAGCGCGGTGTCGTTCGGCCTGTACGGCCACGACAAGCGCGCGGCGCAGAGAAAGCAGTGGCGTATTCCGGAGCGCACATTACAGCTGCTGGCCTTTGCCGGCGGTTGGCCCGGCGCGCTGCTGGGCCAGGCGATGTTCCGCCACAAGCACCGCAAAGCCTCGTTCCAGTGGGTGTTCTGGCTGTGCGTGCTGGCCAACGTGGCCTCGATCGCGGTGATGCTGCGCGAGTTCTCGCGATAGCCAACCTGTAGAGCCGAGCCACGCGCGGATGTGCATCGGTCAAAGTTCGCGGACCAGCGCCCCATCGCGCAACCGGTACTGCGCATCGACCACGCCTTCAGGCAGGTCGTCGTGGGTGATCATCAACAGGCTGCGCCCGTCCAGCAACCCGGAAAGGTCCTGCAGCAGCGCACGTGCGGTATCCACGTCGAGGCCTTCGGTCGGTTCGTCCAGCAGCAGGATCGGCGCATTGCGCAGCAGTGCACGGGCCAGCGCCAGCCGCCGCGCCTGGCCGGCCGACATCGTCGCGCCGTTCTCGCCCACCCAGGCCTGCAGGCCACCGTTGCGCTCGGCCCATTCGCCCAGGCGCATGCGGCGCAGCACTGCCCACAAGGCGGCGTCGCTGGCATCGGGATCCCCCAGGCGCAGGTTCTCGTCCACGGTGCCGGCGAACACCGGCGCGTTCTGCGGCAACCAGGCCAGCTGCCGATGCCAGTCGGCCTGGCTGAAATCACGCAGGTCGATGCCACCATAGGTGATTCGCCCCTGCTGCGGATCCCACAGCCGCAGCAGCAGGCTGGACAGCGTGGTCTTGCCACTGCCGCTGTCGCCACGGATGGCGATGCGTTCCCCAGGCGCCAACGTCAGCCGCAGGCCGGACAGCACCGGTCGCACCGCGCCTGGCCACTGGAAATGCACGTCATCCCAGTGCACGCGCGCGGCCTGCGGTACCGGCTGTGGCGCTGCCGGATCCTCCACCGTCGTCGCCTGCTCGACGATGGCCTGCAACCGATCAGCGGCGATCCGCCCGGACTGCAGTGACTGCCACGCCAACCCCATCCCGGCCCACAGTTCGATCAGCGCGACGGTGAGGAACACCAGGCCCGCGGCCATTTCCGGCGCGATACGCTGCTGTTCGGCCGCGTGGAGCGCCAGTGCCAGCATCGCCACCAGCCCCAGCCCTGCGACCAGGCCATGCAGGGTCGAGGCCGCGATCAGGCGCCAGCGGCGCCGACGATCCCGCGAAGCCAGCTGCTTGGCGGCCACGCGCACCTTCAGCTGCCACGCCGCATCGGCATGCAGCGCGGCCAGATCGCCCGCGCCCTCCAACCCTTCAAAGGCGGCGGTGCGCAGTGCGGCGCGATGCGCGGCACGGTCCGCCTCTTCATCGTCACGACCGCGCACACCCAGCCACGGCACGCCGAAAGCGATCAGCAGCGCCAGCACTGCCAGCAACACTGCTGCCGACGGCAGGATCAGCGCCGCCGAGGCCACCGCCACCAGCGTCAGCGCACCCAGCGCCACCAGCGGCCCGATCGCACGCACCAGCAGGCCGTCCACTTCACCGATGTCACCGAGCAGGCGCGCCAGCAGATCGCCGGTGCGCGTCGCCCCCAGCCGTGCCGGTGCCAGCGGCAGCGCGCGGCGGAAGAACCACACGCGCAAGTCGCGGGCGATGCGCAGGGTGGCGTCGTGGCCCACCAGCTTTTCGAAGTAGCGCGACACGATGCGCGCCATGGTCAGCCCGCGGATACCCGCGGACGGCGAGAAGAAGTTGAAGCCCTGGCCGAGGCCGGCCGCACCGGCCAATGCAGCGGCGGTGAGGAAACCACCGGACAGGCCCAGCAGTGCGGTGCCGGCCAGCATGGTGGTCCACAACAGCAGGATCGTCAGCAGCAGGCGCGGCCGATGGCGCAGGAACACCGCACGCAACGAATCAGGTGAACGGCTCATGCGCGCACCGCCTGTGCCGGTTCCACCAGGCGGCCTTCCGGCAGCAGCAGGCAACGATCGGCCCAGGCGATCACCGCCGGGCTGTGGGTGGCGACCACCACGCTGCGGCCACGTGCATAGGCGGCCAGGCTGCGCAGCAATGCCGCTTCGGTATCGGCATCCAGGAACGCGGTGGGTTCGTCCAGCAGCAGCACCTGCGGATCACGCAGCAGAAGGCGGGCCAGGCCGATGCGACGCGCCTCACCACCGGACAGGCCGAAGCCACGTTCGCCGATCACCGTATCCAGCCCCTGCGGCAGGCGCTGCGCAAACTGCAGTACCTGCGAAGCCTCGGCCACCGCGCGCAGGCGCGCATCGCTGGCGCCGGGATCGGCCAGGCGCAGGTTGTCGGCGATGCTGCCGTGGAACAGGTACGGACGCTGGCTGGCATAGGCCACCTGCACGCCGGGACGCACCTGCAGCTTCCCGGCACGTGGCGGCAGCCAACCGGCCAGCGCCTCCAGCAACGTACTCTTGCCGGACCCGCTGGGACCGACCAGGGCCAGGCGCTGGCCCGGTTCCAGCAGCACATCCAGATCCTGCAGCACATCGTGCGGCGCGCCCAACGGGCGCAGCACCAGGCCCTGTGCCTGCAACGGCGGCAACGCGGCCTCGGCCGGTTCCACAGCCAGCGGCGCACTCTCGTTCTCGATCAGGCCCTGCTCGTCCGGCAATGACTGCAGCAGACGCTCAACCTCGGCCGCCGCGGCCAGTGCATTGGCGCGGTCGTGGTAGTGCGCAGCCAACCGCCGCAGCGGCGCGTAGAACTCCGGCGCCAGCAGCAGGCAGAACAGGCCCGCGCCCAGCGTCGGCACCGCCGAATGCAGCGACATCATGCCCAGATAGCTCAGGCCCAGGTACAGCGCGACCATCGCCACGCTCACCGAGGCAAAGAATTCCAGCACCGTGGACGACAGGAAGGCGATCCGCAGCACTTTCAGGGTACGCACGCGCACACCTTCGGCGGCCGCCTCGATACCCTCCAGCTCGGCCTCGCCGCGGCCATACAGGCGCAGCAGGCCCAGGCCCTTGATGCGGTCGGCGAAGTGGCCGCTCATCCGCGCCAGCTCCCCCAACTGGGCGCGACCGGCGGCTTCGGCGCCCCAGCCCACCAGCATCATGAAGAACGGCACCAGCGGCGCGGTGAACAGCAGGATCAACGCCACCACCCAGTCAACCCAGGCCACCGCGGCCAGGATCAGCAGCGGCACCACCAGCACCTCGGTGCGCACCGGCAGGAACCCGCTGTAATAACTCTCGATCGCATCACCGTGATGCAGCATCAGTTCGCCCAGTTCGCCGGTGCGGCGCTGGCGCAGCCACAACGGGCCATGGCTGAGCAGTCGGGCGAACACTCGCTCGCGCAGGGCCAGCCGCGCGGCATCGGCTACATCCCCGGCAGCCGCCTGGGTGGCGCTGCCCAGCAGCGTGCGCAGCACCAGGATCACCACCAGCCCGCCCAGCACTGGCAGCCCCGAGGCCAGCGGCGCGCGCTCCACCAGCACCTGCTGCACCAGCCAGGCGATCGCGGCGGCCTGGCCGATCAGCAACGCACCGGACAGGCTGATGCACAGGGCCGCCAGGCGTTGGCGCCCCCGGGCGGAATGGGCCAGATCGGCCAGCCACGCCGCGCGGACACGACGCTGGCGGGCAGTTTCGGCTTCCGGGGACAGGCTGTCAGGGGTCGTTTCGGCAGCGCTCAAGGGGTCTTCACGGGCAACGGGGGAGACACGGCATTGTAGGCGCAGGCAATGGCCGGCCTCTGCGGCCAGCGGTCGCAGTCTTCATCGGGTTGGCATACGATCAACCGGGGCACCTGTTCATACATTGATCTGGATCAAGGCTGTTTGAAGTAGTCGGTCACATCATTCACGTCGTAGACCACCCTTCCCGCCACCTGCAACGGCACTATCCAACGAGGTAGCCAGGCCATGATTGATCAGACAGTCGTAGAACTGTCGCGGCTGCAATTCGCGCTGACCGCGATGTACCACTTCCTATTCGTACCCCTCACCCTTGGCCTGTCGTTCATGGTGGCCATCATGGAGAGCGTGTACGTGATGACCGGCAAGGAGATCTGGCGCAGGATGACCCTGTTCTGGGGCGTCCTGTTCGGCATCAACTTCGCCATGGGCGTCGCCACCGGCATCGTCATGGAATTCCAGTTCGGCATGAACTGGTCCTACTACAGTCACTACGTGGGTGACATCTTCGGCGCGCCGCTGGCGATCGAAGGCCTGATGGCCTTCTTCCTGGAAGCCACCTTCGTCGGCCTGTTCTTCTTCGGCTGGAACCGCCTGAGCAAGGTCAAGCACCTGATGGTGACCTGGCTGATGGCACTGGGCACCAACCTGTCGGCGATCTGGATCCTGGTCGCCAACGGCTGGATGCAGAACCCGACCGGTGCGGTGTTCAACCCGGAAACCATGCGCATGGAAGTGGTCGACTTCATGGCGGTGGTGTTCAACCCGGTGGCGCAGGCCAAGTTCGTGCACACCGTCAGCGCCGGCTACGTGACCGGTGCGGTGTTCGTGATGGCGATCAGCGCGCTGTTCCTGCTGCGCAACAAGCACAAGGACCTGGCCCGTCGTTCGTTCGCGGTGGCCGCGGCGTTCGGCCTGCTGTCATCACTGTCGGTGGTCGTGCTGGGTGACGAGAGCGGCTACGCCGCCAGCGAACACCAGAAGATGAAGCTGGCCGCGATCGAAGCGATGTGGGAGACCGAGCGTGCGCCGGCCGACTTCACCGCCTTCGGCATCCCGAACCAGGAAACCCACCAGAACGACTACGCGGTGAAGATCCCCTACCTGATGGGCCTGATCGCCACCCGCTCGTTGAACCAGCCGATTCCGGGCATCCTGGAACTGGTCGAGCGCGCCGAACACCGCGTGCGTGGCGGCCAGCTGGCCTACGGTGCATTGGAGCGCCTGCGCGCCAACAAGAACGACGTTGAAGCACGCGAGATGTTCGACCGCCACTGGCAGGACCTGGGCCACGGCCTGCTGCTCAAGCGCTACCGCGACGACATCCTCAACGCCACCCCGCAGGAGATCTCGCAGGCGGCGATGGACACCGTGCCGCGCGTAATGCCGCTGTTCTGGACCTTCCGCGTGATGGCCGGCCTCGGCTTCTACCTGATCGCCTTCTTCGCACTGGCCTTCTACTACTCCTGCCGCAACAACTTCCAGGACAAGCGCTGGTTCCTCAAGCTGGCCCTGTGGACGCTGCCGGCACCGTGGATCGCGATCGAGTGCGGCTGGTTCGTGGCCGAGTATGGTCGCCAGCCGTGGGCGGTCGATGGCGTGCTGCCGACCTTCTATGCGGCGTCGGGCTTGGCCCTGCATGAAATCGTGCTGACCCTGGCAGGCTTCACCGCAATCTACACCGCGCTGATCGTGGTCGAGATCAAGCTGATGCTCAAGGCGATCCGCAAGGGTCCGGACGAGGTGCTGCCGTCGCTGCAGTCGCCCCAGCCGCATGCTTCCCACAATGCCTCGGCGCCCGCCGCCGGCCAGGCCTGAGGCAGGAGAACCAAGATGGATTTCATTCTTCTGGACTACACCACGCTGCGCGTGATCTGGTGGCTGCTGCTCGGCATCCTGCTGATCGGTTTCGCCGTGATGGATGGTTTCGACCTAGGCGTGGGCACCCTGCTGCCCTTCGTCGCCCGCAACGACGCCGAGCGCCGGCTGGTGATCAACACCATCGGCCCGGTGTGGGAAGGCAACCAAGTGTGGCTGATCCTGGGCGGCGGCGCGATCTTCGCCGCCTGGCCGCCGCTCTATGCGGTCAGTTTCTCCGGGTTCTACCTGGCGATGTTCGTGATCCTGTTCGCGCTGATCCTGCGTCCGGTCGGTTTCAAGTTCCGCAGCAAGATGCCCAGCGAACGCTGGCGCAACACCTGGGACTGGGCGCTGTTCATCGGTGGCTTCATCCCGGCGCTGATCATGGGCGTGGCGGTGGGCAACGTGGTGCTGGGCGTGCCGTTCCACTTCGATGACAGCATGCGCATCTTCTACACCGGCTCGTTCTTCGGCCTGCTGATGCCCTTCGCGCTGCTGGCCGGCCTGCTCAGCGTGTCGATGCTGGTCGCCCACGGTGCCGCCATGCTGGTGCTGAAGACCGACGGCCCGGTGGCCGAACGTGCAGCCCGTTTCGGCAGCATCGCCGCGATCATCGCCTTCGTGCTGTTCGCAGTGGGCGGTGCCTGGGTGGCCTTCGGCCTGCCGGGTTACCAGATCACCTCGCAGGTGGTTACCGATGGCGCCACCAATCCGCTGCTGAAGACCGCCGAACTCGGCGCCGCCGGTGGCTGGATGCGCAACTACAGCGCGATGCCAGCCACGATCCTGGCACCGCTGCTGGGCCTGGCCGGCCTGCTGGCCAGTGCGGTGCTGCTGCGTGCCCGTCGCGGCGGGCTGGCCTTCATCGCTTCCGGTGCGGCCATCGCCGGCATCATCCTGACCGTCGGTTTCGCCATCTTCCCGTTCCTGCTGCCGTCCTCGAGCCAGCCCACCTCCAGCCTGACCGTATGGGACGCCTCGTCCAGCCACCTGACCCTGTGGATCATGCTGCTGGCCACGGCGGTGTTCCTGCCGATCATCCTCGCCTACACCACCTGGGTGTACCGCGTGCTCAAGGGCAAGACCACCACCGAAGAGATGGGCAACAACCCGAACGCTTACTGATTGACGGTGTGCCGGCCCACGGCCGGCACACCCTTGAACAAAGGAGATCGACCATGTGGTATTTCGCCTGGATTCTCGGCGCCGGCCTCGCCTCCACGGTGGCCATCCTCAACGGCATGTGGTTCGAAGCCCGCGAGCAGAACCGTATCGAGAAAGAAAATCGTCGCTGAGCTGTAAAAAAACCTTGCCGCCTTGGCCTTCACACGGTATCTTAGGCGGCTCCTTCGGGGTGTAGCTCAGTCTGGTAGAGCGCTACGTTCGGGACGTAGAGGTCGCAGGTTCGAATCCTGTCTCCCCGACCACTTCGGTGGTCACCAAGAAGCCTGGAAGACATCACTGTCCTCCGGGTTTTTTTGTGCCAAGCGCCGGGCCACCCGCATGACGGGACCTTGCCCGGCAGCGCACGTACAATGGCCGCGCTGCCGGCCCACCTGCAGCCCCCACCCCCACCTGCCGCTTCGGCGTAGACCGATGCCGGCGCTGCATGCCGTTGCTGCGGCGTGCGACACCTGCAAGGACCACCGATGAGTTCCTCCACTTCCGATTCGCCGTCGCTGCTGCACGGTCGCGTCCTCGCGTTTGCCGCGATCCTGCTGGCAGCGGTCAACCTGCGCACGGCGGTCACCTCGATCACCCCGCTGCTGGACGTGCTCGGCCAGCAGTTCGGCTTCGGCACCACCATGACCGGCGTGCTGGGCATGCTGCCGACCGCCTCGTTCGCGCTGTTCGGCGTGACCACGCCGGCACTGGCGCGGCGCCTCGGCCTGGAGCGCACCACCCTGCTGGCGATGGTGATGGCGATGGCCGGCCTGCTGCTGCGCTCCAGCGCCGGCAACGTCGGCACGCTGTTGCTGGGTTCGGTGCTGGCGCTGGCCGGCATGGGCATCGGCAACGTGGTGGTGCCGCCGCTGGTGAAGCGTTACTTCGCCAACAAGGTCGGCACCATGAGTACGCTCTACATCAGCGTGCTGCAGCTGGGCACGATGCTGCCGGCGCTGCTCGCGGTGCCGATGGCCAACGCTGCCGGCTGGCGCGTGTCGCTGGGCATGTGGGCGCTGCTGGCACTGGCCGCCGCACTGCCCTGGCTGGTGCTGGCCAAGCGCGCGCCGAAGCCGCAGGCCGACGCCACCGACCCCACCGCGCAGCCGCATGGCAAGGTCTGGCGCACGTCGCTGGGCTGGAGCATGACGCTCATGTTCGGCATGACCTCGCTGATGACCTACTCGATGTTCACCTGGCTGCCGCGCATCGTGGTCGAGGCCGGTGGCACGCCCGCGTTCGGCGGCGTGATGGTGGCCGTGTTCTCGGCACTGGGCCTGCTACCGTCGCTGGTCATCCCGTCGATGGCGGTGCGCCTGCAGAACCCGTTCCCGCTGGTACTGATCGGCTTCTTCTCGTTCGTGATCGCCTTCACCGGCCTGCTGCTGGCACCGATGAAGGCCCCGCTGCTGTGGGCCTGCCTGCTCGGCGTCGGTCCGTCCACCTTCCCGCTGGCGCTGACCCTGATCAACCTGCGCACCCGCACCCCCACCGGCTCGGCGGCGCTGTCCGGGTTCATGCAGGGTGTGGGCTACAGCTTCAGCTGCCTGGGGCCGTTCCTGGTCGGCTGGCTGCACACCGTCAGCGACGGCTGGACGATCCCGTTCAGCTTCCTGTTCGGCTGCGCCACCCTGATGCTGTGCGCTTCCTGGGTGGCCTGCAAGCCGCGCAAGCTGGAAGACCTCTGGTAAGCCGCATGGGGCCAGCAACCGGCCCCACCTACCGCTCGTCAGCCCGTTTGCGCATTTTGACGCCGGGCTGACAATTCCGGGCGGATAGTGCCCACGAATGCCCATCCTTGCCGCGTGCCGGCATCGGGCATGGGGGCGGCAGCGCCGCCCAGGCCACCACTCGGTGCGCGGGGGACTCTCGTTTCAGACAAGACATTGCAGGTCGCTGTCCTGGTTTCGCCCATCCCTGCTGGATGGGAGTTCGCGAGGGGAGTGACGCAGGCCACGGCCACCCCAAAATCTGGCATGTGATGTGCGTCACATTTTTCAGGTTGTCTGGTTCGGAAGCCAAGGGGGTCCCCAATGGTTGTCCACCGCCGGCTGGCGCTCTGCGTCGGCCTTGCCTGTACCGCCCTGGCCTGGGCCAGCAGTGCTGCCCCGCCCGACCGCGAGGCGGCCCTGGCCGAGATCGGCCGCTACCGCGACCAGGCCCGCTGGCTGGATGCCCTCGGCGCCATCGAGCGCGCCAGCCAGCAGCAGCCCAACGACGATCTGCTGTTCAAGCTGCGCGTACTGACCCTGGGCGACATCGGCAATGCGTGGCGCGCCTGGGCGCTGTACCAGCAACGCCCGCAGCTGTTCGACGCTGCACAGAAGCAGCGCATCGAAGGCGACTACCTGGCCAAGCTGGTGGTCTGGAGCCTGGCCTACAGCAGCAGCGAAGACAGCCGGCTGGAAGAGGCCGAATCAACCCTGGCGCGCATGCAGCGCTACCTGGGCGCCGAAGGCACTCCACCCGCGCAGGCGCCACTGCGCATCCGCATGGACCGGCTGATCCTGCTCAACCGGCTGGGCCGCCATGCGCAGGTGCGCGAGGAAGCCCGCGCACTGCAGGCCGAAGGCCATGCCCTGCCCGACTATGTGCTGCCCGCAGTGGGCGATTCGCTGATGGGCACCCTGCACCCGGAGGAAGCCATTCCGGTGCTGCAGGCAGCGGTCGCTGGCGATCCAACGCGCGACGCCTCGCATTCGGAACTGGCATACGCCTACCTGGAAAGCGAGCAGCAGGAAAAGGCCGTCGACCTGCTGCAGGCGTGGCGCGACAAGGAACCTGCCTGGCGCTGGAGCAACGGGAAGTCGCCGTATCCAAACTGGTCGCGCTACGAGGCCGACCTCAACCTGGCGATGGTGCGCGCCTACAGCGGTGACCTGCCCACCGCGCAGCGCGATCTGGAATCGATGGTCGACATCGCACCGGGCAACGGCGGCCTGCAGAGTGCGCTGGGCAGTGTCTACATGATGCGCGGCTGGCCACGCAGGGCGCTGCAGCGGCAACAGATGGCGCATGCGCTGGACCCGCGCGACATCGAGCCACGGCTGGGCATGCAGGAAGCCTACGTCGCTCTGCAGCGTGATGACCTGGCGCGACCGCTGCACGACGATCTGGTCGCACGCTACCCCACCCAGCCCGCCGTCGAACGCATGGACCAGGCCTGGCGCGCGCATCGCGGTTGGCAGCTGAAGGCATGGACCGACATCGGACGCAGTTCCGGCGGGAGTGGCACCTCGCCGCTGGGCAACGATGATCGCCGCTATGGCATGGAGGTCCAGACACCCGTACTCGACGATCGCTGGCGGCTGTTCGTCTTCGCCGACCGGCGCTCGGTCGATTTCCAGGACCAGCGCATCGACCCGCTGTGGCTGGGCGCGGGCGTACGCTACCGCTTCGGCCGGCTGGATGCGGAAGCGGCCGTGCTGCGCGCCAACGACCACATTGGCGATAACGGCCTGCGCGTCGGCGTGGGCTGGCAGTTCAACGACTACTGGCATGCCGGACTGATTGCCGCACGCAATGATCCGGAGGCGTCGATGCAGGCGCGCGTGGCCGGCATCACCGCTGACAGCGTCAGTGCGCAGGTCGACTATCGGCGCAGCGAACGCACGCACTGGGTGTTCGGCGCCAGTCGCTTCCGTTACGACGATGGCAACCATCGCGAACTGTTCAGCACCGCACTTGAACAGCGCCTGCTGACCCGCCCACGGTGGCTGATCGATGGCCTGGCCAGTGCCTACACCAGTCGTGGCAGCCGCGACGATGTTCCCTACTTCAACCCGAAGCGCGACCGCATGGTCGAGATCGGCCTGCGCATCGACCAGCAGCTGTGGCGCCACTACGAACGCCACTTCCGGCACCGGCTGACCGTCTCGCTGGGCGACTACTGGCAGGACGGCTTCGGCAGTGCGCTGGTGCCGTCGGTGTCGTACATGCACGAGTGGCAGCTGGGCCAGGGCCGCGTGTTCGAGTATGGCGTGCGCTGGTCGCGGCCGGTCTACGACGGCCATCGCGAACGCCATATCGGCTTCGAAGCCGCACTGCGCTGGGGAGACTGACATGACCCGCATCCTGCGCCTGATCGTGCTCCTGCTGCTGTCGGCTGCGCCGCCGGCCTTCGCGCAGCAGGCCCTGCATCTCGATGCGATCGACAACGGCCTGCTGATCCTCAGCTACCACGACATCCGCGACCAGGTCGCAGCCAAGGGGGATGCCGATACCTATGCGGTGAGCACGCAGAACTTCGCCGCCCACCTGGACTGGCTGGGGGCACACGGTTACCACCCGGTGTCGCTGTCGCAGGTGATCGCGGCCTCGCAGGGGCGCGCCACGCTGCCTCCGAAACCGGTACTGCTGACCTTCGATGACGGCCTGCGCAGCGTCTACGACAAGGCCTTCCCGCTGCTGCAGGCCTACCGCTATCCGGCGCTGGTGGCGGTGATCACCGACTACGTGGACATGGCACCGGGCCGCACCATTGACTATGGCTACCGCCCGTTCGGCCGCGACGACTTCATCACCTGGGCACAGCTGAAGCAGATGCACGACAGCGGCCTGATCGAGGTGGCCAGCCATACCGACGATCTGCACCACGGGGTGCTTGCCAACCCGCAGGGAAATTCCACCCCTGCTGTCGTGACCCGCATCTACCGACCGGCCACGCACAGCTACGAGAGCGAGCCACAGTACGAGCAGCGCCTGCGCGCCGATCTCGGCCGCAGTGTGCAACGCATCCAGCAGCACCTGGGCGTGCGCCCGCGCGCCATCGTCTGGCCCTATGCCGCCTACAACCAGCTGAGCAACGACATTGCCGAGCAGCTGGGCATGCCAGTGTCCTTCGATCTGGAAGGCCGCAGCACGCCGGTGGCCAGCGACCTGCATGGCCTGGCGCGCTTCCTGGTCAGCGACAACCCGACCGTGGAGGCGCTGGCCTACGAACTGCGCCGCGACGTCGCGCTCGATGGCATCCGTGCCCTGCAGATCGACCTGGATGATGTGTACGACCCCGACCCCGCACAGCAGGCGCGCAATCTGGATGCGCTGATCGAGCGGGTCAAGCGCATCGCGCCGACGCACGTCTACCTGCAGGCGTTCGCCGATCCGGACGGCAACAACACCGCCGATGCACTGTACTTCCCGAACCGCCACATGCCGATGCGCGCGGACCTGTTCAGCCGCGTTGCCTGGCAGCTGAAATCGCGTGCGGGGGTGAAGGTCTACGCATGGCTGCCGGTGCTCGGCTTCGAGCTGCCCGACCCGGCGCAGCGCAAGGCGCTGGCGATCCGCAACGGCGATGCCGATGGCATGTACCGGCTGGATTTCACCAACCCGAAGGCCCGCCAGATCATGCTCGACATCTACGAGGACTTGGCGGTCAACTCGTACTTCGAAGGCCTGCTCTTCCATGACGATGGCTATCTACGCGACACAGAACTGCCGACGCTGGCGGCCGGCGACGATGGCAGCGCTCGCACCCGGGCGCTGATCGACTTCACCCTGGCCCTGCGCGACAGTGCGCAGCGTTGGCGGCCTAAGCTGGCCACGGTGCGCAACCTGTACGCGGAGCCGGTGCTGCGCCCGCAGAGCGAAGCCTGGTTCGCGCAGCGCCTGGACCTGTTCAACAAGGCCTACGACCAGACCGCACTGATGGCGATGCCGTGGATGGAAGGCAGCAAGCACCCCGAGCGCTGGCTGGACCAGCTGCTGGCCGCTGTGCGCGCGCATGACCCCCAGCTGCAGCACACCCTGTTCGAACTGCAGACCGTGGATTGGCGCAGCGGCCAGCCAATTCCCGCCGAACGCCTGCGCGCGCAGATCCGCCAGCTGCAGGCCCAGGGGGTGCATCACTTCGCCTGGTACCCGGATGATTTCATCGCCGACCAGCCCTCCACCCATGATGCCCGCGCGGCCATGTCCGCCGGCAACTTCCCGTACCCGGAGAAGTGACATGGACATGCATCCGTTGCTGCAGGTCCTGTTCCAGTTCGCCTTCTACTACCCGATGGTGATGGCGTTCTTCTGGATGTCGGGCGGCCTGTATTACTACTTCCGGCGCGAACGCCATTCGCGTCCACGCAACGACCCGCCGCTGATGGTCGATCCACCGTTCGCGAGCCTGCTGATTCCCTGTCACAACGAGTCCGCGAACCTCGACGACACGCTCGGCGCGGCGCTGGCACAGCGCTACCCGGCCGACTACGAAGTGATCGCCATCGACGACGGCAGCAGCGACGACACCGGTGCGCGGCTGGACGCCCTGGCAGCAAAGCACCCACGGCTGCGCGTGCTGCACCTGGACCGCAACCTGGGCAAGGCCAATGCGCTGCGCATGGGTGCACTCGCCGCGCGTTCGGAGTACCTGGTGTGCATCGACGGCGACGCGATGCTGGAGGAGCACGCGCTGCACTGGATGATCTGGCACCTGGTAAGCGGCAACCGGGTCGGCGCGGTGACCGGCAATCCGCGCATCCGCAACCGCTCCACCCTGCTCGGACGCCTGCAGGTGGCCGAGTTCTCCTCGATCATCGGCATGATCAAGCGCGCGCAGCGGGTATACGGGCGCATATTCACCATCTCCGGCGTGATCGCCGGCTTCCGTCGTACCGCGCTGCACCAGGTCGGCTGGTGGTCGGACGACATGGTGACCGAAGACATCGACATCAGCTGGCGCCTGCAGCGGGCGCACTGGGACATTCGCTACGAACCCAACGCACTGTGCTTCATCCTGATGCCGGAAACGCTGAAGGGGCTGTGGAGGCAGCGGCTGCGCTGGGCCCAGGGTGGCGTGGAGGTGATGCTGCGCCACGCCCGCTCGCTGCTGCACTGGAAGGAGCGGCGCATGTGGGGCGTACTGCTGGAGTACGTGCTGAGCGTGATCTGGGCTTACACCATGTTGTTCATCGTGGTGCTGTGGGCGCTGGGCAAGTTCATCGAACTGCCGCCGCAGCTGCATATCGCCAGCCTGCTGCCGGAATGGCACGGCGTGATCCTGGCCCTGGTCTGCCTGCTGCAGTTCGCCAGCAGCCTGATCATCGACCGTCGTTACGAAACACAGATTGGACGCAACTACTTCTGGGTCATCTGGTACCCGATGGCGTACTGGTTGATCAGCCTTTCCACCACCCTGGTGGCGTTGCCGAAAACCCTGCTGCGCCGTCGCAGCAAGCGCGCCACCTGGACCAGTCCCGATCGGGGGATCCGATGAACGCACAACGCCCGTCCAACCGCTTCGACTCGCGGATGATCCGCAAGCCGCATCGCCAACCACGCTTCCAGCGCACCGCCTGGGGCTTCGTCACCCTCGCGTTCTGGGGGTTCTACTTCTACCTGTGGGCACCGTTGGTGACCCTGCTCTCGTGGCTGATCGGCGGGCAGATGGCCTGGCAGCAGCTGTACGAGCGCAAGAACCAGTTCGACCCCTATGTGCTGGTGGCGCTGCCGCTGATGCTGCTGTGTGCCAGCGTGCTGCTGATCGGCTGGGCCGAGTACAACCGCGCGCGCTTCCGCGGCCACGACCGGCGCCTGCCGCGGCCGCTGGCCAGCCTCAACGAAGTGGCCGCCGACCTGGGGGCCAGCACCGGGCTGGCCGAGCGCCTGCTCGGCTGCAAGGCCGCCACGCTGCACATGGACGATCACGCGCGGCCGATCGGCATCCGCCGCGAGGTGGTGTAACCCGACAACCCGGTGGGTGCCGACCCTGGTCGGCACTTGCTTTGGTAGATGCCGACCTTGGTCGGCACCGGGGTCTACCGCGAAGAGCATCCACGCACGGCGTGGATCTACGTGCGCGTCTGCCCTTCACCGCGCACGACAAATCGTTCGACGGTGAGTGCTTCCAGGCCCATCGGGCCGTAGGCGTGCAGGCGCGTGGTGGAAATACCGATCTCGCTGCCCAGGCCCAACTGCCCACCATCGGAAAAGCGCGATGAGGCATTCACCATCACCACCGCCGAACGCAGCGCGTTGACGAAGCGCTCGGCGTGGACCGCGTCTTCGGTCGCAATCACTTCGGTATGGTCGGAGGTATAGCGGCGGATGTGCGCGATGGCCGCATCGAGGTCATCCACCACCCGCACGGCCAACACCAGATCCAGGAACTCGGCGGCGTAATCCGCATCGGTGGCTGCGGTGCTACCCGGCAGCAACGGCTGCGCAGCCGCGTCGGCGCGCAGCTCCACGCCGCGCTCGCCGAGCGCCTGTGCCACGCGCGGCAGGAACGCTTCGGCCACATCGCGGTGCACCAGCAGGGTCTCCAGCGAATTGCAGGCCGACGGACGACTGCACTTTCCGTCCACCAGCAGATCGATGGCTTTGCCGAGGTCGGCGCTGGCATCCACGAACAGGTGGCAGACACCCTTGTAGTGCTTGATCACCGGCACCCGCGCATGTTCGGCAACGAAGCGGATCAGGCCTTCGCCGCCGCGCGGAATCGCCAGATCGATCAGTTCATGCAGCTGCAGCAGTTCCAGCATCGCTTCTCGGCGCAGGTCGGTCAGCACGGTCACCGCCGCCGGTGGCACGCCATTGGCCTTGAGCGCGCCTGCCAACGCCTGGGCGATGGCTGTGTTGGAATGGATCGCTTCGGAGCCACCGCGCAGGATCACACCATTGCCGGCCTTCAGGCACAGCGCAGCCGCTTCGGCGGTCACGTTCGGGCGCGCCTCATAGATCATTGCGATCACACCCAGCGGCACGCGTACCTTCTGCACGCGGATGCCGTTTGGACGCACATCGTCGCGGGTGATCTGGCCGACGGGATCGGGCAGCGCGGCGACCTCACGCACGGCTTCGGCCATCGCGAACAGGCGTGCCGGGTCCAGCGCCAGGCGGTCGAGCATGGCGCTGCCAACGCCCTTGTCGCGCGCGGCGGCGAGGTCACGTGCATTACCGGCAAGGATCAGCCCGGCATTCACTTCCAGCGCCTGTGCCATGGCCAGCAGCAGCGTGCGGCGGGCCGCACTGTCGAGGCCGGCAACGTTCTGGGCCGCGTCACGGCAGGCACGCGCCTGCGTTTCGATGTCGCTCATCGGGGAGTCCTTCAAACCGGTCATGGCAGCACCAGATCGTCGCGATGGACGACGCTGCCGCCGTAGTTGTAGCCCAGCACGGCCTCGATGTCGCGCGAATGGCGGCCGGCGATCCGGCGCACATCATCGGCCGCGTACTGGCTGACGCCGCGCGCGACGCAGACACGGCCCTGCGGCGCGTTCCAGCACACCTGCACCATGTCGCCACGGCGGAACGCGCCCTCCGCGCCGGTGATGCCACCGGGCAGCAGCGAGGCGCCCTTCTCGCGCATGGCCTGCGCCGCGCCGGCATCGATCACGATCGCGCCCTCGACCAGCGGCGCGTGCCGCAGCCAGTGCTTGCGTGCGGCCTCGCGGCTGCGTGCGGCGTGGATACGGGTACCGAACAGGCGATCCTGCGCCAGCGCGCGCACCACGTCGCCACTGCGGCCATTGAACAGATAGGTTTCTATGCCGAGGCGACCGGCCTTCGCCGCCGCCTCCAGCTTGGTGCGCATGCCGCCGGTACCAGCGCGCGAGCCGGCGCCACCGGCCATCGCCAGCACCTCGTCACTCAGTTCCGGCACGTCGTGCAACGGCCGCGCGTCGGCCACGGTGCGCGGGTCGGCGCTGTACAGGCCGTCGATGTCAGTGGCGATGAACAGTGCGTCGGCATCGACCAGCGCCGCCACGGTCGCGGCCAGGTTGTCGTTGTCGCCGAGCTTGAGCTCGTCCACCGACACGGTGTCGTTCTCGTTGACCACCGGCAACGCACCCAGCCGCAGCAGTTCGTTGAGGGTAGCGCGTGCGTTGAGGTAGCGGCGGCGGTTGCGCAGGTCGTCGTGGGTCAGCAGCACCTGCGCCACCGGGCGCTCGAAGAAGCGCTGCCAGAGCCCGATCAGCTGGGCCTGGCCGAGCGCGGCCAGCGCCTGGCGCGCCGCCATCGCCGCACCGGGCTCATCGGCCCGCGGCAGGATCGCGCGCCCGGCCGCAACCGCACCGGACGACACGATCACCACCTCACGTCCGGCCAGTACATTGGCAGAAACGAACTGTGCCAGGCCCAGCGCGTGGCGGGGCGACAGGCCGCCGCCATCGGCGGCGAGCAGGCTGCTGCCCACTTTCAGCACCGCACGCCGCCACGGCGGCAGCGCCTGTTCCGGGAACGGCGAAGCGACGTGGCTGGCATGCAGAGTCATCAGTCAGGGCCTCAGCGGGTGTTCCATTCGTGCACGGTCAGGTCGGAGGCATGCATCGTCACCAGCGGATCGGTGGCGACGATGGCCTGCGCCTGCGCCAGGCTGTCCACGTTGCACAGCACATAGGCGCCACCACTGCCGTCGGCGAAACCACCAGTCAGCTGCAGCTTGCCCTGCGCCTGCAACGCATCGAGGAAATCGCGGTGCGGCTGCACCGCTGCATCGTTGAAGTCCGGCCGGCGCATCGCCATCACCAGGTAGACAGTGCCCGCCATCAGGACAGCGCCTGCCAGCGCGCGCGCAGTTCGTCCAGGCGCAGGTCGGCGGCCGAACCCGGCGACACGCGCGCGGCGAGGCTGCCTTCCGGGGTACGCCCCTGCCCTGCACTGTCGGCACCGGCAGCTGCGGCCTTGTAGGCCTCACGGAACGGCACGCCGGCCACGGCCGCTTCCACCGCCACGTCGGTGGCATACATGCCCGAATCGATGGCCGCACGCAGCTTGTCGTCACGCCATTCCAGATTGGCCAGCAGCGCCGGCAGCAGTTCCAGCGCGGCCAGGCCACGGCCGAAGCCATGGAAGATGGCGCCCTTGGACGACTGCAGGTCGCGATGGTAGCCGGACGGCAGCGACAGCAGCTGCTCGATCTCGGTGCGCGCGGCGGCGACGCTGGCATGGGTGGCGCGCATCAGCTCGATCACATCCGGGTTGCGCTTGTTGGGCATGATCGAGCTGCCGGTGGTGTACTGCGCCGGCAGTGCGACGAAGCCGAACTCGGCGCTGGTGAACAGCGACAGGTCCCAGGCAATGCGGCGCAGGTCCAGCGTGGCACCACCCAGTGCTTCCAGCGCGGCCAGCTCGAACTTGCCCCGCGACAGCTGCGCGTAGATCGGCGAGATCTGCATGCGCGCGAAACCGAGCGCAGCCGTGGTGTGTTCGCGGTCCAGCGGCAGATTGACGCCATAACCGGCGGCGGTGCCCAGCGGGTTGGCATCGATCAGTGCATGGGTGTCACGGGCGCGGATGGCATTGTCGATGAAGGCCTCGGACCAGCCCGCCCACCACATGCCGGCCGAGGACACCACGGCACGCTGGATGTGGGTATAGCCGGGTATCGGCAGGTCCTTCTCGGCCTGCGCACGGTCCAGCGCGACCTTGGCCACGTCGGCGCTGAGCTGCGCCACGCGCTGCAGCTTCTCTTTCAGCCACAGGCGGGTGGCCACCAGGATCTGGTCGTTGCGGCTGCGGCCGGTGTGGACCTTGCGGCCGGCGTCGCCGAGGCGTTCGGTCAACCGCGCTTCGATCGCCGAGTGGCCATCTTCGTACTGCGTATCCAGCACGAAGCGGCCTTCGCGGAAGTCCTGCGCCAGGATCTCCAGTTCGCGCAGCAGGCCTTCCAGCTCGTCGGCGCTGAGGATGCCGATGTGCTGCAGGCCTTGTGCATGCGCGGCGCTGGCGGCGATGTCGTGCAGGAAGAATTCGCGATCGAGGATCACGTCGTCGCCGGCGAGGAAGGTCTGGATCTGGGCGTCGACGGCGACGCCGGGCTTCTGCCAAAGAAGGTCTGCCATGGGGGCTCCGGAATACGTGTTCAGTGCGGGATCGACGTCAGTTCGTCGATGCCCAGCGCGAGGTTGAGGTTCTGCATGGCCTGCGTGGCCGCGCCCTTGAGCAGGTTGTCCAGGGTCGCCACCACCACGACCCGCTTGCCGCCCGGGGCCAGGGTGAAGCCACCGACCTGGGCACCGTGGCGACCGGCAATGCGGCTGACCCACGGCGCTTCATCCACCACTTCGATCAAGGGTTCGCCGGCATAGGCCTGCTGGAAGCGCTCGACGATCTGCTCGCGGGTCTGCACCCGGTTCAGCCACAGATTGGCGGTGAGCGTGATGCCACGGAAATGCGGCGCGACGTGCGGCATGAACTCGACCGCCACGCCCAGCTGCACGGACACTTCGCGCTCGTGCACGTGGTTGGCCAGGGCATACGGCATCAGGTTGTCGGCCAGCAGTTCAACGTTGTTCTTGTCCGACGGCGTGGTACCGGCACCGGAGTAGCCGGAGACACCGAAGCACTGCGGCGGACCGGCCAGCAGGTCCAGCAGCGGATGCACCGCCAGCTGCATTGCCGTGGCATAGCAGCCCGGGTTGCTGATGTGCTTCTGGCCGTTGTAGCGGCCGCGGGTCAGCTCCGGCAGGCCGTAGTACCAGCTGTTGTCGAAGCGGTAGTCGGCCGAGAGATCGACGATGACAGTGTCCGGCTTCGCGGTTTCAAGCGCGGCCACGAACGGCGCGGCCAGGCCATTGGGCAGGGCCAGGATCACCGCATCCACGCCCTTGGCGGCCACCGCGTCGGCGTCCAGGTTCTCGTACTGCAGGTCACCCTGGAATTCCGGATGGTGATCGGACAGGCGCTGCCCGGCGCGCTCGCGCGAGGAGACGAAAGCCAGTTTCAGCCGCGGATGGGCGGCCACCAGCTTGATCAGCTCGGCACCGGTATGGCCGCGGGCACCGACGATACCCAGGGTGAAAGTCGAATCGTTCATGCGTGACTGTCCAGGCGGTACTGCAGGTGGCGCTTCACGCCCTGCCATTCCGCATCGATGATGGAGAAGATGACGGTGTCGCGCGGCGTGCCGTCGGCATGCCGCTTGTGGTTGCGCAGCACGCCGTCCTGCTTGGCGCCGAGGCGGGCGATGGCGGTACGCGAAGTAAAGTTGAACCAGCTGGTTTCCAGCACCACGCTGATGCAGCCCATGGCCTCGAAGGCGTGCTGCAGCAGCAACAGCTTGGCTTCGGTGTTGGCGCCGGTGCGCTGCACACGCGGCGCATACCAGGTGTAGCCGAGACTGAGCTTGGGCACCCCGGCATCCATGTCGTAGAAGCGCGTGCTGCCGATGATCTCACCCGCCGCATCGCGGATCACGAAGGGCAGCACCTTGCCTTCAGCCTGCGCCTGCAGCGCGGCCTGCACATAGTGCTCGACCCGCTGCGGTGACGGCACCTGGGTGTACCAGAGCTGGTCCAGGCCGCTGCCTTCAAGCGCATCGCGCAGGCCCGGCACGTGCTCCATCTGCAGCGGCTGCAGGGTTACGTGCTGGCCGCGCAGGGTGGGAACCGTGTTCCAGGCATCGAGGTTGCTCATCGCTCAGCCCTGCAGGCTCGGGGTGCGCTGCGCGCAATGATCGACATAGGTCTTGATCCGGTCGATGCCATCGGCACCGAACCAGAACACCTTCCACTGATCCTGCTTGTAGCAGCCATCGGACTCGGCGTAGTAGAAGTGATTGATCGGGTTGCCGTGGCGCGAGCGCCAGAACAGCTGCGGGGTTTCCTCCAGCATCACGTTCCATACTGCGCGGCCCAGGCCCTCGCCCTGCGCGTCGTCGAGCACGGCGAACTTGTCCAGGTACACGCCCTCTGCCTCGTCGGTGAGGATCACCGCGGTGCGGTAGTTCTCGCTGACATAGGCACGCAACAGTTTGGTCTTCTCGAAGTAGTCCGGCACCAGGGTGCGGCCGAAACTGGATTCGATCAGGCCCTTCAGGCGCGGCAGGTCCAGTTCGTCCCAGGCGGTGGCGCGCAGTACTTTCTCGCCCTTGCGTACCAGCGTGCCCGAGCCCTTGTGGGTGAACAGTTCCTTGGCCAGGTCGGCCGGACGGGTGATCGACACCGACGATTCCAGCGGCAGGCGATCAAGCAGATCCTTGATCTGTTCGATCTTCACCTTCATGCCGCCGTGGATCCACGGCTGCGCGATCAGGTGGTCGTACTCGGTGGACAGGTTGATCGAATCGATCACGTTGCCCTGCTCGTCCAGCAGGCCGCCGGTGCCGGTCAGGAAGATGATCTTGTACGGCTGCAGTTCCTGCACCAGCTCGTTGGCGGCGAAGTCGGCGTTGACGTTGAGGATCTGGCCGCCGGCGGTCTCACCCAGGCTGGTGATGACCGGGATCGAACCGGCGCGCAGGCTGGCCTCGATTGGCGCCAGGTTGACCTTCTTCACCTCGCCGACCAGGCCGTAGGTGTCCACGTCCAGGTACTCGGCCTCGAACACACCACCGGTGATCGAGGTGGCGCGCGCGCCGTTCTGCTGCAGCGCCTCGACCAGGCGCAGGTTGGACTGCTGGAACACCCGGCGCACGATCGCCAGCGCTTCCGGCGAGGTCACGCGCAGGCCGTTCACGGTCTGCTTCTCGATGCCAGCGGCCGACAACTCGGCATCCAGCTGCGGGCCGGCGCCGTGCAGCACGATCGGGGTCAGACCGACCTCCTGCAGGAACGACAGCGAGGAGGTCAGCGCGTCGAGGTCGTCGCGCAGCACCGCGCCGCCGACCTTGACCACGGCGAAGCGCTTGGCATCCAGCTGCGAAAAGCGCTTGAGGTACTGGCTGATCTCCTTCGCGCTGGCCATGCTGGAAAGCAGGCGCACGATGGTCTGGCGGGTCTGGCGGTGGGGCTGGAGGGCAGGAGACATTTCGGTTTCGTCGGAAAGGGAAGAATCAGGCGCCGGCGGCGATGATGCGGTGCACGGCGTCGGTGTAGCGCTGCAGCTGCTCCAGCGTCACGAACTCGTCGGCGGTGTGGGCCTGGGCGATGTCGCCCGGGCCGAACACCAGCGTGGTGTAGCCACCGGCCGAGAACAGCGAGGCCTCGGTCCAGAAGTCCACCGCGTTGCCGATCGGCAGGTCCAGCGCATCGGCCACGTCGCGCGCCAGCAGGCGGCGGTTCTCGGCTTCGGCGATGTCACCGGCCGGCAGGCTGGGGCCACGGAAGGTTTCGGTGAACAGTGCCGCCTGCGGCTCGGCGAAGCCGGCAAAGGTCGCCAGCAACGCATCGATATCCATCGACGGCAGCGGACGGAAACCGAAGCGCACTTCGGCAGCGGGCGCGATCATGTTGGCCTTGATGCCACCTTCGACGCGACCGATGTTGAAGCGCAGGCCGGTCAGCCCGCCGAAGCGCGCCGACGCCAGCGATTCCACGTGGTCCAGCGCGCGGTTGCCCCAGCGCATGGCCTGATGCAGCGCGCTGGCGGCTGCATCCTGCTTGCCCGAGGCATGCCCCGCGCGGCCAGCGAACTGCATCAGCACCGAGCTGATGCCACGGTGCGCCAGCACCGCCTCGCTCATGGTCGGCTCGGCCACCAGCACCGCTTCATACGGCAGGCCACGGGCCAGGAACGCAGCGATGCAGCGCGGATCGTTGGCTTCTTCATCGCTGGAGAACAGGAAGGCTGCGTCACCGTCGCTGGCATTGGCTGCGGCCACCAGTGCGGCGGCCGCGCCCTTGATGTCACACACGCCCAGACCGACCACGCGGTCGTCCAGGCGGCGCATCACGTGCGGGTCGGCACTCCAGTGCGGCGAATCCGGCACGGTATCCAGGTGTACGTTGAACAGGTACTTCGGCGTCCCGCGCACGGCGTACAGGCTGACCGCACCGGCGCCGTGGTCGATCACCTCGACGTTGAAGCCGGGCAGGTTCGCGCGCAGGTAATCGAAGATGCCACCGGTGGTGATCGCACGCGGCGGGTTGCGGGTGTCGAAGGACACCAGCGCCTGCAGGTGATCGAGCGTCTGTTCAAGCATGAATCAACAATCCTGTGGAATTCCGCCGGGCATGGCCCGGCGCTACCGGAATGCGTCTGGTGGAGAGCCCCCTTCTTGTTGAAGGGGGCGCGCCAACGGCGCAGGGTTGAGGTGGAATGCGTGGTCAACCGCTCAGCGGTTGACTTGCGCGTAAAGCGTCGAGCTCATGCCGAACAGCTTGATGAAGCCCTCGGCCTCTTCCACGCCCCAGTCGGCCGACTGCGCGTAGGTGGCACCCTTGGTGTTGAGCAGGTGCGGCGACTTCACCGCCACTGCATCGACGCGGCCACCACGGGTCTCCAGCACCACTTCACCGTTGACCTTGGCCTGCGAGGACTTCAGGAACGCTTCGATGTCGGTCTTCAGCGGGTCGTGGTAGAAGCCTTCGTACACCAGCTCCACCCACTTGCGCGCCACGTCCGGCTTGAAGCGGTTCTGCTGCTTGGTCAGCACCGCATCTTCCAGCGCGCGGTGTGCGGCCAGCAGCGAAACCAGGCCCGGGGCCTCGAACACGATGCGGCCCTTCAGGCCGATCACGGTATCGCCGGTGTAGACGCCGCGGCCAACGCCGTACGGGGCGAACAGCTTGTTGAGCTGGGCCAGGATCTGGTCGCCCGGCAGCGCCTTGCCGTTCAGTTCAACCGCTTCGCCTTCGACGAACTTCAGGGTGACCGTCAGCGCCTGCTCCGGCCACTCGCTGCGCGGTGCGCACCAGCCACGGGCGCCCTCGCCCGGGGCTTCCCAGCGGTCGATCTCGCCGCCGGACATGGTCAGGCCCAGCAGGTTCTCGTTGATGGTGTAGGCCTGCTGCTTGGCGCGCACGCCGAAGCCGCGCTCTTCCAGGTACTTCTGCTCGTAGGCGCGGGTCTGGGTGTGTTCCTTCTGGATCTCGCGGATCGGCGCGATGATCTGGTAGTCGCCCAGTGCCTTCACGGCCAGGTCGAAGCGGACCTGGTCGTTGCCCATGCCGGTGCAGCCGTGGGCGATGATGTTGGTGCCCAGTTCGGCGGCACGCTTCAGCGCGGCATCGACGATCAGGTAACGGTCCGACACCAGCAGCGGGTACTGGCCCTGGTAGCCTTCACCGGCCCACACGAACGGCTTGACGAAGCCTTCCCAGATGGCCGGGCCACCGTTGACGGTAACGTGGCTGGTCACGCCCAGCTCGGCGGCGCGCTTTTCGATGAAATCGCGCTCTTCATCATCCACGCCGCCGGTGTCGGCGAACACGGTGTGCACGTTGTAGCCACGCTCCTGCAGGTACGGCACGCAGAAGCTGGTATCCAGGCCGCCGGAGAAGGCGAGAACGACGTCTTTGTTGCTCATGGGGAGGGTATGTCCTGGTAGCGCCGGGCCGTGCCCGGCGGAAATGATTGAATCGGAAAAAATCAGCGCCCGGCAACCGCGGCCATGATCGCCTTCTGCACGTGCAGGCGGTTCTCGGCTTCGTTGATGGCGATGCACTGCGGCGAATCCATCACGCCATCGGTGGCCTTCACGTTCCGGCGCAGCGGCAGGCAGTGGCTGAACACACCATTGTTGGTCAGCGCCATCTTCCGCTCGTCCACGATGAAGTGCCTGAACTGGTCGCGGATCGGCTTTTCAGGCTCCCAGTTGCCGAAGAACGGCAGCGCCCCCCAGCTCTTGGCGTAGACCACGTCGGCGCCGGCGTAGGCGCTGTCGATGTCATGGCTGATCTTCAGCGAACCGCCGCTCTCGGCCACGTTCTGCTCGGCCCAGCCCATGTAGCGGTCGTCGAGGATGTAGTCGGCGGTCGGGCACAGCAGGGTCACGTCCATCCCCATGCGCGTGGCGATGGTCAGCGCCGAGTTGGCCACGGCGGTGTTCAGCGGCTTGGGGTGGTAGGTCCAGGTCAGCACGTACTTCTTGCCACGCAGGTCCTGGGTGCCGAAGTGCTCCTGCAGGGCCATCACGTGGGCCAGTTCCTGGCACGGGTGGGTGATGGTCTCCATGTTGATGACCGGCACCGGCGAGTACTTGGCGAAGCTGTTGAGGACGATGTCCTGGCGGTCGTAGGCCCAGTCGATGAACTTGGGGAACGCGCGCACGGCGATGATGTCGCAGTAACGGCCCAGCACCTTGGCCACTTCAGCGATGTGCTCTTCGGTATCGCCGTCCATCACCGTGCCGAGGTTGAACTCGATCGGCCACGCATCCTTGCCCGGCTGCAGCACCACCGCGTGGGCGCCGAGCTGGAACGCGCCCAGTTCGAAGCTGGTGCGGGTGCGCATGGACGGATTGAAGAACACCAGCGCGATCGACTTGCCCTTGAGTTGGTCGCCGAGCTTGTTGCGCTTGAACAGCGCGGCCTGGGTCAGCAGCGCGTCAAGTTCGCTGCGGCTCCAGTCCTGGGTGTTCAGGAAGTGCTTGGGGGACATCATCTTTCCTTGCGTGGCGGCGCCGGGTTCGACGCGGTGGAAGGGAAAACAGGAAGCAAAGGTGGAACGAAAAGGTTGCAGTTGCAGCTTTCAGAACGCAGAAACGAAAAAACCCAGCCGGGCGGCTGGGTTTTTTTCGGACGAACAGCAAAAAGCTCCGGTTACCCAGCGAGGATGTGGGGTTCCGGTCGACGCGCACGCGAGGTCATGCCCGACGCCTGTCGGGCTGCGCTGCTGTCGTGCTGGAAGTCGGTGAGCTTCATGGTCAACCATCTTTGCATGCGGCCGGGGCCGACGCAAGGGGCCGGGGTCGCAGAATCAGGGATTGCCCGTGGCGCCCTGCTCGGGGCCGACCCAAGGGGTGATAGACACCCGGATCTTGAGCCGGTTGCCGGGGTCTTCCGGCAGCCGTGAGCGGTACTTGGTGCCCTTGTAGACGTAATCCACGTCGTAGGCGATGGGCCTGCGGAATTCACGCCCCACCGGCACGATACGGCAGTCACGGGTCAGCATCGGGCCATTGTTGGCCGGTGCCGGCGCCGGGGCGGGTGACTCGGCGGCGGCGTCCTCGGAGACCTCTTCATCGCTGCGCTTGAACATCGAGCGCACCGAGTCCCAGAAGCGGCTGATCCGGCCCTTGTCCTCGACCGGCTCCTCGCCGGTGACATTGACCGGCGCCAGAGTCCGGGTCGAGACCGGCTCGCAGTGTTCTTCGGTGCGGGTCGCGCGCAGGGTCTGGAACACGGGCTCGACGTTCAGCACCTGCGCGTAGTCGAACTTCACGTTCTCCACGATCACCACCCGGTTGCGGGGCTCGGCCTCCTGCGCCTGGGCCACGGCGGCCAGCGCCGACAGGCAGGCCAGGGTCAGCAACGCGGTGGATTTCATTGGCGAAGGGAGCAAGGACACGGCAATAGTGTAGGCAGTGGCGAGCGCAAGGGGCTGAACATTACCCGTCCACGCTGCTCCTGCCCACCCCACCTTGGACGGACCCGGCGTCCACCGGTGGCAGGCGGTGCCCCCAAAGGGGGCCGACACGTTCTAAAATCACAGGCTTGTCCCCCAGCCACAGCCCCATGACCCTGCGCCTGCACAACAACCTGACTCGCCAGCTCGAACCGTTCATCCCGCTCGACCCGGCCTGTCCGACCCTGTATGTGTGCGGCCCCACGGTCTACAACTACGTGCACATCGGCAACGCCCGTGGCCCGGTGGTGTTCGGCGTGCTGGCCGACCTGCTGCGGCGCCGTTTCGGTGGCCTGCGCTACGCGCGCAACATCACCGACGTGGACGACAAGATCAACACCGCCGCGCGCGAGCAGGGGGTGCCGATCAGCACCATCACCGACAGGTTCGCTGCCGCCTACCGTGAAGACATGGCCGCCCTGGGCGTGGTGCCGCCGGACATCGAACCGGAAGTGACGGCGCACATGCCGCAGATCGTCACCATGATCGAGCAGCTGATCGCCAACGGCCATGCCTATGCCGCCGAGGGCCATGTGCTGTTCGCGGTGGCCAGCTTCGACGGCTACGGCAAGCTCTCGCGCCGCGACCCGGAAGAGATGCTGGCCGGCGCCCGTGTCGATGTCGCCCCCTACAAGCGCGATCCCGGCGATTTCGTGCTGTGGAAGCCGTCCAGCGACGACTTGCCCGGCTGGGAATCGCCGTGGGGCCGTGGCCGCCCGGGCTGGCACATCGAATGCTCGGCGATGGCCGCCGCCCATCTGGGCGAGACCATCGACATCCATGCCGGCGGCGTCGACCTGCAGTTCCCGCACCACGAGAACGAGATCGCGCAGAGCGAATGCGCCCACGGCGGCAAGATCTTCGCCCGTTTCTGGCTGCACAACGGCATGCTCAACTTCGGCGGCGCCAAGATGAGCAAGTCGCTGGGCAACATCGAGCGCGTGCACGACCTGGTGCGCCAGCATCCGCCGGAAGCCCTGCGCCTGGCGCTGCTGTCGGCCCACTACCGGCAGCCGCTGGACTGGTCCGATGGCCTGATCGAGCAGTCGGTGCGCACCCTGGATCGCCTGTACGGCACCCTGCGCGAACTGGCGTCGGTCGACGCGGTCGTGGCGATCCCGGCCACGGTCGAGGCGACCCTGGATGACGACCTGAACACCCCGCAGGCGCTGGCCGAAGTGGCCCGCATCGCTGCCGATGCACGCCGAGCCACCGACCCGGCCGAACAGGCGCGCCTGAAGGGCGAGCTGCTCGGTGCCGGCCTGGCCCTGGGCCTGCTGCAGGCCGATCCGGCGCAATGGTTCGGTACCGCTGCGGGCGATGACGGCGACGATGCCCGTATCCAGGGCCTGATCGACGAGCGTGCCGCTGCCAAGAAGGCCCGCGACTTCGCCCGTTCCGACACCATCCGCGACCAGCTGGCCGCCGAAGGCATCGTGCTGGAAGATACCCCGCAGGGCGTGCGCTGGTCGCGCAAGCGCGGCTGACCTGCCCTGCCCCGTGGCCGGTACGCCGGCCACGCCCCACCGTAGAGACTGTTGTGACCGACTCCCCGTTCCCGCTTGAACCCACCGCCGCCGAGGCACAGACCGCCATCGCCGAGGAATTCGGCTTCTTCGGCGACTGGTCCGAGCGCTACCAGTACCTGATCGACCTCGGCCGCAAGCTGCCGGCCTTCCCGGAAGAATGGAAGACCGAAGAGCATCGCCTGCTCGGCTGCCAGTCGATGGTCTGGATCGTGCCGGAAGGCAATGCGCAGTCGCTGCGCTTCCATGCCATCAGTGATTCGGCCATAGTCTCCGGCCTGATCTTCCTGGCGCTGCGCGTGTACTCCGGGCGCTCGGCGCAGGAGATCCTGGCCACCGAACCGAGCTATATCCAGGACATCGGCCTGGCCCGCCACCTGTCTCCGACCCGCAGCAATGGTGTGGCAGCGATGCTGGCCTTCATCCGCGAGACCGCGCAGGCCCAGCTGCAGCGCGATCCGTCGTGAGCGAGCCTGCCACAGCCGAGGACACCGCGCTGGGCCTGCTGTCCCGACCCGGCTTCGCCAAGCTGCTGGCCTACCGCATCTTCGCGATGCTGTCCTACCAGGTGGTGGCAGTCACCGTCGGCTGGCACATCTACGAAGTCACCCGCAATCCGTTCTCGCTGGGCCTGATCGGCCTGGCCGAGGTGCTGCCGTTCTTCTGCGTGGCGCCATTCGCCGGCTACCTGGTCGACCATCTGCCGCGGCGCCGGTTGGGCATGGCGGCCTGTTCCGGGCTGATCGCCACCGCGCTGGTACTGACCAGCGTGGCCAAGGGCTGGCTGCCGTTTGAAGGCGTGTGGCCCATCTATGCAGCCATCGCCCTGACCGGCATGGTCCGCGCCTTCCTGTCGCCGATCTACAACGCGCTGTTCGCCCGCGTGCTGGCCCGCGATCAGTTCGCGCGCGGCGCAGGCCTCGGCGCGGTGGTGTTCCAGGCCGGCATGGTGGCTGGTCCGGCACTGGGTGGCGTGCTGGTCGGCTTCGGCGGCAAGGGCCTCTCCTACGCGGTGGCTACGGCCTTTGCGCTGGTGGCGATGGCCTGCCTGGCTACATTGAAGGTGGAAGAACCGGTGCACACCGGTCCCGCCGCGCCGATCTTCAAGAGCATCGCCGAAGGCGCGCGCTTCGTGGTCGGCAACCGGATCATGGTCGGGGCGATGGCGCTGGACATGTTCTCGGTCCTGCTCGGCGGCGTGGTGGCGATGCTGCCGGCGTTCCTGCACGAAATCCTGCACCACGGCCCGGAAGGCCTGGGCATCCTGCGCGCGATGCCGGCGCTCGGTTCGGTGTGCGTGGGCCTGTGGCTGGCCCGCCACCCGCTGCACCGCAATGCCGGCCGCGTACTGCTGTTCGCGGTGGCCGGTTTCGGCCTGTGCGTGATCGGCTTCGGCCTGTCGCAGCACTTCTGGCTGTCGGCGCTGATCCTGCTGTTCTACGGGGCCTTCGATGGCGTCTCGGTGGTGATCCGCTCGACCATCCTGCAGTTGGCCACGCCGGAAGAGATGCGCGGACGGGTGTCTTCGATCAACGGCATCTTCATCAGTTCGTCCAACGAGCTAGGCGCGTTCTATGCCGGCACGATGGCCAAGCTGCTCGGCCTGGTGCCGGCCGTGGTGCTGGGTGGGTTCGCGGTGCTGAGCGTGGCCGGGATCACCGCGTGGAAGAACCCGACATTGCGGAAATTGAATCTTCGCGACCTGCAGTGACGCTGCTAACAGCGGATTCGGCGGCGCCGGGTGTTTGGCTGGGGCCGTTGCTCTCCCTCGATGATTGGGCTTGTCACTTTCTTTTCGCGAAAAGAAAGTAACCAAAGAAACGCTCCGCCATCCGCGAGCCGGCGCTGCGCGCCGGTGCCCTGTGCTCCTCGGTGAATCAGGGGACGGCGCCGAACTCGCTGCGCTCAAACAGCGGCGCCTCTTCGCCCCTGATTCCCCTGCGGTGCTCGGCTCGCTACAAGGCGGACTCAACAGCCGCGAGCGCACGCATGACCGCTCCTGTCGGCCTGAGCCGAGCGTGGGCTCGGCTCTACATCGGCCGCGCACGCAGGAAACCGTCGAGAGCCTGCGGGTGGGTCCGGGCGGGACCGTCCGCGGCATGGATGCCGCGGCCGAGCTTACAGGGATGTACTTGCAGCGTGTCCTGCCCGGACCCACCCGCAGGCTCCACCCGATACCCGGAAGGCGCTGCTCTACACAGTCAACTCGAACCCAACAAAAAACCCGGCCGAGGCCGGGTTTTTCGCATGACCATACAACGAGCAGGAATCAGTCGCCCTGCTGCTTCTGCAGGTGCTCCCAACGCTCCTGGGCGTCGATGGTGCGCTCGGCGGTCAGGCGCGCTTCGAGGCGCTCCAGACCGATTTCTTCGCCGGTGTCGACGCAGTAACCGTAGTCGCCCGCTTCCAGGCGCTTCAGGGTGCTGTCGATCTTGCCGATCAGCTTGCGGTAGCGGTCGCGGGTACGCAGTTCCAGCGAGTTCTCGGTCTCGCGGGTCGCGCGCTCGGCTTCGTCGCCGATGTCACGCACTTCCTCACGAAGATTCTCGATGGTCTGCTTGGACTCTTCCACCAGGTCCGCGCGCCAGTTCTGCAGACGCTGACGGAAGTACTCCTGCTGCAGCGGGCTCATGTATTCCTCTTCCGAGGACGGCTTGTAGCCAGTCGGCAGGATCGGGCGGCCGGTGGCCTCGTCGGTCTTGTACTCGACCACCTTGTACTTGCTGCGCGGGGCCGGTGCAGCCGAGCGGGCGGCGACGGCCACGGCAACCTTGCCGACAGGGCGCGACACGGTCTTCGGGGCGGAATCGGATTTCACGGCGGTTTTGGCAGGCGATTTCGAAACGGGCACGGGATTCTTGGATTGCGGGGCCTTCGAAGCGGCAGGAGCGGCGGCCGGGGCCGGCTTGGAAGCCGGTTGGGCTGCTGCCACTGCCACGGTCTTGACCGGGACAGGCTTGGCCGGAGCCGGCTTGGCAGCAGGCTTCGGTGCGGACTTCACTACTGGGGCCGGGGCCGGCTTCACGGCCGGCACGGCAACATTCTTGGCAACCTTCTTTACAGCGGCAGGCGTGGCAACCGGTTTAGCCGCAGCGACCTTCTTTGCCGCGGGCTTGGCGACCGGCTTGGCTGCAGCCTTCTTCACCACCGCCTTCGGCGCCGGCTTGGCTACGGCCTTCTTCGCCACCGGCTTGGCGGCGGCCTTCTTCACCGGCGCGGCCTTGCTGGCGGCCTTCTTCATCACCGGCGCCTTCTTGCTGGCAGCGGCAGGCTTGGCCTTGGCGGGCGCAGCAGCCTTCTTCGCCACCGGCTTGGTTGCCTTGACCGGCGTTTTCTTTGCGGTGGCCTTCCTGGCCGCCGGTTGCGAGGACGCTGCCTTGGTCGCCGGCTTGCTGGCCGGTTTCTTGGCAACGGGCTTTGCCGCCAACTTCTTCACAACAGGCTTGGCGGTTTTCTTGGCGGCCGTTGCGGCCTTCTTTGCAGTTTTTTTAGCAGCCACGAAACGCTCTTCCTTGGATTCCCCGGGGCCCGGGAAAGCGGGCCTTTATAGCCTACCCGACCCGCAGCAGCAACCTCGACCCCCTGCTCCATTCAGTCCTGGAGTCAAGGCGCCCTTGGAGGCAGTCCGACGAACACGGACCGCCTTGCGCGGTACGGAACCTGGCCAGCACCCGAAGGTGCTGGTACCGGTCGCAGGCCATCGGCGACATGCGACCAACGGCCCATCCTGCACAAATGCGGCCTTCATGCCAACTGGCATAAGATGACTGGGTGATCTCGCGCCTGCTCATTGCCCTGCTGCGCTTCTACAAGCGCTTCATCAGCCCCCTGCTGGGGCCACGCTGCCGTTTCGTGCCGAGCTGTTCTGAATACGCGATGGAAGCCATCTCGCGGCACGGCCCGCTGCGCGGCAGCTGGCTGGCTGCGCGCCGGCTGGGCCGCTGCCACCCGTTCCACCCCGGCGGCTTCGACCCGGTGCCCGAATCCAACCACGCTCCCTCTTGCCGTTGCACAGGAAAACACTGACATGTCCTCCACCCTCATCACCAACGCCCGGATGGTCAACGAAGGCCGCACCTTCGACGGCGACCTGCGCATCGAGAACGGCCGCATCGCGCAGATCGGCAATGGGCTGGCGCCGCGCGACGGCGAGCAGGTGGTGGACGCGGCCGGGCGCTGGCTGCTGCCCGGCATGATCGATGACCAGGTGCACTTCCGCGAACCGGGCCTGACCCACAAGGGCGACATTGCCAGCGAGTCGGCCGCCGCCGTGGCCGGTGGCCTGACCAGCTTCATGGACATGCCCAACACCAACCCGCCGACGCTGGATTCGACCATCCTGGAAGCCAAGTACGAACTCGCGCGCGGCCGCGCCTGGGCCAACTACGGCTTCTACCACGGCGCCAGCAATGACAACCTCGAAGCGATCCGTGCGCTGGACCCGAAGAAGGCCCCGGGCGTGAAGGTGTTCATGGGCGCCTCCACCGGCAACATGCTGGTGGACAACCCGGAAACGCTGGATGCGATCTTCCGCGAATGCCCGACCCCGATCATCACGCACTGCGAAGACACGCCGATGATCGATGCCAACCTGAAGGCCTTCCAGGAAAAGTACGGCGACGAGCTGACCCCGGACATGCATCCGGATATCCGTTCGCGCGAGGCCTGCATCAAGTCGACCCGCCTGGCGATGTCGCTGGCGCGCAAGCACGGCACCCGCCTGCATGTACTGCACATCTCCACCGCCGACGAGCTGGCGCTGTTCGAAAAGGGTCCACTGATCCGCGCCGACGGCAGCCGCAAGCAGATCACTGCCGAAACCTGCGTGCACTTCCTGCACTTCGCGCGCCCCGACTATGCGACCAAGGGCAACCTGATCAAGTGCAACCCGGCGATCAAGGAAGTGTCCGACCGCGAAGCAATCACCGCTGCGCTGGCCGACGACGTGCTGGACGTGCTGGCCACCGACCACGCCCCGCACACCTGGGAAGAGAAGCAGAAGCCCTACGCGCAGGCGCCGTCGGGCCTGCCGCTGGTGCAGTACGCGCTGGTGGCCGCGCTGGAGCGCGTGCACGAAGGGAAGCTGACCCGCGAGCAGGTGGTGCAGAAATTCGCGCATGCGCCGGCACAGCTGTTCGACGTGGAAGAACGCGGCTTCCTGCGCGAAGGCTACTTCGCCGACCTAGTGCTGGTGGAAGACGTGCCATTCACCGTCAAGCGCGAGGACGTGCTGTCCAAGTGCGGCTGGTCGCCGTTCGAAGGCACCACCTTCCGTTCGCGCGTGGCCTCGACCTGGGTCAACGGCCAATTGGTGTGGGACGGCAGCAAACTGGTGGGTGAACCGGCCGGCCAGCGCATGACCTACGACCGCTGATGCGCAAGGTATTCCTGTTCGGGGCGCTGCTGCTGGCCGCGCCCCTGTTCACCGCACCGGCGGCGCAGGCGCAGGATGGCATCGGCAGCCTGATCGACAGTCGCGTGGTGTTTCCGGCCAGCGCGTCGCAGGGCGCGCTGGTGATCGGCAAGGTGCCCGCCGGCAGCCGCGTGCAGTACGCCGGCCGCCAGCTGCGGGTGAGCGGCTATGGCAGTGTGGTGTTCGGCATCGGTCGCGACGAGAAGGGCCCGTTGCGCGTGCAGGTACAGCGCCCCGATGGTGGCAGCGAGACGGCGACCATTGCGGTGACGCCGCGCGACTGGCCCATCGAGCGGGTCAACGGCGTGCCGCCGAAAACGGTGAACCCGCCGCCGGCGATTGCCGGGCGGATCAAGCGCGAACAGGCGCAGGTGACCGCGGCACGTGCCCGCGATGACGACCGCACTGATTTCACCCAGACCTTCATCTGGCCGGTGCAGGGCCGCATCAGTGGCCGCTTCGGCAATGCGCGTGTCTACAACGGTCAACCTGGTGCCGGTCATTCCGGCATGGACATCGCGGTGCCGACCGGCACCCCGGTGAAGGCACCGGCCGCCGGCATCGTCACCTTCGCCGGCCCGGACCTGTACCTGACCGGTGGCACGCTGCTGCTCGACCACGGCTTCGGGGTCAGCTCCAACTTCCTGCACCTGTCGCGCATCGACGTGAAGGTCGGCGACCGGGTGGAACAGGGCCAGGTGATCGCCGCGGTCGGCGCCACCGGTCGCGCCACCGGCCCGCACCTGCACTGGGGCATGAACTGGTTCGATACCCGCATCGACCCGTTGCTGGTGCTGGAACGTAAATAACGCGCGCAACGCGCTGTGGTAGGTGCCGACCTTGGTCGGCACAACCTCATGGAGCGTGCGGACCAAGGTCCGCACCCACCAGAATCGATCAACCGCGCGCAGCCCACCACACGCGCAGCAGGGTGCGCACCGGGGTGGCTTCGATCGGCTTGCCTGCGGCCTGCGCCGCCACGCGTGCGCGCGCCAGGCTGGACCACACACGGCGCGGGCGCGGGCCGGGCACGCGACTGCCCCACCCCTTCAGCAGGTACTGCGCCCAGCGCTGCGCAGCCGTGCTGGAATCCTCATCCAGCAGGCTGCGCGGTACACCGGCCACGCCGGCATCCTGCAGGCGCTGGGCAAGGGTCTGCAGCTGCACCGCACGACCAGCGCCGGTGCGCGGCTTGTCGTTGAACAGCGCCGCTTCCACCGCGGCAACCGCGTCGGCGTAATTGGCCAGCGCACGCTCGGCACCGGCCGCATCCAGCGCGACCGTGCGCGCTTCAACCAGATCGGGCAGCGCTTCGGCCAGCTGCGCCCACGGCGCACGCACCGGTTCCAGCAAGCGACCCAACGGGTGGCGCGACCGGTGCGCAGCCCAGCTGCGCAACTCCTCGCCCCACCACGCCAGCTTGGCGTCGGCCGGCAACGGATCGCCGCCGGTATTGAGCATGTCGTCGAACTCCTGCAGCAGCGCAAACCACGCCACTGCAAGCTCGCGTTGCGATTCGGCCACGAACGGGGCGGCCACCGACCATTCCGGCCAACGGCTGCGCCACTTGTCGAGGAAACTGTCCAGCGCGGTACTGCTCACTACGTCATTCCTTACGGCTGGGCCGGGGCTGCCGGCCGGGTCGGCCAGAGACTGGCCAGTTGCAGAAGGCCGGCGTTCTCGACCAGCACGTCGGCCTGCCAGGCCAGCGGGTCGTCGCTGTGCAGGCGATAGCCCCACAGTGCCGCCACCGACGGCATGGCCGCGGCACGCGCGGCGATGATGTCGCGCTCGTCGTCGCCCACGTACACGCAGTCTTCGGCGGCAACGGCGATTGCCTGCGCCGCGTGCAGCAGCGGCAGCGGATGCGGCTTGCGCTCGGCCAGGCTGTCACCACCCACCAGCACCGCACAGCGCTGCTGCCAGCCGTGCTGCGGCAGGATCAGGCGCGCCAGGTACTCGGGCTTGTTGGTGACGATGCCCCACACCGTACCGGCGGCATCCAGTGCAGCAAGCATGCCGGCCACGCCATCGAACAGCACCGCGTGCTGGCCGATCAATGCTTCATAGCGCTGCAGGAATTCCGGGATCAATGCATCGCGCGCAGCGGCATCCAGGTCCGGGAATGCCGCACCGACCATCGCGCGCGAGCCCTTGGATACCACCGGGCGCAACAACGCCGGATCGATCGGTGCACGGCCACGTTCGGCCAGCATCGCATCGCAGGTGGCAACGAAGTCCGGCGCGCTGTCCAGCAGGGTGCCGTCCAGATCGAACAGCACCGCGCGCGGGAAGCGGGCAGAGGTCATGCCGGCTTGACCGCGTAGGCCAGGTAGTTGATGTCGGTGTGGCTGCTCAGGCGGGCGTGGTTGCGCCACGGCTCGTAGGCCATGCCACTGACATCGACCAGCTGCAGGTCGGCTTCGCGCAGCCAGCGTGCCAGCTCGGCCGGCTTGATGAATTCCTGGTAGTGATGCGTGCCCTTGGGCAGCAATCGCGCCACGTACTCGGCACCGACAATCGCCACCGCGAATGCGGCAGCGGTGCGGTTGATGGTCGACAGGAACAGGTGGCCGCCCGGCTTCAGCAGGCGCTTGCAGGCCTCGATGATCGCGCCCGGATCCGGCACGTGCTCGAGCATTTCCATGCAGGTGACCACATCGAAACTGCCCGGCTGCTCGGCAGCCAGGTCCTCGGCGGCCTGGACGCGATAATCCACCTTGGCACCGCTTTCCAGCGCGTGCAGGCGCGCGACCTTGACCAGTTCCGGGGCCAGGTCGATGGCGGTGACGTCGGCACCGGACTGCGCCAGCGCCTCGCTCAGCAGGCCGCCACCACAGCCGATGTCCAGCACGCGCGCACCGCGCAGCGGCACGCGGTCGGCCACGTACTTCAGCCGCACCGGGTTCAGCGCATGCAGCGGCTTCTGCGGGCCATCAGCGTCCCACCAGCGGTTGGCCAGCGCGGCGAACTTGTCCAGCTCGGCCTGATCGAAATTGGAGGATGCGTGGGGGGCAGTCATGAGGGTGTCCTTGCGGCGCCAGGGTTCAGGCGCGGATATGGCGGATGCGCTCGCGCCACTGGCGCGCGTTGGCGATGATGCCCGGCAGGTCCATGCCGACCAGCTCGCGCTGCACCAGCTTCGGCTTGCCGGCAATCCAGACATCGCTGACCTGCTGGCGGCCGGTGGCGTACACCAGCTGCGACAGCACATTGTGCAGCGGCTGGGTTTCCAGCGCCGAGAGGTCAACACAGACCAGGTCGGCCTGCTTGCCCACTTCGATCGAGCCGATGCGCTCGCCGAAGCCCAGCGCGCGGGCGCCGCCCAGCGTGGAGGCGCGCAGCGTGGTGGCTGCATCCAGCGCGGTGGCGTCGTCGGCCACGGCCTTGGCCAGGATCGCCGCCGTGCGGTTCTCGCTGAACATGTCCAGGTCGTTGTTGCTGGCGCAGCCGTCGGTGCCGATCGCCAGGTTCACGCCGGCGCGTTGCAGGGCGCAGGCCGGGCAGAAACCGGAGGCCAGCTTCAGGTTCGATTCCGGGCAGTGCACCACGCTGACGCCACGTTCGGCGCACAGGTGGATTTCCGCGTCGGTCAGCTGGGTCATGTGCACCGCGATCAGGCGGTCGTTGACCAGGCCGAGGCGATCCAGCCGCGCCAGCGGGCGCTGGCCGTGCAGCTTGATCGAATCGGTGATTTCCTGCGCGGTCTCGTGGGTGTGCAGGTGCACCTGCATGTCGAGCTGGTCGGACAGCATCCGCACCCGCTCGAAGTTGGCATCGTTGACGGTGTACGGCGCATGCGGCGCGAACGCGGTGCCGATCAGCGGATCGGTGCGCCACTGGTCATGCAGTTCACCGGCCTTGGCGAAGTACTCGTCGTCGGTCTTGGCCCAGGCGGTGGGGAAATCGATGATGACCGCGCCAACCAGCGCGCGGAAACCGTGCTTCTTGTAGACCGCGGCCTGCACATCGCCAAAGAAATAGTTCTCGTTGGCGCAGGTGGTGCCACCGCGCAGCATCTCGGCGATGGCCAGGGTGGTGCCGTCGGCAACGAATTCGGGGCCGATTACCGCGGCTTCCACCGGCCAGATATGCTGCTGCAGCCAGGTCATCAGCGGCAGGTCGTCGGCGACGCCGCGCAGCAGGGTCATCGGGTTGTGCGTGTGCGCGTTGACCAGGCCCGGCATCAGTGCGGCCTCGGGGCGGCTGACCACCTGGGCGGCGCGGAAACGCGCGCGCGCCTCGGCACGCGGCAGGATCGCGATGATCTCGCTGCCACGCACGGCCACGGCGTGGTCTTCCAGCACCACCGCATGCGGCTCGATCGGAACGACGTAACCGGCTTCGATGAGCAGGTCGCAGGCTTCGGGGAGGTGCGGGCTATCGCTCATGCGGGCTCACTGGCTATTGGAGAAGGGCCTGGCGGGAGGCGGTAGCGCCGGGCCATGCCCGGCGGCTGTCCGCTGCGGCGCCATGGGCGCCAGCAACGGGTCCGGGCGATGCCCGGAAAGCCGAGCACGGGCTCGGCTCTACAGTCTGGTCGACCTGCGGCCGGAACCTTACTTGACGCGTGCGGAGTACTCGCCCGAACGGGTGTCGACGCGGATCACTTCGTCCTGGTTGACGAACAGCGGCACGCGGACCACGGCACCGGTTTCCAGGGTGGCCGGCTTGCCGCCGCCGCCCGAGGTGTCACCACGGACGCCCGGATCGGTTTCAGTGATCTTCAGTTCAACGAAGTTCGGCGGCTGCACGAAGATCGGCTCACCGTTCCACAGGGTGACCACGCAGGACTCTTCGCCCTTCAGCCACTTCTCGGCGCCGCCCATGCCGGCCTTGGTGGCCTGGACCTGCTCGAAGGATTCCGGGTCCATGAAGTGCCAGTACTCGCCGTCGCTGTACATGAAGTTCATGTCGGTATCGACGACGTCGGCTGCATCCAGCGAGTCGGTCGACTTCATGGTCACTTCCTGGGTACGGCCGTCCTTGATCAGGCGGTACTTCACGCGGGTGAAGGCCTGGCCCTTGCCCGGCTTGACGTATTCGGTGTCGATGATGACGGCCGGTTGGTTGTTGACCAGGATCTTCATCCCGTTCTTGACGTCGTTCATGCCGTAGCTGGCCATGCGTAAACTCCTGAGTGGCAAAAACGCCGCGGGTGCGGCGAGCCGTTAGAATGGAAAGCCCACCGGATGCCGGTGGGCGACTGTTTTTCTGCCCCCATGATAACCGCAGGCCCCCTCTCCATGCAGCTTTCCGCCTTCCCACGGCCCCAGTCGCCAGGTGCGCCCGCGCGCTGGCAGCAGCTCTGGCGCCAGGCGCTGCGCGACCCGCACGCGCTGCTGGCCCGGCTGCAGCTGGACCCGGCCGCGCTGGGCGTCTCGGAGGCGGCCATGGCCCAGTTCGCGCTACGCGTGCCGGAAGGCTTCGTGGCCCGCATGCGCCCTGGCGATGCGGCCGACCCGCTGCTGCGCCAGGTGCTGCCGATCGACGAGGAAATGCGCCCGGTGCCCGGGTTCAGCTTCGATGCGGTGGGCGACGGTGCCGCCAAGAAGGCCACCGGCGTCATCCAGAAGTACCGTGGCCGTGCCCTGCTGGTCGCCACCGGCAGCTGCGCGATCAACTGCCGCTACTGCTTCCGCCGCCACTTCGACTATGGGGCGGAGAACGCCGCCAAGGGTGGCTGGCAGGAGGCCGTAGCCGCCATCGCCGCCGACCCGGACATCGACGAGGTGATCCTGTCCGGCGGTGACCCGCTGTCGCTGGCCACGCACAAGCTGGCCGAGCTGACCGACGCCCTGCGCGCGATCCCGCATATCCGCCGCCTGCGCATCCATACCCGGCTGCCGATCGTGCTGCCGGAGCGCGTGGACGATGAACTGGTCTCCTGGCTGGGCAGCCTGCCGTGGCCGCTGGCGATCGTGGTCCACGCCAATCATGCCAATGAATTCGATGCCAGCGTGGACGCGGCGATGGCCCGCCTGCGCGGCATCGGCGCCCAGCTGCTGAACCAGGCGGTGTTGCTGCGCGGGGTCAACGACAGCGTGCAGGCCCTGCAGGACCTGAGCGAGCGCAGCTTCGCCGCCGGCGTGCTGCCCTACTACCTGCACCAGCTGGACCGGGTCGAGGGCGTGGCCCATTTCGAAGTGGACGATGCCCAGGCCAAGGCACTGATTGCCGGCCTGACCGCACGCCTGTCCGGTTATCTGATCCCGAAACTGGTGCGCGAACTGCCCGGCGACCCGAGCAAGCGCCCGGTGTAGCCCCAAAAAAGGGGACGGAGGGCATGAAGTCGCAAATGCATAAGCGACTTCATGCCCTCCGTCCCTTTTTTGTGTCGGTCAGATGCCCGATTCGATCATCCGCACCACTTCGGTGGCGGTCACCGGGTGGCTCAACCAATAGCCCTGCCCAAGGTCGCAGCCGCGCTGCGCCAGCAGCTCGAACTGCGCCTGCTGCTCGATGCCTTCGGCCACCACGGTGATGCCCAGCGCGTGGGCCATGGCAATGATCGCCGTGGTCAGCGCGAGGTCATCGGGGTCACGCTGCATGTCGGCCACGAAACTCTTGTCGATCTTCACGCCGTCCACGGGTACCTGGCGCAGATGACTGAGCCCGGAGAAGCCGGTCCCGAAATCATCCAGCCAGACCTTCACGCCGGTGCGGTGCAGCTTGTCCAGCAGCTGCGCGGCAACCATCTCGTCGCCGATCACGGCGGTTTCGGTCAGCTCCAGATGCAGGCGCGACGCCGGCAGCCCGGACTCATGCAGGCACTGCGCGACCAGTGCCGGCAGCTCACCGCCGCGCAACTGCCGTGGCGACACGTTGACCGACACGAACAGGTCGTCCCCGGCCGCCCCGCGCGGCCACTGCGAGGCCTCCATGCAGGCCGCACGCAGGACCTTCGGGCCGATGATCTCGATCAGCCCACTCTGCTCGGCTACCTCGATGAACACCGAGGGCGGAATCGTGCCCAGGGTCGGGTGCTGCCAGCGCAACAGTACTTCAACGCCGACCATCCGGCGGTCGCGCATGCGGAAGATCGGCTGGTAGGCCAGGCGCAGTTCGCCGCGCTCCCAGGCACCGCGCAGCTCCTGTTCCATATGCACGCGACGCTCGACCGCATGGTCCATCGCCCGGCTGTAATAGCGATAGCAGTTCTTGCCGGCCATCTTCGCCTGGTACATGGCGATGTCGCCGTTCTTCAGCAGGGTGGTCGCATCGGCTGCATCGTCGGGGAACAGGGTCACGCCGATCGAGGTGCCCAGGAACAGTTCCCTGCCCTGCACCACCAGCGGCTTGCCCAGCTCGCGCACCAGCACTTCGGCCAGCAGCCGCGCGTTGGCGGCCACATCACCGTCGCCCACCAGGATCACGAACTCGTCTCCGCCGAAGCGCGCCAGCAGGGTTTCATCGCCCCCGGCCTCGGTGACCGCGCGGCCGATGCGCTGGGCGAACTGCATCAATGCCTCATCGCCGGCCTCGTGGCCAAGGGTGTCATTGACCCGCTTGAAGTCGTCGATATCGGCGAACAGCAGGCCCAACCGGTGATTGGCGGCACGGGCGGCCATCAACCGATGATCAAGCGCCTCGCGGAATGCCAGCCGGTTGGTCAGCCCGGTCAGCGCGTCGGTATAGGCCATGCGTCGCACTTCGCGGTCATGGCGGGCGATCGCATCGCGCATCCGGGCGAAACCACGTACCAGTTCGCCGACCTCATCGTCGCGGGTGTTCTCGGCCAGGGGCGTCTGGTAGTCACCGGCCTCGATGCGACGCGCGGCGACGGCAAGATCACGGATCGGCGCGACCAGGGTGCGCTGCACGTACAGGATCACCACCACGCCGATCACCACCAGCAGGCCCAGCATCAGCAGCAGCCAGCCCAGGTGACGGCTGCCGACCTGCTGCAGGCGCTCGCCCAGGGTGGCGTTGGCCGCCTGCTCGCGCTGCTGCACCTCATCCAGCGCCATGCCGACCCGGACGCCGCCAATGCGCTGGTTGCCGATCATGATCGGCATGGTGTTGTCGAGCACCTTCGGCGATTCCTGCACGACCAGCATCTGCGCGGCTGCAGCCTTGGGTGCCAGGGGATCGGCCATCGGCTGGCCGAATCCGGACACCTCGACCGAGCCGTCGTGTACCAGCCGGCCGCGTTCGTCGAACACCAGTACATAGCGCACCACGGGCTGGCGCGCGGTACTGCGTACCAGTACGCCGACCTGGTCCAGATCGCGGTAGTACAACGGGTTGGCCAGGGCGTCGGACAACTCACGCGCCATCGCCTCGCCGCGGCTGCGCACGCTGCGGTCGAACAGTTCATGGATGACGCCGCCGCTGAGGTTGCGCACCTCGCCCTGCATCGCCGTCTGCCGCCCCAACAACACTGCAAGGATCGCGATCACCACGACCATCGCCCCGCCCATCGCGAGCAGGAACCGGGCCTGCATCCCCGAGCCAAGCCACTTCATTCCACTTCCATCCGCACGCGCGTCAATCCTTGTTTCAATTCATCCAACCGCTGCTGCGCATGCGCATCGACGCGGTGGAACCCGGAAGTGCCAAAAAACCGATGCAGTGCCCCCTGCGCCTGCGGGTCGCTGGCTGCCTGCAGCAGCACTTCCTGCAGGCGATCGCGCACGCGTGGATCCAGGTCGGCGCGGACCATCTCCACCGCACGCGGGTAGGGTTCGGTGCGCAGCAGCTCGCGGAAGTCGCGCCGGAACGCTGCCGGCATCCGCCGCTCGTCATTCCAGTCCACGCTGCTCACCGCTCCCACGTCAACCACCCCCTTGTGCACGAACGTCGCGATGTTCAGCTCGCTGCGTGCAAATACGTAACCCACACTGTCCCGGCCCGGCATGTCCCATGCACCGGCCAGGATCTGGGGCGACAGGCCCTCCTGCAGCAACGTCATCACCGGCACCAGATAGGCACTGGTGGACGCCGTGTTCTGCAGGGCCAGGCGATGGCCCCGCAGATCCTGTACGCGCTGGATCGGGCTGTCGCGGCGCACGAAGAACACCGTCTGGTAATCACGCACGCCGTTGCGCTCGGTCAGCAGCAGTGGGCGGGCGCCACTGCGCTGGCCCAGCGCCACCGCCGTACCCGAGGTTTCGGTGACCCAGTCGACCCTGCCCCGCCGCAGATAGCTGGCCATCTGCTGCGGGTCGCGTGCCATCAGGATCCTCCCCTCCTTGATGCCAACGTCGTGCATGCGCGCCACCACGTAGTCCAGCAAGGGCTGCAGCTGTTCGTAATGCGCCTTGGGATCATCGCTGATCCGGCCCAGCACCAGTACCGGGTCCGGTGCTGCACGCACCGTCCCGGCCAGCAGGACCATGGCCAGGCTCAGCAGTCCCCCCTGCATTGCCTTTCGCAGACCCGACACAGGCTTCATCCCCCCTGGGTATCCAGACAGACTACCCGAAAAAATGAGAACGTCGTCAGCTGTCCTTGTTGCCCGCTTGTGCCAGTCGCGCCATGCGCTGGGTGTCGGCGAGGATGCCGCGCAACAGGCGCACTTCCTGCTCGCTGGGTTCGCTGCGCAGGAACAGGCGGCGCAGCTTGCGCATCGCCGATTCCGGGGCGCGGCCCTTGTGGAAATCGATCTCATCCAGCGTGTCGCCAAGCTGGGCGAAGAAGCTCTCCATCTGCTCGTGGCTGGCCGCCTGTTCGCGGAAGCCCGGCTCGGCGTCGGCTGCAGGCTGCGCACCCAGCAGCTGCATGCGCGTTTCATAGGCCAGCACCTGCACGGCAGCAGCCAGGTTGAGCGAGCTGAACTCCGGGTCGGACGGGATGTGCACCGCTGCATGGCACAGCTGCAGTTCCTCGTTGGTCAGGCCGGTGCGCTCACGGCCGAACACCAGCGCCACCTCGGCACCCTCGCCGGCCTTGGCCACCGCGCGGGCAGCGGCATCGGCCGGCAGGTACTCCTCCAGCTGGACACGGCGGGCACGGGCGGTGCAGCCCAGCACCAGGCGGCAGTCAGCCACGGCCTCGGCCAGGGTGGCCACCACCGGGGCGTCCCCCAGTACGTCTTCGGCACCGGCCGAGCGCCGGAATGCCTCCTCGTCCAGCGGCTTTTCGGGAGCGACCAGTACCAGGCGGGCCAGGCCCATGGTCTTCAGGGCACGGGCGGCGGCCCCCATGTTGCCGGGGTGCTGGGTACCGACCAGGACGAATCGGAGGCGGGTGGCGGCGGGAAACTGGGACATGAACAGGGAAAAGGTCGAGCTGGACGATGACCAATGGTAAACTGTGCGGCCGGCCACTGCGCCGGACCCGCTCTTTTCCCCCGCCAGTCCATCTCTTCTGCCTTTCCGGGAGCCCACGCCATGCAGAAACCCGCCGTAACCGTCATGGTCAAGGCCGCCCGCCTCGCCGGCAACGTCCTGTTGCGCAACATCAACAAGCTCGAGGCACTGAACGTGGTGCAGAAGGGCCGGATGGACTACGCCAGCGAAGTGGATGCGGACGCGGAAAAGGTCATCGTCAAGGAACTCAAGCGCGCCTACCCGGACTACGGCATCTTCGGTGAAGAAGGTGGCGTGCAGGGCGAGCGCCGCCAGATGTGGGTCATCGACCCGCTGGACGGCACCAGCAACTACCTGCGCGGCGTGCCGCACTACTGCGTGTCGATCGCCCTGGTCGAAAACGGCGAGCCGACCGATGCGGTCATCTTCGACCCGCTGCGCAATGAACTGTTCACCGCCAGCCGTGGCGCGGGTGCCGTGCTGAACGACCGCCGCATCCGCGTGGCCGACCGCAAGGATCTGGAAGGCACGATGATCCACACCGGCTTCGCCCCGCGCGAGCGTTCCCGCGCCAGCGCCCAGCTCAAGGCAGTCGACGCCCTGCTTGTGCACGGCGAGGACATCCGCCGTACCGGTTCGGCGGCACTGGACCTGGCCTACGTGGCCTGCGGCCGCGCCGACGCCTACTTCGAAGCCGGCGTGAAGGCATGGGACATCGCTGCCGGCCTGCTGCTGGTCCGCGAGGCGGGCGGCAAGGTCTGCGACTTCAAGGGCGCGACCCTGGGCCGCATGGACAACCGTGGCCCGGACACCCATCAGATCGTGGCCGGCAACCTGAAGGTGGCCGAGTCGCTGCAGAAGGTGCTGGTGAACACCGGCTACGCTGCCGAGTTCGACGCGAAGTTCTGAGGTTCCGTGTAAAGCGGTTCATGGAGACGGCACCTGCGAAGGTGCCGTTTTCGTTTGTGCGCACGGAGATTCGTTTCCGCGACCGCGGAGGGGTGTCACTTTCTTTGCGCGCAAAGAAAGTAACCAAAGAAACGCTCCG